>NZ_PGFA01000003.1:0-358362 GCF_002797555.1 Hymenobacter chitinivorans DSM 11115 | reverse complement strand
CTGGGGCCTGGAAACGACGACAAGCAGCGCGGTGAAAACGACGCCGTAGGTGAATCCGCTAGGCTGACAAGGCCCGCTGCGTCCTCGGCGCAGCGGGCCTTGTTTTTTCTGTCAAAGCCGGGGTACTAGTACTCTATAAAGACTTTACCCAGGGATATTATCCGGCGGTAGCTTACCAGACTATCATACAAAAGCTGGCCCCGCAAGGACTCTAACAGCCGTTGGTTGCGCAGCGTATCCGCTGACAGAATGTGGAGTGAATCACCGCTAATGATGAATACTGGGTGCGAAAAAACCGGGTTTCCGCGCCATTTGGCGTTGTGCAGCTGGGTGTGGTAGAAGTAGTACAGGCCATTACAGTTGGTGGAGTTGACTATTGGCTGAATAGTCAAGGCTGAAACAAAAGGCTTTTTAAACGGCGGGCCGGACTTCAGGGCCCGATACTGCGCCGCAAACTGCCGAAACAGCTTGGGGCGGCAGGTACAGGCATCCTCCAGCAGAACGTATTCCCGCCGCGGTGCATTACGAAAATGCCTGCTGTGATGCGGAACAGGAACTCTTAGGCGTGCTTTTGCCGCGTGGTACGACTCTTTGCCACAACCTAGCAGCAGAAACCCGATTACCCCAACCCATAAATACGTGCTTAAGCGCTGACTCACGTGCTAGCCAAAGTAGGGTTTGCTTCTGTGCAGGCTATTCCGTAGCTACTCCTCCTCACACCACCTCCACTACGGGCAGCCAGGCTACGAACTGGCGCAGGCCCTCGGTCAGGCTAGTGTGGGGCGCGTAGCCGAGCAGAGTCTGGGCTTTACGGATATCGGCGAAGGTGATGTCGACGTCGCCGGCCTGCAGGGGCTCGAAGCGCAGCTCGGGCGCGATGCCCACAGCCTGCCCCACAGCCTCGATGAGCTCCAGGAGCGGGATGGGTCGGCTGTTGCCCAGGTTCACGGTTTCGAACACGCCGGTGTGGCTGAGCAGGTAGCGCACCCCGCGCACAATACCGTCTACGGTATCGGCCACGAAGGTATAGTCGCGGGCCGTGCTGCCGTCGCCGAATACCGGAATGGGCTGGCTGGCGCGCAGCAGGCGCGCAAACTTGTGAATGGCCAAATCGGGGCGCTGGCGCGGGCCGTACACGGTGAAAAACCGGGCGTTCAGCGCGTCGAGCTGGTAGAGGTGATGGTAGGTGTGGACCAGCTCCTCGCCGGCCAATTTGCTGGCCGCGTAGGGCGAAATGCAGGTGGCCAGCGGGTTCAGATCTTCCCGGAAGGGCTTCTCGGTAGAGTTGCCGTACACCGACGACGACGAGGCGAAAAACAGCTTATTGACGCCCTGCTGCCGCATCCACTCGAGCAAGTGCAGCGTGCCCATGACGTTGTTTTCCACGTACGCCGCCGGCTGTTGCACCGAGGGGCCCACGCCGGCCTTGGCCGCCAGGTGCACCACTACCTCGACCGGTACCGGGGGCAGGGCGGCGGGACCCTGGCGCAGGTCGGCTTCGTAGAAGGTGAAGTGCGGGTGTTCGGCAAAAGCGGCCATATTCTGCTCCTTCACCGCCCGCGGGTAGAAGGGGTCAAAGTTGTCGAGGCCCACCACGCGGTAGCCCTCGCGCAGCAGCCGCTCGCACAAGTGGGAGCCGATGAAGCCGGCGCAGCCAGTAACAAGAACGGTGAATGAGGACAAGCTAGTAGAACTAAGAATAACTGCCGGGTAAAGGCCACCACAACCACATCAGCTGTATGATGTTCAGTTTACTGCCGCCGCGCAGCGGGTCAGCGGCCAGGCAGAATCGGAGCAAGCTAGGGAAAGATGTTCCGTTTTCCGCTTTTCCCCTTCTACAACCAGCCACTCCGGCCGGGGTTTGTCGACGGTCGGGCGGCTGGGCAGTTGCTCGGCGCCGCCCCCCTTTGGCCCCGCACCCGCTACACGGCCTCGGTTTCGTGCAGCCGGTCCAGGTCCAGCACCACCACGCCGTCGTCCTCGATGTCGTAGGCGCGCACGTAGCGGCGGTTCCACTCCAGCTCGTCGAAGCGGTAGGAGTTGCGGGCGTGCACGTCCTGAGCAAAGGTGTCGTCGTAGCCCTTCAGGGAAATCAGAATTTCGGCGTAGCGGGCCGTCAAATCCTGCTGGGTGAGGCCGTGCAGGGGGCTTTCCGGAGTGATGTCGTGGGCAATGGTCCAGTTCAGGGGAAAGAAATACACCGAGTCGCGCTCCAGAATCAGGTTGTGGTAGCTGCGGTTGCCGTCGGGGTCGGTGAACTGCAGCAGCACCCGGGCCCGCAGCTCCACCAGGGTGCTGCGGTGGCGGTTGGCCACCCGAAACTGCAGGCTAGCCTGACCGTTGGGGCGGGTCGTAATCAGGGCGGTGCGGCTGAAGAGGATGCCCGCCCGGGGCCGCGAAAACCGCCCGTAGAGCAGGCCCGTGGCCAGGGCCGCCATCAGCAGGCCGGTCATGGCCTCGGCGCTGGCCAGCAGCCCGGTCCCGATGCTGTTGGGGGCAATGCCGCCGTAGCCCACGGTGGTGAAGGTTTGGACGCTAAAGAAAAATGCCTGCAGAAACGGCGGAATGTGGGTGAGCGTGGCCGTGCCGCTCAGGTGCTCCAGGCCCAGCCACAGGTAGCCGGCCGCAAACAGCAGGTTGACCAGAGTAAGTCCGCTGAAGACCAAACCCAGAAACGGCAGCCAGTCCATGGTAATCAGCTCCTGGTACAGGTCGCGCACGTGGGCCTGGCTACTACGGCGGCGCACGTTGAAGGAGCCGTCGTGGTTGATGGCCCGGCGCGTGGGCTGGCCAAAGTTGACGCCAATGCCCGGGTCGAGCGGACTGGCGGGCTTCGAGGGAGCAGGACGGGGAGCAAGGGCCATAACGCCGCCAAGGTAGCTACTTTCGGGGCTCCGTAAACCCAGCCCACGCGCAGGCCGGGCGCTTTTGCTACCTTTCCAAGCCGGTTAATTCCGCTCGGCTAAGCCGGCGGCCCAGTTACCCCCACGACGCTGCTCATGCACTTCCTGACTCGCACCAAGCTGCGCCTGGCTTTCCTATGGGGGCTATTGGTACTACTGATATTTAACAAAAGCCTGTATGGGCTGCTGCTGCAAATTCTTTTCCCCGGCTATGGCAACCGGAATTTGACGTACCCGGAATGGCTGCGACTGAAAACGGTAGAAATCAGCTGGCACCGGGCTGTTATGCTTTTGCTGTTTGGCCTGCTGGCCGCCGGCCTCTACAACTTCCGCTGGCTCAATCGGGACTTTCCCCGTAAAGACGGACCCTATAACTGGGCCCAGCTGCTCACCTTCATCCTGGTACTTTTGCTGCTGCTGCTCGGCTTTGTGGCCCTTACAGCAGGGGGTGGAATGCTGGGCTAAGCAGCCGCCCATTCCCGGCCTGCTTATCTGGCAACGGTCCTTGGGCCAGGAGTCGGCACCCGGCCCGCTCCAAACTCGTACTGCGCACTATTCTTTGTATGCTGCTCCTATGAAAGGTTTCTACACCATCCTGCTGCTCACCATCTCCAACCTGTTCATGACCTTCGCCTGGTACGGGCACCTGCAGTTCAAGAAAATCACCTGGCTGCACGGCCTGGGCCTGGTGGGCGTGATTCTCATCAGTTGGGGCTTGGCCTTCTTCGAGTACGTGTTTCAGGTGCCCGCCAACCGCCTGGGTTTCGAGGAAAACGGCGGCCCCTTCAGCCTGTTTCAGCTCAAGGTGATTCAGGAAGTGGTGAGTCTGACGGTCTTCACGCTCTGCGCCGTCTACGTATTCAAAACCGACAAGCTGGGCTGGAACCACTTAGTGGGCTTCGGGCTGCTGGTGGCGGCGGTGTACGTCATTTTCAGGAAGTGGTGAGCAAGGGCGAAATGGGCGGCGGCACCTGAAGAAAAATTAATGTGAGCTTCAGCCCGTCGTTAGGTACGCCCGGCACCTTTGAAGTATCGATTGGGAACAAGCCCAGTTATTAGCTTCTCGCTTGTATGCTTAAATCAGTCCACTTCTTACCGTTGCTCCTGCTCCTGCTGGCCGGCCCCCTACCCAAGGCCCTGGCCCAGAAGCCCCGCCACCCTTCCCCGCCGGCCCTGGCCACCCAGGAACGCTCGGGCACGCTGCTACGCTACACGGCCAACCCCGAAGGCCTCTACGACGGCTTCATCTACCAGGCCGGCGGCACCCAGGACTCGGTGCACTTCCTGCCCGACCTGGCCGAGTCCCTGATGACCGTAATCAAGCCCGGGCAGAGCATCCATTTCACCACCACGCAGCACCAGCTCCAGGAAGGAGGTGCCCGCCGGGAATTGGTGAGCGTCAAGCTCGGCAAGAAAACCTTGGTCATGGCCCTGCCGCCACCTCCGCCGCCCGCCCCGCCGGTGCCCGGCCAGACGCCTGGTGAGCCACCCATGACGCCGCCCCCACCCCCGCCGGCCCCGCCCCTGCCCCCGGTGGGCAAGCGCAAGCCGGTAGCGGTGGAAGGCCGCATTACGGCCCTGCGCAACGACCGGCAGGGCCACCTGCGGGCCATTATGCTGGCCGACCAGACCCTGCTGACCGTGCCGCCCCACGTGGGTGTGCAGCTGGCCGACAAGCTCAAGACCGGCACCACGCTGCAGGCTACCGGCCTGCCCCTGGAGCTGCACCGCGGGGCCGTGGCCGCTGATAAGCTGCGCCGCATTCATGCCCTGACCCTTACCGTGGACAACGTCCAGTTTCTCATCAACTAGCCTAAGCAAGGCCTACCACCCGCCCGGGTAGTAGGCCTTGCGTGCATTTGCTTAGCTTCGCTGCCCATGCGAATTCTGCTCATTGAGGATGAGGCCCGCCTGGCCGGCTTTGTGCAACAGGGTCTGGTGCAGGCCGGCCACGTGGCCGACGTAGCCGCCACCGGCCCCGAAGGCCTGGAGCGGGCCGCCACTACTAGCTACGACGTTATCCTGCTCGACTTGATGCTGCCCGGCCAGAACGGCTTCGAGGTGCTGCGCAACCTGCGCGAGTTCGGCCTCGACGGCGTGCCGGTCATCATCCTCAGTGCCTTGTCCGACACCCCCCACGTTATCCGGGGGCTCGACGCCGGGGCGGTAGACTACCTGCGCAAGCCCTTTGAGTTCGACGAGCTGCTGGCCCGGCTGCGGGCCGTGGAGCGCAAGCGCGGCAGCCCGGAAGCCGCCGTGCTCCGCCTCGCCGACCTGGAGCTGGACCCAATTCACCGCTCGGTGACGCGGGCCGGACAGCCACTCACGCTCACCAACCGGGAGTTTGCCCTGCTCGACTTGCTGCTGCGCAACGCCGGGCGCGTCGTCACCAAAACCCGTATTGCCGAAAAGGTCTGGGACGTGGACTTCGACATGGGCTCCAACGTTATTGAGGTGCACATTTCCCAGCTGCGCCGCAAGCTGGACCGCGCCTTCCCCGACCGGCCGCCCCTGCTCGAAACGGTGGTGGGCCATGGCTACCGCCTGGTAGGCAGCCCCACGGCTTCCCTGTAATGCCCATGCTGCGCCGCCCGCTTTCTTTGCGCACCAGCCTGTTTCTGGCCCTGGCCCTAGTAGTAGGGCTCACCACCGGGCTGGCCGGGGGCTACCAGTACCTGCACCTGCGCCAGGTGCTAAGCCGCGCCGACGACGCCCGCCTGCAGGCCCGTGCCACGCTGCTGCTAAACCGTACCGAGCTAGGCAACGACCGGCCCGTGGTGCCCCTGCCCGACCAGCTCGACGAGCGTATCCTGGTGCGCTACGTGGCCCCGGGCGCCCCGCCGCTGGAAATATTCCGCTCGGCGGGCTGGCCCGGTTTCACAACGGAGGGCTGGCGGCGGGTGCGGGTACAGCGCACCATGATTCTGCGCCCCGACGACCACCTGGAGCTGTGGTTGGCCCACCCCGATACGGCCCTGCACACCGAGCTGGCCCAGGTGCGGCAGGGGCTGCTGCTCACGGCCCTGGGCAGCCTGCTGCTGGCCGTAGTGCTGGCCCTGGCCCTGGGCAACGTGGTGCTGCGGCCGTTGCGGCGCATGGCCCAGGCAGCGCGGGCGGTGGCTACGGCCCGGGACGCCGTGTCTCTGCCCGTGCCCGCCACCTACGACGAAGTACAGGAACTGGCCGAAGCGCTGAACGCCATGCTGCGGCGCCTGCGCGAAGGAGCCCAGCTCCAGGACAACTTTCTGGCCGCCGCCGCCCACGAGCTGCGTACCCCGCTGGCGACGTTGCACACCGGCTTGGCCGTGACCCTGCTCGACCCCGCCCTGCCGGCCGCCAACCACCAGCAACTGAGCGGGCAGCTCGAAGAAATCCGGCGGCTGAGCCGCTTGGTCGATGACTTCCTGCTGGTCAGCCGCCTCGGGGCCGAGGCTTTGCCCCTGCACCTGCACCCCGTGCTGCTCGATGAGCTGGTACTGGCGGCCACCGACCGGCTCCTGCCCCGCTTCCGGACTGCGGGCCGGCCGCTGGAGCTGCTCTTCGACGAACAGGTTGCTTCCTATCAGGTGCTGGCCGATGCCGACAAGCTGACGACGGTGCTGCTGAACCTGCTGGAAAATGCCATGCGCCATGCGCCGCCGGGGGCAGCCGTGCAGGTCGTCGTGGGCCGGGAGCCGGGTTCCGCGGGCCTGTTTGCCGCCGTCCGCAACCCCCTGCCTCATTCCCTGGGCGACTTGAGCCGGCTGACCTCGGCCTACTACCAGGCCGACGTGCTCAGCGACGGGGCCGGCCTGGGCTTGTGGCTCAGTAGCCGCATTGCGGAGCTGCACGGAGCCCGGCTGCTGTTGCGTGAGGAAGACAATATTTTTGAGGCCCGGGTGCAGTTTGCCGTTTCCGGCAGCGCCGCGTAAGCAACATGAACGAAGCACGCACAAACGACAAGAGGCTGAAGCTACGGGGGCTTTGGCCTCTTGTCGTTTTTCACACGGGGTATTGTCAGTTCTGGCGTTGGTTAGAAGCTAGCTTCAATCACACTGACCGCGTTTACCAGGGGATTTCGCCGGTTTCGGGGTTGTATTCCTCGCTGACGAACTTGCCGGTCGGGCCGTGGGCGTCCAGCAGGGCGTACTTCACGACCCGGGCGCCGGCTTCCTGCACGGTGCCGGTGCCGCGGTGGCCGTTGAAATCGGTGGCGACGAAGCCCGGGTCCACGGCATTCACTTTGAAGGGGGTGTCGCGCAGCTCGTAGGCCAGGTTGATGGTGTACATGTTGAGGGCCGACTTGGAGGAGTGGTACACGGCCGCTTTGTGGTCGTAGTACTTGTACCCGTGGGCCGGGTCGCTGTGCAGGGTCAGGGAGCCCTGGGCCGAGCTGACGTTCACGATGCGGGGCTCCGGCGACTCGCGCAACAGGTCGAGAAAGGCCTGCGTGACGGCTATTACGCCAAAGAAGTTGGTGTCGAACACCTTTTTAAACTGACTGGGTTCGGCGGTGAGGGCCGACTGCGGCATGCCGCCGTTGATGCCGGCGTTGTTGATGAGCACGTCGAGGACGGTGGTGTGCTGGCCGACGGTTTCCCGGGCGGCTTTTACCGAGGCGGCGTCGGCTACGTCGAGCTGGATGGGCTCTACCTGGGTGAGGCCTTCGGCATGCAGCCGGGCCACGGCTTGCTGACCGTTGGAGAGGTCGCGGCTACCGAGGTACACGTAATAGCCCTGTTGCAGGAGCAGGCGGGCGGCTTCAAAACCGATGCTTTTGTTGGCTCCGGTAATCAATGCTTTCTTCATGGAAATGTGGTGCTTGGTTGAACAGCACAAAGCTACCGGGCCCTAGTAGCGTCATTGTGGCACATTCGTCGGCATCACGGGTACATTTCGCGGCTGCTGGCGCGGTACTCGGCCGGGGTGAGGCCGGTTTCGCGCTTGAAGAAGCGGCTGAAGTAAGAAGCATCGGCAAAGCCCAGGTCGAAGGCAATTTCCTTCACCGACTGCGGGGTGTGGAACAGCAGGCGCCGGGCTTCCAGTACCAGGCGCTCCTGAATGTGGGCAATGGCCGGCTTGCCGCTCTGGGCTTTCACCACCTCGCTCAGGTGCCCGGCCGAGATGTGGAGTAGGGCCGCATAGGCGCTTACCTCGTGCCGCTCGCGGAAGCACTCCTCAATCCGGGCCCGGTACCTCTGGAGCAGCAGCTGGTCGGCCGAGGGCTCGTCGCCCGGAAACTGCGCCGTGTAGAGCCGGCTGAGGTAGGTGAGCAGCACGGTGAGGTGGGCCGTGAGCATGGGCTGCTGCCACTCGCCGGGCTGCTGGTACTCGGCTTCGAGCTTGGTGAAGAGGTCTTCCACGAAGGCGACGTCGGCCGGCGCCAGGAGCAGCTCGTGGCCGTTCTGGGGGTTGCGCAGCAGCGGCAGCTGCGCCAGGGCCGCGTTGGGCTGCAAGGCCAGAAACTCGCGGGTAAAGGCCAGGCTGAACCCCCACAGCGGCAGCAGCTTTTCTTTCAGCTGCAGCTGGCCGGGGGCCGAGAAGTACAGCGCATTTTCTTTCAGCACGTAGGGCGTCATATCCACCCAGTGCCGGCTACCGCCCCGCTGCACGAACACCAGGTGGTAATAGTCCTTGCGGTGGGGCCGCAGCATGTTTTGCCGGAATGCCGGCTGCTGTCCTTGCGCCCGGGCCAGCTGAAGCAAGCCGCTGCCGGGCGTTTGCTGCGGCGTGAGGGGATACACGGGAACGGGCTGGTCGAGAAGAAGCGTGGACATACCCGAAAGTAATACCCCGGCCGGCCAGTTTACACGGTTGGGAGCTTTTTACCCGGGGCCCGAGGCTGGCTCCTGGCGCGGCGGCGCGGCCAGACTAGCCCCGCCGAGCGGCTTTTTCGTCGCGGTACAGCCACAAAAAAGGCGGCCCCTCGTGGCGGGCCGCCTTTCAAATCATAGGAGCGCGGGCATCACGCCGCTAAGGTGGCGCGGTGGTCGGTGACGGCTTTTTGGGCGGCCAGCAGGATGGCCACTTGCCCGTCCAGCAGGTCGTCGTCCACATCGGCCAGGTAGGCGTCGGCGCCGGTATCGTCGGTGACGGCCAGTTCGAGCCGGTCGCGCTGGGCAGTGGCCGTAATCAGGGCTTGCTTGATGCGCGTCCACTCGGTTTTGGTGAGGTCAGGGTCGGCCAGGTCCTGGGTGTAGCGCTCCACGGCGGCGGCGGCTTTGGCCAGGCGGGTGGCCGTGCTGGCGGTGCGCAGTTCGTCGGTTTCGTCGGCGAAAGTGGCGTTGTAGTCGCGGTGCTGGTAGGTTCGCAGCTTCAGGGCCAGGGTGGCCAGAACGGCGTCGCACTCGGCGCGGGACTTCAGGAAAGTAATGGGGTTAGCAGGCATACAAAAAGGGGTTAAACAGTAGAAAATAAGACAGGCCTATTCCCAAAAGCCTGACCGACCAGCAGTGCGGGGCGGCATAGTGCAATAAGGCGTAACGAATTGAGTACTAATTGGGCGGAGCGGCCACGACGACCCGCCCGGGCCAGGGGCCGGGCACGAGGGATAGTGCTTAAATGTAGCCGGCAAGCTCGACTGGCCCAAGCCCCAGCCCCTATTTATTTTGGGGCTGGGGCCAGCAGCTTTTCCAGGGCCGCAGCTTCGGTTTCCAGGGCCTCGGCCCGCAGCCGCAGCAGGTGCCACTGGGCCAGGGCCTCGGGGTCCAGGGCAGTGGGTCGGGTATCGAGCCAGCAGCGCTGAAACCACTGCCGGTAGGCTGCCTGCCCGGCCGGCGTGGCATCGAGCACGGGCGGGGCCAGGGCGTCGGCCTTGGGCAGCGGGGCCAGCAGCGCGGGCAGGGCCCGGGCCCAGCGGGCGGCCACCGCCGCCCGGGCTTCCAGGGGCAGCATTTCGTAGCGCAGGTTAGTGGCCCGCCAGCGGCAGTACCGCAGCCGCTCCTGCAAGGGGCCGGCCGCGAGCTGGCCCTCGGGCACGGCAGGAGCCGGCGCGGGCTCGTCGGGCATCTGCTGGGTCAGGGGCGCCAGGGCATCGAGTAGGGCTAGACTGGGCCGGCGGCGGCCGGCTTCGAGGTGGCTGACCTGTGACCCCGGCACCCCCAGAAATTCGGCCAGCTGGTGCTGGGTAAGGCCAAAATACGCGCGGACCTGCGCAAACAGGGACGAGGAGTGATTTGCGGGACGGGGCATGGGAGAAAAGTGTAGAAAACCTCGACTAAAATAGATTTATATTCTACAGGGTGTGTAGAATATAAATCTACTTTAGTCGAGGTTTTCTACACCCAGTGCTGTAGTTATCCGCTGACCGGTAGCGACGCACCTATTCCAGTGGAACCTGCTGCTGCACTATGGTCCTAACCGGCTGGCCGAGCTGTTAGCCGCAGCAGGCGCACCGGGGTACATGGGTGGAGTTTTGGGCTTTTCATCGGGAGCGTAGGACGGCAGTGGCCAGAGCTAGGTGAAGTTACTTAAGATGAGAATAGCGAATTAAAGTGTAAAGTTCTGAGCCTTTTTCAGTCAATTTCCACACGTCATAAGCAAAGATTTCTTTCCACTGCGACAGACCAGGCTGGTTTGAGGACATTGTTTCGGTGGTTGTCAATCCTAAACGCACCAATTCTTTTAGTGCGTTTTCAATGGCATTGTAAAAATTATCGTCCCTCCCTTTATTTTTATCAATTTCGTTTGATATACCACCTTTGCTTGCGTCTGGCTGTAACGAGCTAACAGCCATAAATACTTCGTATAGATTTACTTTAACAGCATGGTCTTTATCTGAAGTAATATATGTTTCGCTGATTACTTTTTTCAAAACATCTATTTTACTATTGAGCTGGCTTTCGGCTATTTGTGCTTGGAATTTCTTGTTTTCTTTGATTAATCGCGCCAATTCCTCTGCTACCTGCGGGCTAGCTGCTTCTGTAGCCCGCACCCAGCCAGTGCGCGGATTGATAGCAATTTCATTACTGAGCGAAAGCGAAATGTGATAAGCCAGCTTATCAGTCGTATCCCAGAATTTGATAACTCGGGCTTTGCCAACCTTGCTTTTGAAAGCATCAAGCTTTTTTTTTGCTTTTGCCTCCACTTGACTAGCGGGCCATTGCGCGTTCTTATCAATGACGAATCCTAGACGTGGAATCCCCTGCTCTCCGGCATAGTCGTACTCCTGCTCTGTGTAGCTGAGGCCGCTGCCAGGGTCAATTGAGCCGTAGCGATGGGCCAGCACTACGAGGTAGTAATCGGAGCTATCGATATAGCTTCTGATGGTTTCCCATTGGGTTTGATCGCCAGCGTTGAACATCTCCATGCCCACGGGCAGGTGGCCGAGTTGGAGCACGGCCTTCACTACTGCATCGCGGTGCTCTTTGAGGTCATCGAAGGTGGAACTAATGAAAACCTGGTATTTTTTGGCCATAAAATCTAGTAGAAGTATTAGCAGCAAAGTAACAAAATAAGGGGCCGAACCTTGCAGCTTGGTGCCATTGCTTACGCTGACCTTCGATGACCAAATAGGACTGCATGAGGCGTAGCTTATTTTTCAATTTTTCAGAAAATAGGCTACGCTTGAAATGGTTGGGTCTCAGTCCGGCCGCTCCGGCAGTCGCTCGGCTATTGCCGAGTGACGACTACGCCAGAGGGGATCTGCGCCGCGCGTCCCGCGCCGATAGAGGGCGGTTCGCCTCTAGAGGCCGTTGCACAATGTAGAGACGCATATTTGCGTCTCGTCGTTGAACGATTAGGCCCTCACGCAATCCTCAGCAAACAACGATTGAGACGCAAGTATGCGTCTCTACACCCAGGCGGCGCGGTACAATTCGTAGCAGGGCGACGCAAGCGCAGCCAGGCAAGAAAATTTCCGGATGAAATCTCATCGGTATGCGGTCTACCAGACCGGCTTAGCTGCCCGAAAGCGCCCGGAAATCAGGCGGTTTTTATGCCTAGCCCAGTGGATAGACAGGCCTAAACACCGGTTCAGCTTACGGAAGGACCGCGAACATTCCTCTTCATCTATATAATGGGCAACTCCCCTCCCCTGAATGCGTAGGGAAAGCCGAACCCGAACCCGGGCCGTTTACTCCCCTGACCCCTATGCGCAACCTCTACTGCTGGTGCCTGCTTCTGCTGGTATCGGCCTTTTCCATATCTCCCGTTTCGGCCCAGAAAGTGGGCCTTGTACTCAGCGGCGGCGGCGCCAAGGGCTTGGCCCACGTGGGCGTGCTCAAGCAGCTCGAAAAAAACCGGATTCCCATCGACTACATCGTGGGCACCAGCATGGGCGCCATCGTGGGCGCCCTCTACGCGGCGGGCTACACGCCCAAGGAAATCGAGGAAATCGTGCTGGCTCCCGCCTTTCAGGACTGGGTGTCGGGGGTGCCGCTGGAAGGCAAGGTGTATAACTACTACGACGTGGAACCCAGCCCCGCCGCCCTGCACCTGCGCCTGGCCGTGGACTCGTCGCTCCGCACCCGCGTGACGCCCAAGCTGGTGAACGACGTAACCCTGAACTACGTGCTGGCCACCATGCTGGCCCCGGCCGGCGCCATTGCCGACTACGATTTCAATAAGCTGCTGGTGCCCTACCGGGCCGTGGCCTCCGAGGTGTTCACCCGCGAGAAAGTGGTGCAGCGCAGCGGCTCCCTCTCCGACGCGGTGCGCAATTCCATGGCCTTTCCGCTGGCCTTCCGCCCCATCCGCCAGGCCGACGGCCGCTACCTTTTCGACGGGGCCGTGGTGGATAATTTTCCCACCGGGGTGATGCGCGACGAGTTTAAGCCCGACATCATTATCGGCGTGAACGTGGGCGACGTGGCCTTCAACAAGTACCCCAAGGAAAAGGACGACCAGCTGCTGACCAGTACCCTGATTTTTCTGGGCTCCAACGTGGCCGATACCACTTCGGTAGGCCGCAACGGCATCTTCATTCAGCCCGACCTGGACGGCATCACCGCGGCCGACTTCAACAAGGTGCGGCAGCTGGTGCAGCTGGGCGAGCAGGCCGCCGACAAAAAGATGGAGCTGACCCTGCGGCGCATCAGCCGGCGCGAAGACACTCTGGCGTTGCAGCAGCGGCGCCAGGCCTTCCGCAACAAGGCCCCCCGCCCCGACTTCAAGCAAATCACGGTGCAGGGCCTGCCCCGGCAGCAGCAGGATTTCGTGCGGCGCTTCTTCGTCAAAACCGGCACCAATTACTCGCCCGGCGACATTGAGGAAGGCTACTACCGGCTCGTCAACAACGACTTCTTCAACAACGTCTACCCCCGCATCCGCTACGACCAGAAGCAGGAAGGCTACGTGCTGGGCATCGACGCGCGCCAGAACAGCAACCTCACCGCCGACCTGGGCGTGATGCTCTCGACCCGCTCGATGAACAACTTCTACATCGGGGGGGCGTACCGCTACCTGAACCGCTACCTCTACACCGTGCGGGCCGATGCCACCATCGGGCGGTTCTACAACGGGGCCCGGGGCTCGTTCCGGGTCAGCATTCCGGGCCGGATTCCGCTCTATTTCGAGCCCACCGTGACTTTCAACAACTTCAACTACCAGGACACCGGTGGCCTGCTGGGCACCACGGCCCAGAACACCCAGCTCAGCCAGCGCGACTTCAAAACCGAGCTCCAGATTGGCTTCAGCCCCAACTACCGCAGCCGCTACACCCTGAGCGGGGGCCTGTTTACCAACCGCGACCAGTACGCCAACACCGACGAAATCAGCTCCAACGCCACCCTCGACCAGGACCGCCTGCAGGGCCTGACGGCGGCCGGCCGCTTCGAGCGGAACTCGTTGAACCGCCGGCAGTACGCCGTCAGTGGCCGCCGCGTCGACTTCAGCGTGCGGGGCGTATCGGCCCAGGAGAAGTACACGCCCGGCACCACGGCCGGGGAGCTGCCCGAGCGTACCAAAAACCAGACGTTTCTGAAAGCCAACCTGTTTATCGAGCAGTACTTCACCTTCAACAAGGTCGATTCGGTGGGCCGCAAGGTGAATGCCTGGGGCTATATTTTCGACGCCGTGGCTACCACGCAGGGGCCGTTTGCCACCTACCGGGCCTCGCTCACCTCGGCCCCGGCCTTTTTGCCCCTGCCCGACTCCCGCACCATCTTCCTGGACCGTTACCGGGGCACGGCCTACGCCGCCGTGGGTTTGCGCTACACCAAGGCCGTGCTGGGCCCGGTAGAATGGCGCACCGAAGTATACACCCACGTGCTGGTGCGGCAGTGGGAGCGGCAGGAAGCCAACACCGTGCTGGCCCGCCGCGGCAACACCATCAGTCGCCCCTACCTCACGGCCATGACCGGCCTGGTCTACCAAACGCCCGTCGGCCCGGCCTCCCTGCAGTTCATCCACTACGACGACCAGGACCATAAATTCGGCGTCTTCGCCCACATCGGCTACGTCCTCTTCCGTGACCGGGCGCTTGATTAAGTGGTGACATGGTAAGATGGTGAAATGGTGAAATGGTGAGTTTGCTGTTCTGTCATCCTTCATCCGGCGTACGCTTGCGAAGGACCTTCCTCACCTACCCCACTCAAGGCAGTACCAACGCACAAAGGCCCTTTCCCGCTCAGGCAGGAAAGGGCTTTTATGCGTTTAATCCGGTTTGTCACTCAGGTGAGGAAGGTCCTTCGCTCTGCTCAGGATGACAGATGAAAGAGGACAGCCGAAAAAAGGGGCCAGAACGACAACTCACCAGTTCACCACTTCACTATTTCACCATCTCGCCACTTCACCGCTCCTGCGGATACACCGGGGGCTCGGTGGCGTGGGGCGTGTTGGGGGCGGCAGCGCAGCCGGCCAGGATGGCGCAGGCTAGGTCCTGGCCTTTGTAGACCTTGTTGAAAAAGACGGTGGCCAGCAGCATGGCCCCGATGGGCGCCACCCAGTAGAGCCACAGGCCGGTGTAGCTCTGGGCGGCCACGGCGCTGCCCAGGGTCCGGGCCGGGTTGAGGCTCATGCTGGACAAAGGGCTTTCGAAGGTAATGTAGAGCAGCAGCAGCCCGCCGATGAGCCAGCCCGTCGACTTCTTGAGCCGCTCGTGGTGCAGGGCCAGCAGCATGACCACCATCAGGATAAAGGAAATGACGAACTCGGCGCCGAAAGCCACCAGCTGCCCGTGCTTCTTGGGCTCGGTTACCATGTAGTTGACGGCCGGGTGCGCAAAGTACTGGCCCAGGGTCAGCTTGAGCAGCTGGCCCATCAGCAGGGCGCCGGCCAGCTGGGCCAGGATGTACCACAGGGCATCGGCCCGCCGGATTTTGCCCAGCTGCCAGAAGGCCAGCGTCACGGCCGGGTTGATGTGGGCCCCCGACTTCTTGCCCCACGGATTGTACACCAGCACCACAATCACCAGCCCCATTCCCACCCCGATGCCGGCCCGGCGCAGCAAATCCTGCCCGGCCAGGGCCTGGTAGGCCGGGGACTCCGGGTGTTCAAACAAAATGGTGAGCAGCGTGCCGCAGAGCATGAAGAAGCCAATGCCCGCCGCCTCGGCCGCGT
Organism: Hymenobacter chitinivorans DSM 11115; assembly: GCF_002797555.1. Lineage (NCBI taxonomy): Bacteria > Pseudomonadati > Bacteroidota > Cytophagia > Cytophagales > Hymenobacteraceae > Hymenobacter > Hymenobacter chitinivorans. Next base: position 342,982 of record NZ_PGFA01000003.1, on the reverse strand, counting down.
AGTGCGGCCAGTGCCGGCGCCCGGCCCGGCGCATTTCCGAAAGTAAAGCCATTCGTGGAGTTGCTGAAATCAGGCGGGCGGGGCAAGCCCGTCCGCAGGACTCTTACCCCGCCCGCGGCTCCGCGGTTACGCCCGCCGGGCCACCGGGGCGCTAGGGCTGCACCAGAATCAGGGCCGAGGAGGCGGGCAGCGTCAGGGGCTTCCCGGCTTCTACCACCAGCTTGTCGAGGCCTTTCTGGCTGATATCGGCACCCCGCAGCACCACCGAGTACGTTCCGGCGGGCACGGCCACGGCAGTAGCCGCGCGGTTGCCGTTCAGCAGCACCGTAATCGTGCCCCAGTCGTCGCCGCCGGCGTGGTTGAGCAGCTGGTAGCCAATGGTATTGGTGGGCATGTTCGGCAGAAAGGCCAGGTGCTTTTCGACCAGCTCCCGGGTGGGCAGGCGGAAGGCCGGGTGGGCTTTGCGCAGGGCCAGCAGCTGACGGTAAAACTCGAATACGTTTTGGTACTGCGCCTTGCGGGTCCAGTCGAGCTGGTTCACGTTGTCGGGCAGGTTGTAGGAGTTGTGGGAGCCGCCCTTGGTGCGCAGAAACTCGTCGCCGACGGGCAGAAACGGAATACCTTGGCTGGTAAAAACGATGGTGTTGCTGAGCACGTCCATCCGGATCAGCTCTTCCTCCGAGGCGCCGGGGTTGGCCACGGTGAGCTTGTCCCAGAGCACCCGGTCGTCGTGGCAGGCCACGTAGTTGATGGCCTGGCTGGGCTCCTTGGCCCAGGGCGCCTTGGCGTAGTTCACCCTGGAGTAGTCGAGCCCGGGGTGCTGGGTGGCCCCCACGATGCCGAACTTCACGCTTTCCTCCAGGCCGGGCTGCCCGCTGGCAAAGCCCGGCTCGTTCTGGCGGGCGTAGTGGCCTTTCACCGCGTCGCGCAGCTCGTCGCCGAAAGCGGCAATCCGGTCCAGCTTGAGGATGTTGGCCTTCACGGCCCTTTCGGTTTCGGGCAGGGGGCTGCTGCCGGCCGTCCAGCCTTCCCCGTACACGAAAATGCTGTGGTCCACTTCATCCAGGGCCACGCGCACGGCCCGCATGGTGCGCAAGTCGAGCACGCCCATCAAATCGAAACGGAAGCCATCCACGTGGTATTCCCGGGCCCAGTACGCCACCGACTCCACGATGAGCTTGCGCACCATGGTCCGCTCGGAGGCCACTTCGTTGCCGCAGGCCGTGGCGTCGGAGTAGGTGCCATCGGGCTTCTGGCGGTAGTAGTAGCCGGGCACGAGCTGGTCGAAGGAGCTGCGGGCGGCATTGGCGGTGTGGTTATATACCACGTCGAGCACCAGACGCAGGTCGTGGCGGTGCAGGGTCTGGATCAGCTGTTTGAATTCCAGGATGCGGGCGGCGGGGTTGGCGGGGTCAGTGCTGTAGGAGCCCTCGGGCACGGAGTAGTGCAGCGGGTCGTAGCCCCAGTTGTAGCGGTTTTCCTCCAGCCGGCTTTCATCCACGGACGCAAAGTCGTTGGTGGGCAGCAGGTGCAGGTGGGTGATGCCCAAATCCTGCAAATGCCGCAGCCCGGTGCTCACGCCGCCCGGGCCGTGGGTGTTGGTTTCGGTCAGCCCCAGGAACTTGCCCTGGTGCTCGATGCCCGACTGCGGGTGCATGGACAGGTCCCGGACGTGGGCTTCGCCAATGACGATGTCGGTGGCCTGCCTGAGTTCGGGGCGCCGGTCGTCGGGCCAGTCGGCGGGACTCACTGTGGCCGGGTCGAGCAAAGCGCCGCGCAGGCCGTTGAGGCCCACGGCGTGCACGTACGGGTCGGGCACCTCGGCCATTTGCCGGCCCCCGATAGTAGCCTGCACCACGTAAAAGCGGCCCGGCGGCTGGGCTGGCAGCTGGTACGCCCAGGTCCCGCCCGCCGACTTCTGCATGGCGTACGTGGCCACCGGCGCCCCGCCCGTGCCCTCGGCGTAAAGCTTGAGCGCCAGGGCTTCGGCCGTGGGGGCCCACACCCGCAGCGTGGCCTGGCCCCGCACGAAGGTCAGGCCCAGGTCAGAGCCGTTGTAGGTCGGGTAAGCGGCAAAGTTGGGAATCTTGGAATCGGTTTTACGGGAAACGGCGCAGGCGGTGGCCACGGTCAGCAGGCTTAGGAGCAGCAGAAACTTCATGCAGGTAAAGTTGCTCAAAAGCGGGCAGGAATGAATGGCAACCAACCGAAGCTACACCGGCTCCTCGTAATCGTAGAGGACATCAGCATCGGCAACGTACCACGCCAGAAACTCCGCCAGGGAAGTGGTCAGCACTTTGAATACCTGCTTAGTGGGCATAATCCCGATTCGGTAGCCGCTGCCATCAGCATCGGCAATAAAGCCGTACACCCAGCTGCGGTGCAGGTAATCGACGAACTCCGTTATGGCCGCCTGCCCCTGAATAGCGGAGTGCGAGGTTCTTACAAGCACGGCTTTGTTCTCCGTGCGCAACGCCTCCACTGGTAGCAAGGAGAAGCCATTCTCGTCCATATAATTTGGATATAGCTGCGGGGGGCCACTTACAGTGCTGTAGAGCAACTCAAAATCCGGGGGCAGCACTACGCTATTGGTAGCGGCTACTTGCCGCACGTAGGCTAAGTCGGCGGGTGGGCAGGCAATGGCCTGGCGCTGCCAAAACTGCCGGAGCTCCATAATACTGGCGGCCAAGCTGTTGTTTGAAGGAATCATGCGGGCAGAAGGTACTGGTTGCAGTTGAAATGCAGCCACGTAAAACTACAGCCCATTCTTTCCCACAAACTCCCGCAGCAGTTGGGCTACTTCCTGCGGGGCCTCCAACGGGGGTAGGTGGCCCACCCCGCCCAGGATTTCCAGGGGCGTGTTGTCGGGCAAATACGGCAAGGTTTCCAGGCCGTGCACCGAGGGCGACATAATCGGGTCGGCGCTGCCGGTGATGATGAGGCAGGGCCCCTGCACCAAACACAGGCGGGCCGCAATATTTTCTCGGCTGCCGTAGCGCATCCAGGCGTCCCAGGCCGGGTGGGAAGCCCGCAGGTTGTCTTCGATGACGCTGGCCCGTACCTCGTCCGGCACGGGCTTCACCAGGATTTTGGCCGCCGTAGCCGCCGCCGCTGCCGGGCGGCCGAAGGCTTTGAGCGAAGCCGCCCGGTCCGCATCGGTCATGGGCTCGATGGTGGGCGGCGACGGGCCCACCAGCACCAGGCCCCGCAGGCCGGCGGGCTGCTCCGAGGCCACGAACATGGCCGTTTTGGCCCCCATGGAATGGCCCACGAGCACAAAGTTGGTCAGGCCGCGCTGGGCAATAAAGGCCAGCACGTCGGCGGCGTAGTCTTCCACGGCGTAGCCCAGGGCCGGCGCGGGCGCCTGCCCGAAACCGCGCAAGTCGGGGGCCAGGCAGTGGAAGTCGGCGCTCAGCTCATCCATGACGAGCCGCCACTCCCGGCCGCTGCCGGCCCAGTAGTGCAGAAAAACGAAGGTCAGCGGACCGGTGCCGGCTTCCAGCGCGGGTAAATCAATGGGTTGGGGCATGAGGCAGGCAGTTGCTTTCCCTTGAACGTACGGAAACCACCGCCGGGCGGCGCAAGCTCGGCCGTTACTTCCACCGAATTTTCTGCCCGGCCCGGCCCACCTGCAGCCGGGCGGGCAGCCGGGCCAGGATTACGTCGCGCAGGGTGGCCAGCAGCGGCAGCCGCACAAAGCCGTAGTGCACCACCAAGCTCACCTCCCGCACCGGCTCGGGCGCCGCGAAGCGCTTCACCATCGGGTTGCGGCCCACTTCCTCCAGCACCGACAATTCGGGCACCAGGGTGTAGCCGTTGGTGCGGGCCACCAGCTGCTTCAGGGTTTCGATGGAGCCGCTTTCGTAGGTGTAGGGCCGGGGCGTGGTGGGGGCGGGCGGGTTGCAGAGGTTGAGCACCTGGTGGCGGAAGCAGTGCCCCTGCTGCAGCAGCCACAGCCCGTCGGCATCGAGGTCGGCGGGTTCGAGCAGCTCCTTGGCATACAGCGGGTGCGCTTCGGCCACGTAGCCCAGAAACGGCTCTTCCAGCACCGGAATTTCGCGCAACGCTTTGTCGTCCAGTGGCGTCACGAGCAGGCCCACGTCGAGGGTGTGGTCTTTGAGGCGCTGCATGATGGCGGCCGACTGCAGCTCCTCCACGTGTAGGCGCAGGCCGGGGTAGCGCCCGGCCAGCTCCACTAAGAATAGCGGCACGAGGTAGGGCGCCAGCGTCGGAATCACGCCCAGGCGCAGCTCGCCCACCACGTCGCCCTTTTCGAGCTGCACTACCTCGTGGAGCTGCTGTACCTCGCGTAGCACTTGCCGGGCCTGCTGCACCACTTTGGCCCCGGCGGCCGTGGGTTGCAGGCCCTTGCTGGTCCGGTCGAAGAGCAGCACGCCCAGTTCCTCTTCCAGCTTCTGCACCTGCATGCTCAGCGTGGGCTGGGTGACGCAGCAGGCCGTGGCGGCCAGCACAAACTGCCGGTGAGTGTCGAGGGCCACAATGTATTCGAGCTGCTGCAAATTCATGCCGCAAGTATAACCATTAGCTATATACTTATCATAAATATCAATTTTCATTATACCGCAGGAAGCTCAACCTTTGCTCCGCGCCGGTTTAGTCGGGCGCTACTGCCGACCTCCAACCTTTTTCTGCATTTCTGTTCCAATGGAAGAATCCACTCAACCTAAGAAGCTGACTACCGCTTCGGGCCGCCCGATTTTCGATAATCAAAACTCCCAGTCGGCCGGGGCCCGTGGGCCGCTACTGCTGCAGGACTATTTCCTGCACGAAAAGTCGGCCCATTTCAACCGGGAGCGGATTCCGGAGCGCGTGGTCCATGCCAAGGGCAGCGGCGCTTACGGCAAATTCACCGTCACGCACGACATCACCCACCTGACCCGGGCCAAGCTGTTCAGCAAAGTCGGCAACGAGTGCAAGCTGTTTACCCGTTTCAGCACCGTCGGCGGCGAAAAAGGCTCGGCCGATACCGAGCGGGACCCCCGCGGCTTCGCCCTGAAATTCTACACCGAAGACGGCAATTGGGACCTGGTGGGCAACAACACGCCGGTGTTCTTCGTGAAGGACCCGCTCAAGTTCACCGACTTTATCCACACCCAGAAGCGGGAGGCGCGCTCCAACCGCAAGTCGCCCACGATGATGTGGGACTACTGGAGCCTGAACCCCGAGAGCCTGCACCAGGTCACGATTCTGATGTCGGACCGCGGCACGCCCTACGGCTACCGCCACATGCACGGCTATGGCTCCCACACCTTCTCGCTGATTAACGCCGAAAATGAGCGCACCTGGGTGAAGTTTCACTTCCGGACCCAGCAGGGCGTCAAGAATTTCAGCAGCGAGGACGCTACCCGCATGAAGGGCGAGGATCCGGATTTCGCCCAGCACGACCTAGTCGACGCCATCGACAACGGCGACTTCCCGCGCTGGACGATGTTCATCCAGACCATGACCGAGGAGCAGGCCCGCGACTTCCGCTGGAATCCCTTCGACCTGACCAAAGTGTGGCCCCAGGGCGAATTCCCACTCCAGGAAGTGGGCGTGATGGAGCTCAACCACATTCCCGACAATTACCACGCCCATGTGGAGCAGGCCGCGTTTGCCCCCGCCCACGTAGTGGACGGCATCGGCTACTCGCCCGATAAAATGCTGCAGGGCCGCATCCTGAGCTACCCCGACGCCCACCGCTACCGCCTGGGCGCCAACTACGAGCACCTGCCGGTAAATGCCTGCCCCTTCGGCTTCAGCAACTACCAGCGCGACGGCCGCATGGCTCTCGGCGACAACGGCGGCCCCGGCCCGAACTACTTCCCCAACTCCTTCGACGGCCCGGTAGAAGACAAAACCCAGGGCGAGCCCGCCCAGGCGCTGGATGGCTTTGCGGCCCGCTACGACCGGAACGAAGGCCCCGGCAACGACGACCACTACACCCAGGCCGGCAACCTGTTCCGCCTGCTCGACGCCCAGGCCCAAAAGAACCTGATCAGCAACGTGGTAGGTGCCATGAGCGGCATCGACGGCCCCAAAAAGGACCTCATTACCCAGCGCCAGCTGTGCCACTGGTTCCGCGCCGATATTCGCCTCGGTATGGCCATTGCCAAAGGCCTGGGCGTGGACGCGGAAATGCCTACTGAACATGTAGCCGCCGCCACGGTTTAGTGTAGTAAGTACCTGACCTACCTTTTTCTGCACCAAGAGCCGGCTTCCGCAAGGAGGTCGGCTCTTTCGGTTTTCGCACGTCTTTTTTGTGTCCTTGCGAGCCGCGCGAAGCAATCCGTCCTCTGAAATGCGTGGAGTACCCTGAAGTGAAAAGCCCTTTCCTACATGCGGTAGGAAAGGGCTTTGTGGTAAAAGGGCATTCCGTTCTGCGCAGAGGACGGATTGCCACGGCCTTTGGCCTCGCAATGACAGGTTCTGTTCTTACACCTCCACTTTCAGCGTGGCGGGCTGCTTCGTGACCTGGAACATTTCGCCGTGGGGCACGATGGTAATCTGGCCGTACTCCTGCAGCAGCTGCCGGTAGGCTTCCGATACTTTGCGGGGCTTCCGGTCGAGGTCGTAGAGGCCGCAGGCGTTGACTTTACCGATTTTCTGGGCCAAACCAATGTCCCAATCCACCTGGTCGATGAGGGAATACCAGGTGAAGCCTAGCACGGGAATGCCTTCTTCGCGCATCCTGAGGATGTTAACCCACTGTTTCCAGAGCCAGGTGGGCGCGTCGTGGGCGTTGAAAACGTTGGTTTCGGTGTGCATCACCGGCTTGCGGTAGCGCAGGTAGTACTCGTGGGTGATGTTGTACCAGCCCAGCACGTCCATGCTGGTGCATTCCTCGCCGTTGGGCAGAATGATTCGCTCGTTGCGGCCGTAGTAGTCATTACCCATCACCTGGTAGCCCGGCGGCTCCCCGGCCATAAACCAGTCGTACTCCTGGCGGGTCATGCCATTATCGTAGAGGTAGTTGAGCACGTCGGCGTCGGGGTGGCGGGCGTAGAGCAGGTCCAGGGCCAGGAAGCGCAGCTTGTTTTCCAGCTTGATCCGGGCGCAGGGGTTGGCGCGCAGCTCGTGGATGTACTCGGCCGACTCGCTTTGCACGATGATGCAGTCGGGCCGCACCTGGGCAATCTGCTGGTTGGCCATGATGCTGGCCGCCACCAGGTGCTTGATGGCCGTGACAAAGCCCTGGTCCGACTTGAGCTGCTCGTTCCAGATGCCGTCTTTGGCGCTCATGCGGGCCGTGACGAAAATCTCGTTGACGGGCGTGTAGTAGCGCACCCAGGGGTAGCGCCGGGCCACGGCTTCGGCGTACTCGGCGAAGTACACGGGCAGCTCGGGATTCTGGAAGTCGCCGAGCCAGTCGGGCACCCCGAAGTGGAGCAAATCCAGAATCGGGGTGATTTCCAGGCGCTGCATCTCGGCCATTACCAGGTCGGCAAACTCCCAGTCGTACTTGCCCGGGCCCTGGTGGATGCTGTAGTACGGCAGCCCGTAGCGCAACACCTTCAGGCCCATATCTTTCACCAGGGCCAAATCCTCTTTCCACCGGTCGTAGTGCCCGCACTCGGCCAGCAGGTCGCGGCGGGTTTTGCCGTGGTCGATGGTAGGGTACGAGCACTCGATGCCGGTGGCAAACATGAAGTTGCCGGGCTCCCCGGTGGGCAGGCCGCTACCGTCGCGCCCCCCGGCCCCGCCGAATTCGTCGCCGGCGTAGTTGCCTTCCCCGAACCGGGCTTTGATATGCTTCAAAAAGTCTTTGGCCATAGGATTCTAGTAGAACGACACTCCCCTCCTTCCTTTAAGGCGGGGTGCCCGCAGGGCGGGGTGGTCAATCGTTGCTGGTGTTGTTTAAGCGGATGTCGTTTAGATTGACAGTACTTGGTTTGATAAACCCTTGAAGGATAAATTGTTTGACGTTAATGGCCGTTTTGCAACTAAGCAACGATTAACCACCCCGCCCTTCGGGCACCCACGCCGCTTGATGCGCGGAATTTAAAGGAAGGAGGGGAGTGTCGTTCTATTACTTCTGGCTTTCCAGGAATTTATCGGCGGTGCGCAGGGCCAGGGCCATGATGGTCAGGGCGGGGTTCACGCTCAGGGCGCTGGGGAATACCGAGTTGTCGCAGATATAGAGGTTGGGCACGTCGAAGGCTTTGCCGTTGGCGTCCACCACCGCGTCGTCGCCCGAGAGGCCCATGCGGGCCGTGCCAATGACGTGGGCCGAGCGGGGAAAGGCCCAGATATCGGTGGCGCCGGCGGCTTCCCAGATCTGCCGCATCAGCTTTTCGGCGTGGGCGTTCATCCGGATTTCGTTGTCGTGGTTGGTGAAGTGCAGGCGGGGCTTGGGCAGGCCGCGGGCGTCTTTTTCCTCGGCCAGTTCCAGGAAGTTGTCGGCGTGGGGCAGGCAGTCGCCCAGGATGTTGATGCCGGCAATGTGGTTGTAGTTCTGCATGTACTGGCGCAGCGGCTCGCCCCACAGTTTGCGGCCCCGGGCCACCTGCCCGGCAAACGTAACGGGCATTATGCCAATGCTTTGCAAAAGGTAACCACCCGCAAAATCCGCGTCTTTGGGCCGGAAGGTATCCTGGGAAATCAGGGAGCCGGGAATGCCCTTGAAGGGCCGGATTTCCTCGGCAAAGGTGCCAAACACCTGCACGCCGGGGTGGGCCATGAAGTTGCGCCCCACGTGCCCGCTGCTCAAAGCCAGCTCGTTGAGCAAGAGCAGCCGCGGCGTTTCCACCGCGCCGGCGCACAAGAACAAATGGCGGCAGCGCAGGCGCTGCTCCTGCCCGTTCTGCTGGTACACTACCCCGGTGATTTTGCCCGTCTCGTCCCGCTCGATTTCCGTGACGTAGCAGCCGGGCCGGATATCGGCGCCGTGGGCGGCGGCCAGGGGCAGGAAGGTCACGTCCATGCTGGCCTTGGCCCCGGTGCTGCAGCCAGCCTGGCAGAAGCCGCGGTTGGTGCAGGCCTCGCGCCAGCCCACACCCTCCTGGTAGTAGCGCGCCGACAGCGCCGCATTGGCCGCCGGCGAGGTTTTGATGCCCATTACCTCACAGCCGCGTTGCATGAGCTGGGCGGCGCCATTGAGCGGCAGCGGCGCCAGCGGGTAGCCTTTGCGGCGGGCCGGCCCCCACGGATACGGCGTGGGGCCGGAAATACCCAGAAACTGCTCCAGCTCCTCGAAGTAAGGCTCCAGCTCCTCGTAGCCGAAGGGCCAGTCCTGGCCCACGCCGAAGTCGCGGTGCAGGTGCAGGTCTTCGGGCTGAGGGCGGGGCGTGTAGGCCGTGTAGTGCAGCGTGGAGCCGCCCACGCCGGTGCCGGAGTTGTTTTTGCCGAAGGCCACCGGGTCGTGGCCGGCCGAGAGCCGCTCGTCGTTCCAGAACAGGAACTCCTGGGCTTTTTCGTCGGTGGCAAAGTCCTTTTTGGGGTCGTGCCAGGGGCCGGCTTCCAGGGCTACCACCTTCAGGCCGGCCATAGCCAGGCGGGCCAGCAGCGGCGCCCCACCCGCCCCGGTCCCGATGACGATGCAGTCCACGGTTTCGGCCGGCACGGGGATTTCCAAAGGCGCGGGCTCGGGCACAATGGCCGATGCCAGCACCGGCGTATCAGCCAGCAGACTTAGCAGCAGCGGGTCCTGAATTTCGGGCTTAACCGGGTTCAACACGCCTTCTTCCAGGGTTTCTTCGTCGGGCATAACGGTGAATGAGTAAAATAGTGAATGAGTGAATGAGCTAGATTGGTGAATAAGTGAAGAGTCAGGTTCAACCGGTTCGGTGCCGCGCCATAGGCTACTTCACTCATTCGCCACTTCACTCATTCACAGCTCTTCCGGCTCCCGGGCTTCTTTTTCGTTGAGGGTAATTTTCGTCCAGCCGGGCGCGTCGGCCATGCCTGCGTAGCCGATTTCCTCCTGGGCCAGGGGGTGGGCATAGTAGTTTTCGGTCAGCTCGGCCAGCAGCTCCTCGAAGAAGCGGTTGGCCGATACTTTTTGCCAGATGCTGCCCGGCGCGGTTTCGTCTTGCACGGCCTGGAGCACGGCGTCCTGCTGCGGGCCGGTCAGGTCTTCGAATTCCTTCTCATAGAGCAGTTTGGCGCTTTCCCGAATGCCGCCCAACCCCAGGCGGTAGGCTTCCCGGTCGGGGGGCAGCACGTCGTAGCGCCAGCCGTCGGAGCCGCCGGTGAGCAGGCGCTGGTCGATGGCCGAAGCCAGCTCGATGGGGACTTCCCGGTCGGGCTGCGGAAACAGGCGGGCCGCCACCATGCGCAGCAGCTCGTAGGTGCCCGCGTCGAAGAACTGGGGCTCGTACTCGGGCGCGTCGAGGCGGGCCTGCAGGGCGGTGCGGGTGGCTTCGGTCACGAGGTCGGTGGCCAGCAGGGCGCGCACCGAGCCCGGCGGGTAAGGAGAGAAAGCCATGTCGAAAGGGGAAGCCATAAATGATACGTTACTGACGAGCTAAGCATCCATAAGGTTATTGCCGTTGAGCTCCGGATTGCCTGATTAACCGCCGGCCGGGCATTTTGTCCGCCCGATTCACAAAATAATCAGCCCGTTAGGCCGCACCAGCCAGCCCGGGGCAGCGAGGTTGGCGGCGGAAGCCGCGGCTTGTTCTGCGCCCTTTCTATATAGTAGAAGGGCAACACTACGCCAGGTTTTGTCTACCTTGAACAGGATTTACTACCACCTGTGGCACCTCACATATTGCGTATGAAACAACTTCTTTACTCACTGCTGGCTTTGGGACTGGCTCACCCGGCCGCCGCCCAGCTCAGCGGCACCAAAACCATTGATCCGGCGGGTTCGGGCCCGAGCAACTACCCGACTTTCACGGCCGCCATTACCGCCCTCAACGCCGGCGGCGTGGGTGCCGACGGGGTATTGTTCCAGGTGAAAAGCGGGGCCGTCTTTGCCGAAATTGCCCCGGCCATTACCGTGAGCGGCACGGCCACGGGCCGGATTATCTTCCTTAAGGACGGCTCCGGCGCCAACCCCAAGCTCCAGGGCGTGGGCACGGGCGCCACCGACGCCGGCCTTACCCTCGACGGGGCCGACTACGTGACCATCAACGGCATTGACGTGGTGGACGCGGCCACCAACACTACGGCCGCCCAGCAGCTGGAGTACGGGTTCTGGCTGAAAAACGGGGCCACCAACAACCTGGTGCAGAACAGCACCGTGGATTTGAACCGGGCCAACACGACCAAAACCTCCGGGGTGTTTATGCAGGACGGCAACAACAACCTGAACCGCTTCCTCTCGAACACGATTCAGGACTGCTTCTACGGCTACAACCTCGACGCGGGCAGCACCAACTACGACAACGGCAACGAAATCGGGATGCTGGCGGGCGGGGCGCCCAGCCGGGTGCTGACCATCGGGGCCGGGGCGGCCAACGTGCCCACGGGCGTCGTCTACGGTATTTATTTGCGCAGCCAGACGGCCGCCAAAGTGGGCAGCACCGAGGTTTCGGGGCTCACGGGCACCAGCTCGGTGTACGGTATCTACTCGACGGGCACGGGCAACACGGCCGACATCTTCGACAACCGGGTGCACGCCCTGACGGCCACCAACAGCTCGGGCGCGGCCCAGGGCATCTACGTCAACAGCGGCTTGACGCACAGCATTTACCGCAACTACACCTACGACATTGCCGCCACGGGCGCCACGGGCTTCGCCTCGGGCATGGACATTACGGCCGGCACGACCAACAACGTCTACAACAACTTCGTCTACGACATCCGGGCCCTGGCCAGCACGGCCGGTACCTCGGTGCGGGCCCTGAGCTTCCGCGGCGGCACCAACAACTACTGCTACCACAATACGGTGGTGCTCACCGGCGCGCCCACGGCGGCCAGCAACAAAAGCGGGGCCTTTTACATTTCGGGCACCCCGCCGGTTGACCTGCGCAACAACATCTTCGTCAACCTGATAACCCTGCCCAGCGGCGGGGGCGGGGTGGCCGCGGCTTTCTTCAAAAGCACCGCCGTGCTGACCAACCTGGCCGCGGCATCCAACAACAACCTGTTCTACGCCGGCACGCCGGCGGCCGAAAAGCCGATTTTCTACGGGGTGGCCACCACGCCGGCCGTCGACCAGACCCTGGCCCAGTACAAGCTGCGGGCCGCCCCGGCCGACCAGAGCGCCGTGACGGAGAACGTACCCTTCGTGAATCCGCTGACCGACCCGCACCTGCAGGCCGGGGCCGCCACCCAAGCCGAAAGCAGTGGCCAGAGCCTGGTGAATTCGCCGCTACCCGTGCCCACGGATATCGACAACGCCGCCCGCACCGTGGCCACCCCCGACCTCGGCGCCGACGAAGGCAGCTTCCAGGTGATTGATATTACGGGCCCCAGCATTGCCTACCAGCCCCTGCCCAGCACGGCCAGTGCCGGCAACCGCAGCCTGAGCGTAGTCATTACGGACCCCAGCGGCGTGGCTTCCGGCGCTACCACCGGCCCGCGCCTGTACTACAAAAAGAAAACCGACGCCAACGTCTTCACCGAGCCCAACGACGCCACCGGCAACGGCTGGAAATGGGTAGCGCCCGGCCCGGCCCCCACGACCAGCTACATTTTCACGCTCGACGTGAGCAAGCTGCGCAGCGTGCCCGCCCCCGGCGACTCCATCCAGTATTTCGTTACGGCCCAGGATTTGGCCGCTACGCCCAACGTTAGCGCTTCGCCCGGGGCCGGCTTCGCGGCTACTTCGGTGGCCAGCATTACCAGTGCCCCCACCAAGCCCAGCGCCTACAAGATTCTGGGCCTGTTGAGCGGCATCAAAACCGTGGGCACCGCCGCCACCGCCGACTACCCCACGCTCACGGCCGCCGTGGCCGACCTGAACAGCAAGGAGTTGGGCGGGGCCCTGACCCTGGTGCTGCAGGATGCCTCCTACCCCACCGAAACTTACCCGCTGACGCTCAGCGCTAATACCGGCAGCAGCGCCACCAACGCCATTACCATCCGGCCCGCCGCCCTGCGCGCCGTGACGCTGGCCGCCAACGCTACCACTCCGCTGTTCATCATCGATGCCAGCTACGTGACGCTGGAAGGTCTCTCGCCCGTTGGCAACAGCGGCAGCCTGGCCCTGACCAACGCCGGCACGGCCGCCAGCAGCGGTGGCATATTTGTAACGGGCCGCGACGTAACCTTGCGTGGCCTCAGCATTCAGGGCAGCAGCTCGGCTACGGCTTACGGCGTGGCCTTCAGCGGGGCTACTAATGGCACCGTACGGGGCTGCCTCATCACCCGCACCAGCACCGGTATTCAGGCCCAGTCCAACTGCGTCAACTTCACGGCCGCCGGCAACACCATCGGCAGCACCACTACCGCGGCCGACAAGATTGGGACCAGCGGCATTGTAATAACGGCCACCCAGGGTTTTGCCGTCAACAACAACACCATCACTGGCATCACCCGGGCCGTTAGCCCCTCGGTGGCCGGCATCGTGGTGGGCACTACTTCGGTCGACGGGGTTATTGCCGCCAACCAGATTCGCGACATCGTGCACACGGGCACCGGTATTTCCGACAGCTACGGGGCCTACGGCATCCGCCTCTCGGCTTCCGGCGCGGCGGCCAACGTAGCGGTGGTCAACAACATGATTTCGGATATCCTGAGCTCCGGCGACGATGGTATTTCCTTCACCCCCCAGGGCGTGTATATGTCGACGGGCGGAGGCTACAAGCTGGGCTTCAACACGATTCGCCTCACCGGCAATATTGTTTCGGGCACGACGCCCACCACCGGCGCCGTCACGGTGGCCAGCGGCGTAACCGACGTGTCGCTGGTCAATAACATCCTGGTCAATCAGCAGACGGCCACGCCCACCGGGGGCCGCACCTACGCCGTGTACGCGGCGGGCACTACCTCACCCTTCACCCTGATTGACAATAACGCCTACTCGACGCAAGGTGCTACGGCCAAGCTGGCTTACCTCAACGGGGCCGAGCGCACCACCCTGGCCGCCCTGCGCGCCGCCACCGTCCAGGACGCCAGCAGCCTGCTGGCCAACCCGGTCTTCACCCTGACCACGGCCGGCGACCTGCACCTGTCCACGGATTCTAACTGCAACCTCGACGGCAAAGCCCGCGCCGTAGCCGGCGTGACGCTGGACATCGACAACAACGTGCGCAATACCAGCACGCCCGATATCGGAGCCGACGAATTTACGGCTACGGCCCGCCTGGCACCCACGGCGCCCAATAAGTTCGGGTTCCTGAACCAGACCATTCCCAACCTGACGGCAACCACGGCTGCGGGTGGCACGGCCGTATGGTACAACGATGCAGCCCTGACCCAGCGTTTGTTTGCCGGCCCCAGCTACGCCACCGGCCGCACCGCCGTGGGCACCTACACCTACTACGTGGTTGACTCGCTGAATGCCTGCGTGAGTCCGGCTACCACCGTGCGCCTCAACATCTCAGGCCCCGACGCTACCGTGGCCGCCCTGCGCGATTTGAGCATTTCGTGCTACCCCAACCCCGCCCACGGTACGGTAACGCTCCAGGTGGAAGGCCCGGCCCGCACGATTTCAGCCCAGCTGCTCGACGCCCTGGGCCGCCCCGTGCTCCAGCAGACGGTACGCCACGACGCTCCCGCCACCCAGCACCCCCTCAACCTGCAGGGCCTGGCCAAAGGCATCTACCTGCTCCGCCTCACCACCGAAGGCCAGACCACCGGCCGCCGGATTGTGGTGGAGTAACCATAGCTAAGGCTAAACAAAAGCGCCGCTTCCGGACTGGAAGCGGCGCTTTTGTTTAGTATCATAAAACTAGAACGTCATGTCGACCAGCGGGAGACATCTCGCGTGCTATAGTATCTGTCATGCTGAGCGGAGTCGAAGCATCTCTACCGCCGTGGTTATTAATCAGCATTGCAGGAGAGATGCTTCGACTCCGCTCAGCATGACCTTCTTTGTCCAACAACGTCAGCACGCGAGATGTCTCGCTTGGGCTCGACATGACGTTCTAGTTTTATGCTTGAGAGTGCCATTCGGCGTTTTTGCGTCCTTTTTTACTGGTCGCTGGAGAGCTTGCCGCCGGTGACGTGGACCAGGCTGCCGGTCATGAAGGAGCCATCCTGGGAGGCTAGCAGCACGTAAGCCGGGGCCAACTCTTCGGGCTGGCCGGGGCGCTGCAACGCCACTTCGTAGCCGAACTTCTCGATTTCCTCGGCCGGCATGGTGGCCGGGATGTTGGGCGTCCAGACCGGGCCGGGCACCACGCAGTTGACCCGGATGTTCCGCTCGCCCAGGTGGGTGGCCAGGCTCTTGGTGAAGGCGTGAATGGCCGACTTGCTGGCCGTGTAATCAATCAGCAGCGGGTTGCCGGTGAGGCCCACGATGCTGCCGGTGTTGATGATAGAGTCGCCGGCCTGCAGGTGGGGCAGGGCCGACTGGGCCATCCAGATGTAGCCCAGAATGTTGGTGTCGAAGGTGCGGCGGATTTGCTCCTCGGGAATGTCCTCGAACTTCTCCTGAGCCATCTGAAACGCGGCGTTGTTGACCAGAATGTTCAGCCCGCCCAGCTCGGCCAGGGTGCGGCGCACGGCCTGCCGGCACTGTTCCGGGTCGCGCACGTCGAGCTTGAGCAGGATGCAGCGGCGCTTGCGCTTTTCCACCTGCCGCTTGGTTTCCTCGGCGTCGACGTCGTTTTCGTTGTAGAGCACGGCCACGTCGGCGCCTTCCAGGGCAAAGGCAATGGCTACGGCCCGCCCGATGCCGGAGTCGGCGCCGGTGACGAGGGCAATTTTACCTTCCAGCTTACCGGCGGCTTTGTAGTTGGCAAAGTCGGTGTCGGGCTGCTGCTGCATATCGGCCTGCTTGGCCGGGTAGGGCAGCTTTTCGGCTTTCATATCCTTGGCCGTGGGGCGTTTTTCGGGTTTGGGGGCGGCCGTTTTCTTCGGGGCGGGAGCTTTGGCGGAAGCCGATGCTTTTTTGGCGGGCATAGCAGAACGGAATAATGAGGATAGCTGAGCTTACGGAAAAACCCGTCCGGAAGCTGCCGCCACCGATTTTTAGCCCCGAGTTTTGTCGACGATGCTGCTTGTCACAGTTTTATCCTTCTCCAACTATGTTGTGACAAAAGGCGTCACAAACTTATCCGTGGTTCATTTTTTTGTGACAACTCATCCAGCTCCTTCGCCCCGGTTTGTGCGCGCTTATTCGGGGATAAGTAGGTGTTGGTTTCTGGCGGCTACCCACGCCGACGTATTCCTGGCAGGAGCATTTGGGCCGACGGCCGGCGGGCTGCTACCTTCGGTCGTGTCGTATTGCTGCTCCCATGATTTCTAAGCTGCCCTGGAATCTGCTCAACCGTCTGGCTTTCGGGCTGGCCGTGCTGCTGCGCTGGGCCCACGAGCTGGCCATGCCCCAGCTCACGCGCGACATGCAGACCCAAACCGAAAGCGCCGTTAACCTGCTGCGCGGGCACGGGGTGAGCTTGGCGCGGGTCAATTGGCAGGACTTGTCCCAGCCCGTATTCGAGCCCCTGAACCTGTGGCCCCCCGGCTACGCCTGGCTGATGGCCTGCCTGCTCCAACTCTCCCCGAGCGTGCTGCTGGCCACCCAAATCATGCACTGGGCCGGGCTGCTGGGCTTGCTGCTGGCCTGGTGGTATTTGCTTAAGCCCTTGCGCGGCACGCTGGCACCCTGGGCCCCGGCGGCCTTTTTCCTATTCTGGGGCCTGAGCAACGCGCCGTTTCACCTGCTCTTCGGCACCGATTTGCTGGCCCTGGCCCTGTACTCGGGCGGGTTGGCCCTGCTGCTGCACCTGCTCACCCGACCCGCGGCGGCCCGGCGTAAGTCGGGAGGCTACGCGGCAGCTTTGCTGATGAGCGGCCTGGGGTTTGGGGCCTGCCTGATGCGGTTTGCCTACTACCCGCTGGCCTTTTTTCTACCGCTCACGCTGCTGATTTTCGGTTGGCGCTGGCGGCCGGCCCTGCGCCGCCCGGCCCTGGCGGCCTTGGGGCTGCTGACGCTGCTGGTGGGCGGCCTGCTGGTGTACCAGGCCCGGGTGGCCGGCGACGCGTATTATATCACCCAGTTTTACACCCAGCTCACCACCGAACCCAGCACCCGTGCCACGCTGGGCCTGTATTGGCACCATTTGCTCCAGCTCGACCCGGTGTTGTACCACAGCTTTTTCTCGAATGAGCTGGACTACAGCCGCCTGCCCCAGGGCGCGGTGGTGCGCACGGTGGCCGTAGTGGCTGTTTCAGTTTTGGTAGCCGGGCTACTGAGTCTGGGACTAACCCGTGAAGTAGGCGCGGCGCGGCGGCGCGGCCGGCTCTGGCCCACGCGCCGCCTGCTGTTGCACCTGCTGTTGCTGGGCACGGCCGGGCTCTGCGCGGGGCTGCTGGTGGCGTTGTCGCTGCGGTATCCGGCGGCGCTGGTGGGCTGGTTTGCGGGCGGCGTGTGGACTTACGTGGCCGATACCCGGTATTTTCTGCCGGCTTTTCTGAGCGTGTCAGCTATGCTGCTGGTACTGGTGCTGGCCCGTTCGCCCCGGCTGCCGGTGGGGCTGCGGGGGCTGGGCCTGGGGCTGCTGGGCGCTTCGCTGCTGCTGTCCCTCGTCACGCGGGACCGGCGCACGGCCCAGCTCGTGGTGCAGCAACCCAACTTTTCGATGGACCAGCGGCCCGGCCAGCCCGCCGACGTGCGCCGCCTCGACAGCCTGCTGCGCACGGTGCAGCCCGGCGCCCCGGTGCTGTTTGGGCGCAATTACTACAATAAGCGGGTGGAAATAGCGGCCCGGCTGGCCGGCCACATCATTCTGGACGCCGACTCGCTGTTTGCTCACCAGCCCCTGCGCACCAGCCGGCCGGTGCTGATGCTGTTCGACCTGAACCCGGCCACCCCAGCTAACCCGGCCGTTACCGAGTTCCTACGCCGGCATCACGCCCAGCCCCGGCTCGGACTCCCGGCCCTCGGGGCCCAAATCCTGAGCCTGCAAATCAGACCCGACTCGACGGCGGTAACGCCCTGAAAACACGAATATGTATGCACGAAAAAAGCCCGGCCGCATGAACTGCAGCCGGGCTTTTTGCACCGTATTATTTAGCGCCTACTGCTCCGTGGCTACCGGAGTTTCCTGCAGCGAGGGATAGTCGATATAGCCTTCGTCGCCGCCGGCGTAAAACGTGGCGGGGTTGGGCGTGTTCAGGGCCGCGCCCTGCTCGAAGCGCTCCACCAAATCGGGGTTGGCAATGAAGGGCACACCGAAGGCAATCAGGTCGGCCTCGTTGTTGGCCAGGGCCTGTTCGGCCGTTTCCTGGGTGTAGCCGCCGTTCAGAATGAAGGGGCCGGTGAAGATTTTGCGCAGGTGAGCCGCTACCAATTCCTGACCGGGCTGCGGGGCCATGGGGTGGCCGGGCAGGGCCTCAATGACGTGCAGGTAAGCCAGGCCCAGCTTATTGAGCTGCTCGGCCACGTAGCTGAAGGTTTTCACGCGGTCCGAGTCGTTGATGCCGCCCATCGCGCCGGTGGGTGCCAGGCGGATGCCCACCCGGTCGGCGCCGAAGACGTCGGCGGCGGCCTGCACTACTTCCAGGGCAAACCGGGCGCGGTTTTCCACGCTGCCACCGTACTCGTCGGTGCGCTGGTTGGTGCCGTCCTGAATGAACTGGTCGACCAGGTAGCCGTTGGCGCCGTGAATTTCGACGCCGTCGAAACCGGCTGCCTTGGCGTTGGCGGCGGCTTTGCGGAAGTCATCCACTACGGCTTTCACTTCGGCCGTTTCCAGGGCCCGGGGCGCGGGAATTTCCTGCATGCCGTTGGTGGTATAGGCCTGCACGCCGGTGGGCTTAACGGCCGAAGGCGCTACGGGCAGCTCCCCGTGGTGGAAGTCGGGGTGGGAAATGCGGCCCACGTGCCAGAGCTGGATGAAGATCCGGCCGCCGGCGGCGTGTACCGCGTCGGTGACCTTGCGCCAGCCCGCCACCTGGGCTTCGGAGTAGATGCCGGGCGTGAAAATATAGCCCACGCCCTGGGCCGACACCTGGGCGCCTTCGGTAATGATCAGGCCGGCCGAGGCGCGCTGCACGTAGTACTTCACCGTAGAGTCGGTGGGCACGTTGCCGTCGTTTTTGGCCCGGCTGCGGGTCATGGGGGCCATTACCAGGCGGTTGGGCAGCGTAAGGGCGCCCAGCTGGTAGGACGAGAAAAGATTGGAAGTCTGGCTCATGGTTGCGAAAAATAACGTCAGGCTATAAAGACCAACCATAGTGGCCGGTCGGTTGACGTCTCCCAACCCATGTAGCTACACAAATGTTTATTGAATCTGGTTCTTCCCTCCTGCTCCCCCTCGGCCCCAGGTGTACAGGCTACTACCGCACCACGATTTCCACCCGCCGGTTGCGGGGCCGCTGCTGCGGGTCGCGGTTGTCGGCCACCGGGCGGGTGCCGCCGTAGCCCCGGGCCGTGAGCCGCACCGAGTCGACGCCCTGCTGCACGAGGTAGCGGCGCACCACCCGGGCCCGCTGCTCCGACAACAGCAGATTTTTGGCCGGCTCACCCACGTTGTCGGTGTGGCCGGCAATTTCGAGCTGCAGCCCGGGCTGCTCCCGCAGCTTTTGCACCAGGGCGTTCAGCAGCGGCCGGGACGATGGCAGCAGCGTGGCCGTGCTCTGGGTGAAGTACAGCTGGGACAAGGTTACGGCTGCCCCTTTGCTCAGCGCACTCAGGTCGGGCAGCTCTACCACCGGCTCCGCTACCCGAATAGGCACTGCTGAGGGCTTAGCAACTACCGGCCGGGCTGGTCGGGCTACGGCTAACACGGGCTTGGGCGCAGCTACCGGGACTTTCGCGGGCCGCGCCACCACCGTAACCGGCGCGGGTTCGGGCAGCGGCCGGGGCAGCTCCGGGTACAGAAACTGCTGGGGTATCACGGTCAGTCCGGCGCGGTCCTTGGCGGCAAAAGCAGCTTCCAACGTAGCCGGGTTGCCCAGCGCCGCCGGCCGGGCCCACGAGAGGATGGCCCGCGAAACGCCCTGCACATTTTTGTAAGTCAGGTCGATGCGGTACAGCTGCCCGGCCTGCAGATTGTACACCATATCCACGGGAATCGGGGGCTTGCGGGGCCGGAAATACTCGGGTTCGTACTTCTCCATGGCCAGCACATTTTCGTCGGCAAAGCGCACGTCGGTGGCATCGTCCCACTCGGTATGCAGCACGTAAATCCCGGATTCGGGGGCCAGGACGTAGCCCGTCCAGCGCACCGAGAAGCCCTGTCCCGGCACGCCGGGCGCAGGCGCGGTGCCGCGCCAGGTCACGTTCACCTTCGGCTCTACCCGGCTGTGCACCGCCGCTCCCCGCACCGAGCCGGCATAGTACGTGGCTTGCAACCCGATACCGCCCGGCAGCCGGCCGGGCACCGTCACGCCGCGACTGGGTTTGACGGCCGTAGCCGTTGTCGGGGCCGTTTTAGTGGCTGGTGCGGCCATGCTGCTGATGGCTCCGCGCGTGGGAGCAGCCGGAAGTTTTGCCGCAAAGGGCTGGGCGGCAGCGGGCAGACTCACGTACAGATTACTGGTCGGGACGGGTACCGGCTCGGCGGTGGAGCCGGGTAGCTGCCAGGCCAGTAAAGCCTTCGTATCCCGCTCTACCTGGTAGTATTCTACCCGCACCGAGTAGTAGCGGCCCGCGGTAAGTTTCATTTGCGCAGTGTAACGCGTGACGGGCTGGTCGACCCAGGAGTCCAGGATCTGGTGCCCACCGACCCAGACGCGCATGCCGTCGTCGGAGGCCATGACGAAGGTATAGGTGCCGGTTTTGGGGGCTAGCACGAAGCCCGTCCACCGCGCCGAAAACCACGTGCCGGGCACCCCCGGTGCCGGGGCCACGAAATATTTGATGGGCTGACCAGGGCCGCTTTGCCGCCGACTCCAGTCGAAATTGACAGCCGGGTCGACGCGGGTTAGCACTAGCTTTTCGAAGTTTTTGCCGTCGTAATACTGACCCCGCAGGCCGTGCTCAGCGGGCGGCGGCGCCTGGGCTTGCAGCACACCGGGCAGCATGAGTAAAAGAGCTGTGAGAGCTCGACTGGGTAAGAGTAAGGTCATAGCAGCGGCAGATAATCCAGAATTATGGCCCGAATAAAGGCAGGTAGGGCAAGTCGTAACGCCCCAAGGTCGCCTAAAATTGGATTCTGGAATTTCCTGCGCTATCTTCGCTTTGTTACTTATCCAGAAAGACCGAGGGATTGGGCCCGACGACGTCTTAGCAACCTGAAATAAAACAAGGTGCTAACTCCCATTCTAGAGCTGCGGCTCTGGAAGAAGATAAGAACAGGACGCGCCCCTGCGCGGCTCTTTCTGGATAGGCACTTTTTCGCCGCTAGTTTCCTTAACTGAGCCGATATGCAACCGACGACGCTCCGCCCCGACTCCCCGCTTTACGACATTCTCCAGCAGCGCATCCTCGTGCTCGATGGCGCCATGGGCACCATGATTCAGCGCCACAAGCTGGAGGAAACCGACTTCCGCGGCTCCCGCTTCCAGGACCACCCCAAGCCCTTGCGCGGCAACAACGACTTGCTCAGCCTGACCCGCCCCGACATCATCCGGGGCATTCACGCCGATTACTTCGCCGCCGGGGCCGACATGGTGGAAACCAACACCTTCAGCGGCACCACCATTGCCCAGGCCGACTACGGCTTGGAGCATATCGTGTATGAGCTCAACTTCGAGTCGGCCCGCATTGCCAAGGAAGTAGCCGACGAATTCACGGCCCAGAACCCGCAGAAGCCCCGCTTCGTGGCCGGCGCCATTGGGCCCACCAACCGCACGGCGTCGTTGTCGCCCGACGTGAACCGGCCCGGCTTCCGCGCCGTGACCTTCGACGAGCTGGCCACGGCCTACCTGGAGCAGGTGCGCGGCCTGGTAGAAGGCGGCTCGGATACGCTGCTCATCGAAACCATCTTCGACACGCTTAATGCCAAGGCCGCCCTGTACGCGGTGCAGAAGTTCTTCGACGAGGGCGGCAAAGTGGTGCCGGTCATGATTTCGGGCACGATTACCGACGCCTCGGGCCGCACCTTGAGCGGGCAGACCGTGGAGGCTTTCTGGAACTCTATCAGCCACTTACCCCTGCTGAGCGTGGGCCTGAACTGCGCCCTCGGGGCCGACCAGCTCCAGGTCTACGTCAAGGAGCTGAGCCGCATTGCCGACGTGCATATTTCGGCTTACCCCAACGCCGGTCTGCCGAATGCCTTTGGTGGTTATGATGAGTCGGCCCAGGAATTTGCGGCCGTCGTGGAGAACTACCTCAAGGACGGCATCGTGACGGTGGCCGGGGGCTGCTGCGGCACCACGCCCCAGCACATTGCCGAGCTGGCCAAGCTGGCCGAGAAATACCAGCCCCGGAAGTTGCCCCAGGTGCCCCAAGCCACCCGTTTGGCCGGTCTGGAGCCCTTCGGTATTTACCCCGATTCGTTGTTTGTCAACGTGGGGGAGCGGTGCAACGTGACTGGCTCCCGCGCCTTTGCCCGCCTCATCCGGACCGGCGCCTACGAGCAGGCCTTGCAGGTGGCCCGTGACCAGGTGGAAGGCGGCGCCCAGGTCCTGGACGTGAACATGGACGAGGGCATGCTCGACTCGGAGCAGGCCATGACGACGTTTTTGAACCTGATTGCCTCCGAGCCCGACATTTCCCGGGTGCCGGTCATGATTGACTCCTCGAAGTGGAGCGTGCTCGAAGCCGGCCTCAAGTGCGTGCAGGGCAAGAGTATCGTCAACTCGATTTCGCTCAAGGAAGGCGAGGAAGTATTCAAGGAGCGGGCCCGCACCGTGCGCGCCTACGGAGCCGCCATGGTCGTCATGGCCTTCGACGAAAACGGCCAGGCCGACTCCTTCGAGAAGCGCATCGAAATCTGTCAGCGCAGCTATAATATTCTGGTGAACGAAGTCGGTTTCCCGGCCCAGGACATCATTTTCGACCCCAACATCCTGACCGTGGGCACCGGCATGGAGGAACACCGCAACTACGCGCTGGACTTCATCGAGGCCGTGCGGTGGATTAAACAGAACCTGCCCGGCGCCCTGACCAGCGGCGGGGTCAGCAACATCAGCTTCTCGTTCCGCGGCAACGACGTGGTGCGCGAGGCCATGCACTCGGCCTTCCTCTACCACGCCATCCGGGCCGGCCTCGACATGGGCATCGTGAACCCCAGCCAGCTGGGCGTCTACGACGAAATTCCCAAGGATTTGCTCGAACTGGTGGAAGACGTGCTGCTCAACCGCCGCCCCGACGCCACCGAGCGGCTGGTCGACTTTGCCGACACCGTCAAGCAAAAGGACAAGGCCGAAGTAGTAGCCGACGCCTGGCGCAGCCTGCCCGTGGCCGAGCGGCTGCAACACGCTCTGGTGAAGGGCATTACCGAGTTTATCGACCAGGACACCGAGGAAGTTCGCCAACAAGTGGGCCGCCCCCTGGAAGTAATCGAAGGCCCGCTGATGGCCGGCATGAACGTGGTGGGGGACCTGTTTGGGGCCGGCAAAATGTTCCTGCCCCAGGTGGTAAAGTCGGCGCGGGTGATGAAGAAAGCCGTGGCCTATCTGGAGCCCTACCTGCTGGCCGACAAGCAGGGCTCAGAGCGGCAGACGGCGGGTAAAATCCTGCTGGCCACCGTGAAAGGCGACGTGCACGACATCGGCAAGAACATCGTGGGCGTGGTGCTGGCCTGCAACAACTTCGACATCGTGGACCTGGGCGTGATGGTGCCCCTGGAGCGGATTCTGGACGAAGCCGTGAAGCAGCAGGTCGACGTTATCGGCCTCAGCGGGTTGATTACCCCGAGTCTGGATGAAATGGTATACGTGGCCCAGGAAATGGAAAAGCGCGGCCTGCAAACTCCCCTGCTCATCGGTGGGGCCACCACCTCCCGCCTGCACGCGGCGGTGAAGATTGCGCCCCACTACTCCGGTGCCGTGGTGCACGTGCACGACGCCTCCCGCTCGGTGGGCGTGGCCGCCAGCCTGCTCGGCTCCAGCCACGAAACCTACGCCCGCGCCGTGCACGACGAGTACACGACCCTGCGCAACGACTACGCCGGCCGGCAGCGCGAGAAAAACTACCTGCCCATCGAGGCGGCCCGGGCCAACGGCTTTAAGTCGGACTGGGACGCGGTGGCCATTACCAAACCGACTTTCCTGGGCACCAAAGTCCTCGACAACTACCCGCTGGCCGAGCTGGCCGAATACATCGACTGGACGCCCTTCTTCCACACCTGGGAGCTGAAGGGCCGCTACCCGCGCATTCTGGAGGACGAAACCCTGGGCGAAGCCGCCACCAAGCTCTTCGCCGATGCCCAGGCCATGCTGCAGAAAGTCATTGCCGAAAACCTGCTCACGGCCCGGGCCGTGGTGGGCTTCTGGCCCGCCAACACCGTCGGCTACGACACCATCGAAGTGTATACCGACGAGCAGCGCGACACCCTGGCTACCGAGTTCTTCACCCTGCGCCAGCAAAGTGAAAAGGCCCCTGGCGTCCCCAATATTGCCTTCTCCGACTTCCTGGCGCCCAAGGAGTCGGGCCGGGCCGACTACCTCGGCGGCTTTGCCGTCACGGCCGGTTTGGGCATCGAAAAGCTTATCGAGCAGTTTGAGGCCGACCACGACGACTACTCCGTCATCATGATCAAGGCCCTGGCCGACCGGCTGGCCGAAGCTTTTGCCGAGCGCCTCCACCAGCGGGTGCGGGAAGAGTTCTGGGGCTACGCATCCGACGAAAAGCTCAGCAACGACGACCTGATTCAGGAGAAATACCGCGGCGTCCGGCCCGCGCCCGGCTACCCCGGCTGCCCCGACCACACCGAGAAAATCACCCTGTTCCAGCTCCTCGACGCCGAAAATCAGACCGAAATCAAGCTCACCGAAAACCTGGCCATGTACCCGGCTTCCTCGGTCAGCGGCCTTTACTACGCCCACCCCGAGTCGCGCTACTTCGGCCTGGGCAAAATCGGCCGGGACCAGGTCGAGGACATTGCCCAGCGCAAAAACATGCCGCTGCCCGAGCTGGAACGGTGGTTGTCGCCGAACCTGAACTACGACAATACCGCCGTGCCCGTCACGGCTTTGTAAAAACCAAACTCCCCTCCTTCCTTCAAGGAGGGGTGGCCGAAGGCCGGGGTGGTTTGTCATTGTTTAGTTGGGTATTTCAGCCGTGAACTATTCAACTAAACAACGATTATCAACCACCCCCAGCCCCTCATCATCTGAGGAGGGGAGCTACCATTACCACTGCAATGACCCGCGGAGCTGGCCTTCGCGCTGTATATGAAAGTAACCGAACACCTGTCCCGCGCCGACGGCAAAACGCTGTTTTCCTTCGAAGTGCTGCCGCCCCGCAAGGGCGAGAATATCCAGACGCTGTTTTCCAACATCGAGCCCCTGCTGGAGTTCAAGCCGCCGTTTATCGACGTGACCTACCACCGGGAGGAGTACGTGTACCGCCAGCACCCCAACGGCCTGCTGGAAAAGAAAACCGTGCGCCGCCGCCCCGGCACCGTCGGCATTTGCGCGGCCATCAAAAACCGCTTCGACGTGGACACCGTGCCCCACCTCATCTGCGGGGGCTTCTCGAAGGAGGAAACCGAAAACGCCCTGATTGATTTGCACTTCCTGGGCATCGACAACGTGCTGGCGTTGCGCGGCGACCCAATCAAGAGCGAAGGCCACTTCAAGGCCGAGCCCGACGGCCACGCCTACGCCTGCGACCTGATCGGCCAGGTTTCCAACCTCAACAAGGGCGAATACCTCGACGAAGAGCAGGACGACACCTGGGCCACCGACTTCTGCATCGGCACGGCCGGCTACCCCGAAAAGCACTTCGAGTCGCCGAACTACGGGGCCGACCTGCGCTACCTCAAGCACAAGGTGGACCGCGGCGCCGACTACATCGTGACCCAGATGTTTTTCGATAACGAGCAGTACTTCAACTTCGAGAAGCGCTGCCGCGACGCGGGCATCACCGTGCCCATCATTCCCGGCCTTAAGCCCCTGACCACCAAAGGCCAGCTCACGATGTTGCCCCGTTCCTTCTACCTCAACATTCCCGAGGAGCTAGCCGAGGCCGTGCACCACGCTCCCGACAACGAAGCCGCCCGCCAGATCGGCATCGAGTGGTGCATCAACCAAAGCAAGGAGCTCATGGCCCACGGCGTGCCCTGCCTGCACTACTACTCCATGGGCAAGTCCGAATCCATCCGCCGGGTGGCCTCCCAGCTGTTTTGAGAGGTGAAATGGTGAACTTGTGAAATGGTGAGTTTGACGTTCTACTAGCGCCACTTGCGCCAACTGTGCCGCTAGAACGTAGAACTCACCATTTCACAAGTTCACCATTTCACTTTATGTCAACCCTCGACGACCTGTTTGCCCAGCTGCGGGTGGCTACCACGCCCACCGAAATTGACGCCCTGCAAAACGGCATCTGGCAACTGTGGCTGATGAGCGGAGACCCGCGGCTGGACAAGGAAATGGAAGCGGGCCTGCGCGTGCTGGCCGCCGGCGACTATACGGCCGCCATTCGGGTATTTACCGGGGTTCTGGAGCAGCAGCCCGAGTTTGCCGAAGCCTGGAACAAGCGCGCCACGGCCTATTACCTGCGCGGCGAGTACCGCGCCTCCCTGCTCGATATTGCCCAGACCCTGCAGCGGGAGCCCCGGCACTTCGGGGCCCTGTCGGGCTGGGCCACTATTCTGCAGACCATGGGCGACTACCGGGCGGCCCTGCGGGTGCTGCACCGCCTCGAAGCCCTGTGCCCCTACCTGCCCGGCCTGCAAGCTCGGCTACACGACCTGCGCGACCAGCTCGACGAAAACTTATAGCGTGATTTTATTCTTGCGCAGCTCTATATTAATTTTTAACTTTACTGAGCTTCTGCCTTTTTCAAAAAAGATGGAACAGGTGTTTTTTTGGCTTCTTTGCCTTGAATAACAACCACTAAACAGCTTTTCGATTCATTTCACCTTACTGTAGCAGTCCGTTTTCAATAGAACTATTCAGGCAAGCAGTATAAACCGAATTCCCCCCTCGGTTGACTGCGGCTGGTTTTGTTGAAGCAGTTTCCCACCCGTCTATGAAAAAAACTGTACTCGTTGTACTGTTGGCTTGCGCGTTGCCAACGGTTAGCTGGTCCCAGCGCCTCCGCAAATCTGAGTTTGAGAGCGGAATGATTGAAAAAGGCAACAAAGTCGGCGTCTGGGAATACTACGCCTACACCCGCGACGGCCGGCAGGTAATCGTGCAGAAGTACGACCACACGACCAACAAGCTGGTTTTTTTCCGCCCCGTGGAAGACGTGCCCTACGATGTGGAGCTGCAGCCCGGCCAGTGGACCCGCAGCCGCGTCGACCAGCCCCCTCTCTTTATCGGCGGCGACCCGGCCCTGGCTACGTATACCACCAAGCTGGTGTACCCCACGGTGGCCCAGGACCGCAAAATCCAGGGTAAAGTCCTCATTTCCTTTGCCATCGACACGCTGGGCCGGGCTTCGGGCCACAAGGTGCTCATGAGCGTGGGCGGCGGCTGCGACGAGGAAGCTCTGCGGGTGTGCCGCACCATCCCAAACCAGTGGATTCCGGCCCGCAAAGACGGCCGGGCCGTGCCGGTGGTTTACGAGCTGCCCTTCACCTTCCGCCTCCAGACCGCGGCGCAGTAGCTTGGCCGGGACCGGCCGCAAATCCTGGGCGCGCCGGTTACGTACAGCACTGCATGATACGACTCCGCCTCCCTTCCCTGACTGCGGCCCTGTTGCTGGGCCTGACGGTGCTTTCCGCCTGCGACAGTACTCCGCGTGAGCGGCAGGAAATCGTGCGCGACGAAGCCCGCAAGCTGGACACGCTGGCCGACCGCGCCGCCGATAAGCTCCGCAATGCGGGCCGGCGCGCAGCCCGCTACGACTCCGCCGCCCGGATTCGCAACCGGCAGCCGCTCGACGCGGCGGCTACGGCCACGTTCACCCAGCAGCTGCTGGGCTCTTACGCCGACGTTGAGAAGCTGACGCCCGCCACCATCGAGCCGGCCTACGTGCAGCTGCTGCGCCAGACCCGGGCCCAGCGCCGCCAGTGGACCCAGCGCGACTGGGACTACGCCACCAGCATCTACAAGCGCCTCAATGAGCAGCTCAAGGCCATCCGGCTCGACGTGAAAGGCCGCGACGAGCTGCACATCCGGGCCCTGCAGGCCGAGTTTACGACCCTGGAAACCAGCCGGGACGTGAAAGACCTGGGCGCCGCAGTAAAGGAATAATCGGACGTTTTGTGCTTTCAAAAGCCCCGGCGCAACGGGGCTTTTTTGCGTTTTCTCCTATGGCTAGCTTTCTTTCCGGCCGGCTCGGCCTGCTGCTCTTACTGCTGCTGGCGGGCAGCTTTTCCGCCGGGGCCCAGGCCCTCATTGAGTCCGCGGAAACCGTGCCGGCCGTGAATCAGTGGCTCGGGCCCGGCGACCGGCTGCAGGTGCGGCTCAAGGGCCGGCCCGGGCAGCGCGTGACTTTTCTCAACGGTCAGCCCATGACCGAGCTGGCCCCGGCCCTGACTAAAGGCCAACGCGGCATTTATCAGGGCACGTACGTGGTGCAGCCCGGCGACACGCTCCAGAACCGGCCCATCCTGTTTCAGGTGCTGCGCAACGACACGGTGGCCCTGGCTGCGGCCTTCAGCAAAAGCCGGGTGCGGTTTCTCAGCCCCCACCAGCCCCAGCTGGCCCTGACCAAAGGCCCGTTGGCTTACCTCAACTACGGCCTGGGCGAAGACCGGCTCGGCGGGGCCAAGTTCGGCTACCTCGACTCGGCCGTGATGCTCCACCTCACGGGCATGGTGGGCGGCCAGTACCGGGTGCGCCTGGCCGAAAACCAGCTGGCCTGGGTGCCCCAGGACGTGGTGCGCCTGCTGCCGCCCGGGGGCTTCGTGCCCGCCTCCCTCACCGGCTCCTGCAGCGTCACCGGCGACTCGCTCTACGACTACGTGCAAGTGCCCCTCGACGCCCGGCTGCCCTACCGCTCCCAGCTCCTGACCAACCCCACGCGGCTGGTGGTCGACGTTTTCGGGGCCACTTCCAATACCAACTGGATAACCCAGCGCGGCACCACCAAAGAGTTGGGCGACGTGTACTATGAGCAGCCCCAGCCCGACGTGTTTCGCCTCATACTCCCGCTCCAGCACGCCCAGGCCTGGGGCTACGGCATCGAGTACCGGGGCACCACGCTGCGTATCCGGGTGAAACGGCCGCCGGCCAAGCTGCGCCTGCAGGGCCTCACCATCGGCCTCGACGCGGGCCACGGCGGCGACAATGTGGGAGCTACTTCGCCCAGTGGCAGCCAGGAGAAAGTACTGACGTTGGCCATTGCCCAGAAGCTGCGCCAGGAGCTGGAAAAAGCCGGGGCCCGGGTATTGATGACCCGGGAAGCGGATGTGTCGGTGGAAAATGGCTCCCGGGTGCTGCGCATGCGTCAGCTCAACCCCGATTTGCTGCTCAGTATCCACGTCAACTCCTCGGGCAGCGCCGCCGTGCAGGGCACCAGCACCTACTACCGCTACGTGGCCTACCGCCCCCTGGCGCTGGCCATCTACAATGAAATCCTCAAAACCGGCCTCAAGGGCTTTGGCAACGTGGGCAGCTTCAACTTCAATTTGAACGGGCCCACCGAATACCCCAACGCCCTGATTGAAACGGCCTTCGTCTCGAACCCCGCCGACGAAAAGCGCCTGCTCGACCCGGCCTTTCAGCAGCAGCTGGTCGAGCGAATCCGGGCCGGAGTCGAGCAGTTTCTGAAGGACACCCAGGCCAAGGGGCCCCGGGGCTGGCTGCTGCACGAGCCTGCCCAGAATTAAACAATACCGGAATACTGCTGCTTCCGTACTAGTTCCGCCCGGCAAGCGGCTATTGGGCTTCTTGCCGGGCCGGCCATTCTGCAGCCGACTGCCCAGTGGGCCTCGGCCGGCACTGCGCTCTTTTTCCCCTCCTTACCCCCAACCTCAACCCCCATGGCCGATTCTCTTCTGGACCGCAGCCGCACCATTGCCCCGCCGGGTTACAACCGCTGGCTGGTGCCACCCGCCGCACTGGCTATTCACCTGGCCATCGGGCAGGCCTACGCCTTTAGCGTGTTCAACAAACCCCTGGGCGCCCTACTCAGCGGCAACGTGGATAAGCCCGCCGCCGCAGACTGGACGCCAAGCCAAATTGGCTGGACGTTTTCCCTGGCTATTGTGCTGTTGGGCTTGTCGGCGGCTATTTTCGGCAAATGGCTGGAGCGGGTGGGCCCGCGCAAGGCCATGCTGGCCGCCTCGCTCTGCTTCGGGGGCGGCTTTCTGATTGGCTCCCTGGGCGTATCGATGCACAATATCTGGCTGCTCTACCTCGGCTACGGCGTGGTGGGCGGCATCGGGCTGGGCATCGGCTACATTTCGCCCGTCAGCACGCTTATTAAGTGGTTTCCGGACCGCAAGGGCGTGGCTACCGGCATGGCCATCATGGGCTTCGGCGGCGGGGCCATGATTGGCTCCCCGCTGGCTAACAACCTGATGGCCCACTTCAAAGACTCGGCCCCGCTGGGCGTGGCGCCCACGTTTATCGTGATGGGCCTGATTTATCTGGCCTTCATGCAGTTCGGCGTCTGGACCATCCGGGTGCCGGCCGACGACTGGAAACCCGCCGGCTACGTGCCCAATGCCGAGCACAGCGCCCTGATTACCACCGGCAACGTCTCGGCCGACAACGCCATTAAAACCCCGCAGTTCTGGCTGCTCTGGGTGGTGCTGCTCACCAACGTGACGGCCGGTATCGGGGTGCTCGAAACGGCTTCACCTCTCATTCAAGAAACCTTTTCGGATGCGGCTATGGGTACGGGCCGGGGCGTCACGGCGGCGGCGGCGGCGGGGTTTGTGGGTTTGCTGAGCTTGTTTAACCTGCTGGGCCGCTTCTTCTGGTCGTCGGCTTCCGATAAGCTGGGCCGCAAAGTCACCTACGCCATTTACTTCGGCCTGGGCATTGCCCTCTACGCCCTGATTCCCAGCCTGGGCCACAACCTGCAGCTGACTTTGTTCGTGGTAGTGGCCTGCGTGATAATCAGCATGTACGGCGGCGGCTTTGCCACCATTCCGGCTTACCTGTCCGATTTATTTGGTAAGTACCAGGTGGGCGCCATTCACGGCCGCCTGCTCACGGCCTGGAGCACGGCCGGGGTGCTGGGCCCACTGATTGTGCACAACCTGCACGAGGGCGCCCAAGCCAAGGGCCTAACCGGCGCGGCGGCCTACCAAAACGTGTTCTACACCATGGCCGGCCTGCTGGTACTGGGTTTGCTGGCCAACCTGGCCGTGACGGCCGTCAAGGACCAGTACTACGAAAAGGGCGCCGTAACGCCCGAGGCCGGCGGCCACTAGGTTTTCTTTTCTCACCCGCTATTTTCTCTTCCGATGGACTCGAAACCAACCTCTTCCCCGGCCGCTGCCGAGCAACCCGCCCTGGGCGGCTCGGTGGTGCTGGCCTGGCTGTACGTGGGCATTCCGCTGGCCTGGGGCGTGTCGCAAACCTTTATCAAGGCCCTGGCTCTGTTTAAATAGCCACCTGGCCCCCGGCCGGCCGCAACCCGGCGAAGAAAAAGAGCATTTGGCACGCCGCCGAATGCTCTTTTGTTTGTTACTTACTCTCTGACTTGTAGCCTTTTCCCATGACCTCCCAGCCCGCCGAGGACCGCATTGTGGTGCTTGAGTCCTTTGCCGACCCCATTACGGCCCACCTGGCCAAAAGCCGCCTCGAAGCCGAGCAGATTCCCTGCTTTCTGACCAACGAAAACCTGGTGGGCCTCAACCGCCTCTACGGTCCGGCCTCGGGCGGGGTGCGCCTGCACGTGCGCGAGCAGGACGTGCCGGCCGCCGTCGAAATCCTGCGCTACGAAACCGTGCCCATGGCCGTGTCGCACCCCGACGACGAGCCCCAGCCCGACATCGTACGCTGCCCCCAGTGCGACTCTACCGACGTCGCCTTCGGGCCCGCCACCCGCAATACCTACAGCTTCCCCATGCTCATGCTCTCGGTGCTGCTGGGCTACCCCCTGCGCGGCAAGCGCTACCACTGCTTCCACTGCCGCCACGAGTTCAAGCGCCCCGGTTAAGGCGCTAATTCTTAAGGTGCTGAGGTGAGGGAATGCGCTTTGAATGTGCTGAATATGGAGACTGTGTGCTTGCGAAGCGTAGCCGTGGCACCCGAAGGAGAGCGTAGCTAATCCGTCCTCTGCGCAACTAGTTCTGCCCTTCCTCCACCAAGCACCGTCCGTCTGCCGGGCCTGATGGCTAGACTCACGCCCGGGCCCGTCCGTAGCCCCGGCAATTGCCTTCCAAACCGCGCCGTGAGGCTCCGCAACCCTGCCCCAGCCGGCCGCAACCCTAGCGCGAGCCTCCGATATTCCGGCAGGTGCTTTCGAAGCCCCGGCGCGCCCGTCCGAAACCTCAGCGCGAGCGTATGAAACGTCAGCGCGTGCATTTATTGGCCTTTGGGAAGCCCCAGGGCACATTCCGGATTGCGCCGCTTGAGCTGCTGCCAACCGAAAACCGCCCCCAACCAGCCGCGCAAACCCACTCAAAGGCCCCAGCCCCGAGGCGCACCACTGCTTCTACCTCCCCAAACTCATTCACTCATTCACCGCCTCACCGAAACCGCACCAGCGGGTAGGCGTCGCCGGCTTTGAACTCGGTGGGCTCGGGGGGGAGGCGCAGGAAACCGTCGCAGTGGAGCAGGGAAGCCAGGTCGCCGGAGCCGCCGATTTTCTGGGGGTGGGCCAGCAGGTGGCCGAAGGGCGCGGTTTCGAGGCGCACCGGCAGGAAGTAGGTCATGCGGGGCGCGAAGGTGAAGTCGGTGGCCAGCAGGGCGGCGGGGCGGGGCAGCTTGCGGTGGGGCTGCTGGCAGCGGCGCAGCCAGGGCCGCACGTACTGGTAGAAGTTGACGAAGGTGGACACCGGGTTGCCGGGCAGGGCAAACACCACCGCGCCCCCGGCTTTTTCGCCAAACCAAAAGGGCTTGCCCGGCCGCTGCTGCACCTCGTGAAAATGCTGGGTCACGCCCAGCTCCTGCAGCATGGCCGGCAGAAAGTCGGCCTGCCCCTTCGACACGCCCCCACTCAGCACCAGGGCGTCGAAGGCGTCGAGCAGGGGTGGCAAGCCCTGGCGCAGGGCCGCCTGGTCGTCGTTGAAGTGGAAGGCCTCACTCTCGGCCCCGGCCTCGTGCAGGGCGGCCTGCACCATGTAGGCATTGGAGCGCCGAATCTGGTGGGGCAGGGGCGTCTGGGTGAGCTCCACCAGCTCGTCGCCGGTGCTGACCACGGCCACCCGCAGCTTCCGGGCCACCTGCAACTCGGCGGCCCCGATGGTGGCGGCCACCGCAATTTCGGCCGGACTCAGCTTCACCCCGGCCGGCAGTAGCAGGTCCCCGGCTTCGCGGTCCACGGCTTGGTGGTGCACGTTGTGGCCGGCCGCGGGCGGCGGCACCTGCAGGGCTGCCACGCGCTGCCCGTTCACCACGTGAAACTGCAAATCCTCGTAGCGCACCACGGTGTCGGTGCCGGGCGGCAGGGCGGCCCCGGTCATGATTTCAACGGCGGTTTGCGCACTACTCAGCGGCTGGGGCAGCATGCCGGCCAGCTGGGTGGCGCTGATGGGAAACGTCGTTTGGCCCGCCGCCACATCCTCGAAAGCCAGGGCAATGCCGTCCATGGCCACCCGGTGGAAGGGCGGAAAGTCGCGGTCGGCGTGCAGGGGCTCCTGCAATATGCGGCCCACGGCCTCGGTGAGCGGGATGGTTTCGGTGGGCCGGGGCCGGGCCGTGGCCAGCACCCGGCGCGTAGCGTCTTCGACAGAAATCATCTTACGGAGGAAATACGTTAGCAGCGCGAGGAAGGAGAACAACGCAAAGTACGCCCGAATGGATGTACGGCGCGGCCGGTTACCCGGCCGGCCCGACTCAGATCGGGCCGTTTGTTGCAACTTTCGGCCCCGCTGCGGCTTTGTAAGCAGTTACCTTTCCTTTGTGTCATGCCCGATTCTTCCCGCTCCCTGACCCACCTCAACGCCGCCGGCCAGCCCGCCATGGTCGACGTGGGCGCCAAAACCCCGACCCGCCGCGTGGCCCGGGCCCGCAGCCGCGTGTGGCTAGGCCGCGAAATCCTGCGCCTGGTGCAGGCCGGCGACCTGCCCACCCGCAAGGGCCCGGTGTTTCAGACGGCTATTCTGGCCGGCATCATGGCCGCCAAGAAAACGGCCGACCTGATTCCGCTCTGCCACCCCCTGGGCCTCGACGACTGCCAGGTGCAGATTGAAGTAGTGAGCGAGGAAACCATCCATATCATTTGCACGGCCACCGTGACGGGCAAAACCGGGGTGGAAATGGAGGCCCTGACCGGCGCCTCGGTGGCGGCCCTCACCGTGTACGACATGTGCAAGGCCCTGTCGCACGACATCGTCATTCAGGAAACCCGCCTGCTGGATAAAACCGGCGGCAAAAGCGACTTTCACCATGCCGACTAACCCGACCTCCGCAACGCCCGGCGCCGCCAAGCCCCGCACCAAGCACGCGGCCCTCGTGCGGCCCACGGTGGGCGAGTTTGGCCGCCAGGAGCTGGCTATTCTGGGGGCGCCCTGCGGCAAAATCAAGGAGCTGGTAACCCGGCTGCTGCCTTACGTATCGGCCACGCTGAGCGTGGGCTACGTGGATGCTGACCACGCCGCCGGCGACGAGGCCGACAGTGGCGGAGCGGGCGGAGCCAGCCCGATTATGCAGGCCGGGGCCCGCGCCGAGCTGACCGACAAGATTCATTTCCGCCGCGTAGACCAGCGCCGGGAGCTGGACGGCTTCGCCCAAAAGGAGCTGCTCTTCCACCAAAGCCTGGTGCTGGTGAACGGTAACCACTTCCGGGCCAAGCAGCAGATCATCATCCTGGACCCGGCCAAGCCCCTGGACAAAAAGCTCGACCGGCTCACCGACGTGCAGCTGATTCTGCGGCCCGAAGGCGTAACCGAGTTGCCCGCGGTGCTCCAGCAGCATTTCGCCGGCCAGGACATTCCCACACTGGCCTTAGCTGACACCGAAGCCATTGCCGACTTCATCCAAGGCTGGTGGCAGCGCAGCTTGCCGCCGCTGCGGGGCCTGGTGCTGGCCGGAGGCCAAAGTCAGCGGATGCAAACCGACAAGGGCCGCCTCAACTACCACGGCCTGGAACAGCGCGAGTACGCCGCCCGCCTGCTGGCCCAGGTGTGTACCGACGTGCACGTGTCCTGCCGCCCCGACCAGGTGGCCGAATTGCCCGCCGGCCTGCGGCCCCTCCCCGACCGGTTTCTGGACCTGGGTCCGATGGGCGGCATCCTCTCGGCCTTTCAGCTCGACCCCAACGCGGCCTGGCTGGTGGTAGCCTGTGACCTGCCCTTTTTGTCGGAAACGACCTTGCAGCACTTGGTGGTAAACCGCAACGGCGCTAAAGTGGCCACGGCCTTCCAAAGCCCCGAAAACGAGTTTCCCGAGCCGCTGATTACCATCTGGGAACCCCGCGGCTACGGCACGCTGCTGCGGTTTCTGGGCCTGGGCTACTCCTGCCCCCGCAAGGCCCTGATCAACTCCGACATCGAGCTGCTGGCTGCCCCCGACCCGCGGGAGCTGCGCAACGTGAATACGCCCGAAGAAGCCGCCGCCGCCCGGCAGGAGTTGCTTTAGGGAGTGTCGCGGCCGATGAACCGCTCCTGCCCCAGCAGGAAGCGGATGGCTCTTTGCACGTTGCGCTCCACGCTTTCCTCACTTTTCAGAAAGGAGATATAACGCACGATTTCCAGGCGCCGGGAGGCGGGCAAACCGTTAAACACCGCGGCGGCAGCCGCATTTTCGGCCAAGGCCTGGCTTAGCCGCGGGTGCACGGCCAGCTCCCGGGAGGCCGGGTCGTGGCGCAGGGTGAAGAGGGCCGTGTCGCCGACTTCCTTGCCGGCGGCCTGCCGCATGGGGCCGTTCAGGTACAAGCGCCACTGGCCGGCGTATTTTACCAGGGTTTGGGGAAACACGTGCCCGTCGATGGTCAGCTGCACCGGAATCGGGCCCTTGCTTTTGCCGGCTGCGGCAAACAGCGCCTGCAGCAGCGGGTCGGGCACCAGCACGTACGGATTAACGCCAATCAGCTCGATACGGGCCGAAAACGGGGCCGATGCTTCCATACGCTAGGGGTGGGCCGCTACCCAAACGGAGCCGTCTTCGTACTCTTCCTTTTTCCAGATGGGCACCACCTGCTTGATGGTGTCGATGATGTACTGGCAGGCGGCAAACGAGTCGGCGCGGTGGGGCGTGGACACGGCCACCACCACGGCCACGTCCCCGATGTCGAGGCGGCCCTTGCGGTGCGTTACGGCCACCTGGCGCAGCATGGGCCACTTTTCCTGGGCCTGGGCGGCCACGTGCTCCATCTGCCGGATGGCCATGGCGTCGTAGGCCTCATAGTCGAGGCGCACCACCCGGCGGCCGGTGCTTTGGTTGCGCACCGTGCCAATGAAGGTATTCACGGCCCCGGCGCCCTCGTCCTGCACGGACGCCAGCACGGCGGCCACGTCAATGGGCTGGTCGGTAAGATGTATTTTCATGTATCAATCAACAGTTAACGGTTAACGCTCGACCTTCACTATTTCCCAGCCCCGTAGCGCCCAGTGGGCACCAGAGCAGCTGTTAAATGATAAATGGCACTTGTTAGATGACCCTTACCCCCCGCTCACGGGCGGAATCAGGGCTATTTCGTCGCGCTCCTGGAGCTGGTAGTTGTCGGTGGCATACTCGCTATTCACGGCCACGGCCAGGCTGCTCAGCTCCCGCAGGGCCGGATACTGGGCTTGCAGCTGCTGCATCAGGCCGGTTACCGACTGCCCGGCGGGCGTGTCGAGGTCGAGGGAGGAAATGCCTACTATTTCTTTGGCAATGCCAAAAAGCGCAATTTTCAGTTTCATTTGTTTGTCTGTACTCCGGAGGCAGTATACGCGGCCGGCGTGGGAACAGAAAAGCCCGTTCCCGGTTTTTTGTTCTGCATCCCTTTCCGCGCGTCTGCGTTGAGTGGTTAGTTGTATTTCCGCTGGTTTATGTCCGTTGCTCCTCCTGTTTTGTTTGATAACCACGGCCGGCCGCTGGAATACCTGCGCCTGGCCGTCACGGACCGCTGCAATTTGC
This sequence comes from Hymenobacter chitinivorans DSM 11115, assembly GCF_002797555.1. Lineage (NCBI taxonomy): Bacteria > Pseudomonadati > Bacteroidota > Cytophagia > Cytophagales > Hymenobacteraceae > Hymenobacter > Hymenobacter chitinivorans. The sequence goes on along the minus strand of NZ_PGFA01000003.1, from coordinate 305,797 downwards.
GCTGCTTTTACTGCATGCCCGAGGAAGGTATCCAGTATTTGCCCAAGCAGGAGCTGCTGACCTACGAGGAAATGGAGCGGGTCGTGGCCTTGCTGGCTGGCCTGGGCGTGCGCAAAGTGCGCCTCACCGGCGGGGAGCCCTTCGTGCGCCGCGACTTAGTGCCCTTCATCGGGCGCCTGAGCGAAATCCAGGGCATCGACGATATCAGCCTGACCACCAACGGGGTGCTCACCGCGCCCCACATTCCGGAGCTGGCCCGCCTGGGCATCCGCACCGTCAACCTGAGTCTGGACACGCTCGACCGGGCCCGCTTCGCCCGCATCACCCGCCGCGACGAGCTGCCGCGCGTCCTCGACACGTTTTACGCCTTGCTCGCGGCCGGTATCAAGGTCAAAATCAACGCCGTGGTCATGGACGGGCAGAACATTGAGGACCTCGTGCCCCTGGCCGAGCTGACCCGCGAGTTGCCCGTGGACGTGCGCTTTATCGAGGAAATGCCCTTCAACGGTGGCAGCCACGGCGCCATCCAGATTCCGTGGAGCCATGTGCGCATCCGGGAGCACCTGGAGCAGCACCTCGGCTTGCTTACCCCCCTTGCCACCAAGCCCGGCGACACGGCCTCGCACTACACCGCCGCCGGCCACCAGGGCCGCCTGGGCATTATTGCGGCCTACTCGCGCACCTTCTGCGGCACCTGCAACCGCCTGCGCCTCACGGCCGAAGGCGGCCTCAAAACCTGCCTCTACGATCAGGGCGTGCTCGACGTGCGGGCCCTGCTGCGGGCCGGCGCCCCCGATGCCGACGTAACCGCCGCCCTGGCCCAGGCCTTCCGCCACCGCGCCGCCAACGGCTTCGAAGCCGAGCGCCAACGCCCCGTTCACCAGCTCAGCTTCGAGTCGATGAGCACGATTGGAGGATAAGAGGTGAAATGGTGAGTTGGTGAAATGGTGAGTTGTCGTTCAACGATGCCTGTCACCTCCTACCTGTCATCCTGAGACGAAGTCGAAGGGCCTTCCTCGCCTACCCCACTACCGCTTAGTGCCAACGTGCAACAGCCCTTTACCGCGCTGGTGGCAAAGGGCTTTTGGCGTTGAATCGAGCTTGTCACCGAGGGGAGGAAGGTCCTTCGCGCCGCTCAGGATGACAGCGTAAATAATAGCCTGGCCGTAGGACAAATTCCTTGGAACCTCGTAACCTTAGGCTGCTATGAAGGTCTTGTTCGGAATCGTGGGGTTTGTGGCGCTGCTGTACGTGGCGGTGCTGGTGGTGCTGTATTTCAAGCAGGAACGGCTGCTGTTCTTTCCCACCAAGCTGCCGGCCGACTACCGCTTTTCGTTTGCCCAGCCCGCCGAGGAACGCTGGATAACCGCCGCCGACGGCACCCGCCTGCACGGCCTGCTGTTTCCGGCTGACTCCGCCCGGGGCCTGATTTTCTACCTCCACGGCAACGCCGGCGCCCTCGACAGCTGGGGCGAGGCGGCCTCCCTTTACACCCGACTCGGTTACAGCGTGTTCATGCTCGACTACCGGGGCTACGGCAAAAGCGGGGGCACTATCAGCAGCCAGGAGCAGTTTCTGGGCGACGTGCAAACGGCTTACCAGCAGCTGCTACCCGAGTTTGCCGAAGAGCGCACCATCATTCTGGGTTACTCCCTGGGCACGGGCGCGGCGGCCTGGCTGGCGGCCCAGCACCACCCGCGCCTGCTGATTCTGCAGGCGCCCTACTTCAGCATGCGGGCCACGGCGCGCCAGCATTATCCCTACGTGCCGGGCTTTATTGTGCGCTACCCCCTGGGTACCGACGCCGTGCTGCCTCAGGTGAAATGCCCCATCGTCATCTTCCACGGGGAGCACGACGAGGTCATCGACTACCAGACCACCATGCAGCTCAAAGCCCTGCTCAAGCCCCAGGACCAGTTTATTACCCTGCCCGGCGCGGGCCACAACGGCATGACCAGCAACCCCGACTACCAAGCCGGCATCCGCCGGATTCTGGGTAGCTTGTAGAACAGAGCCAACTGGCAGCGGGCGGCTTGAGAATTTTTTTTCGGGTCCTTGGGGTGATAGTTGCCCCAAACGCGGATTAACTACCAGAACGGGCTTCTCACTTTCCCCGGTTAAGCTTTTACGCTATGCAAATGGACACTTCGGCAACTCTACGGCAGGCGCTGCTCACGCATCGGGAACAAACCCTGACGCGGCTTTACCAGCGGACTTTCCCCCTGGTGCGCCGCTACGTGCAGCAGCACGGGGGCTCGGCCTCGGATGCCAAGGACGTATTTCAGGACGCCATGGTCGTTTTCTACGAGAAGGCCACGGCCGAAAGCTTCGCGCTGACTTCCTCGGTGAGCACCTACCTGGTGGGCATCAGCCGCAACCTGTGGCGGCGGGAGCTGACCCGGCGCCAGCAGCTGCCCGCTACCAGTTTGGGTGCGGAGCACGAGCAGGCAGTGGCCGAGGATGTTGGGCCGGGCGCCGATGAGCGGGAGTCCTTGCCGGTGTTCGACTACGTGGCGCAGCTCGGGGAACGGTGCAAAAACATGCTGCTGGCCTTTTACTACTTCCAGCAGCCCCTGGAGCAGATTGCCAGCTCGCTCCACTACGGCAGCATCCGGTCGGCCACGGTGCAGAAGTTTAAGTGCCTGGAGCGCCTGCGCAAGTCGGTGCGGGCCGTGGTAGCCGAAGCCTTAGCCCACCACTAAGCCATTACCGCCATGCGCCCCGCCCTCGACCAACTCCGGCTCATCGAGCACCACTTGCTGGGCTGCCCCACGCCCGCCGAAGCCGCCCAGTGGCAGGTGCGCCTGCTCACCGACCCCGAGCTGGCCACCGATGCTATGGCCCAGCGCCAGCTCTACCAGACCCTGCACGAGGCCGGGCGGCGGCAGCTGCGCCAGGAGCTGGAGCTGATTCACAGCCGCTTCGAGCGGCAAACCCGGCGCCGCGGCTGGCTCCACAGCGCCACCGAGAACCTGCGCCGCCTGCTCGGCAAGCCCCGCCGCTAGCCCTTCCCTTTCCCGCTTTCATTCCCCGCCCGGCCTGGCAAAATCAGACCGCCGGGCTTCCCATGTCCATTCCTTACCCTTTCATTACCCATGCTACACTCCCAGGAATTCCGCAAGTTTGCCGTGCGCGGCCAGGGCCTCACCGGCGCCAGTATCGACCGGTACCAGCACCAGCTCGAAGGCCGTTTCTACCCCCAGGTTACGGGCATGACCCGCTCCGTCATTGAGGAGCGGCCCACGCGCTTCGCCGAAATCGACGTGTTTTCCCGCCTCATTATGGACCGGATTATCTTTCTGGGTCAGGCCGTGGACGACAACATTGCCAACATTATCAACGCCCAGCTCTTGTTTCTGGAGTCCGTGGATGCCAAGAAGGACATCCTGCTCTACATCAACTCACCGGGCGGCTCGGTGTACGCCGGGTTGGGCATTTTCGACACGATGCAGTACGTGAATCCCGACGTGGCTACCATCTGCACCGGCCTGGCGGCCTCCATGGGGGCGTTCCTGCTCACCGGCGGGGCCATCGGCAAACGCTCGGCCCTGCCCCACGCCCGGGTCATGATTCACCAGCCCTCGGGCGGAGTGCAGGGCCCCTCGGCCGACATCGAAATTACGGCCCGGGAAGTGGTCAAGCTGCGCCAGGAGCTCTACCAGATTTACGCCGAGCGCAGCGGCAAAACCTACCAGCAAATCCACGACGACTCGGACCGCGACTACTGGATGCGCGCCGACGAAGCCCGGGAATACGGCCTAATCGACGAAGTGCTGGAGCGCGGTAAAGCATAGCTAGGGCCGGGCCGCTGCCGCTCAGTACGGAGCCTTCGTACCCAATCAGAGCGGCCGGCAAGAAAACTCGTGGGCTGCGTACCCCTACTTCAGCCTACGGGCAGCATGAACCTAGCTACCTGCCTGATCAACGGCGCTTTACCGTCCCGAACCAACGTTTACGATGCGTGCCAAAGGAATTTTTGCCTTGCGTACTGCTTCTGTCAGCGCAAATGTTGATTTGCCAATATTATTGCACTTACATAATCCTATATTTAGAACGCACCAATCTTATTACTTAACCCCCAAATCAATGGCACGTTATCGGCTTACCCTCAACATGGAATATATTAAGCATGCGGCCCAGGGATTTCAATGGGGCGTAGAAAAAGCCGCCGCCTTAGGCTATCAATACGTGGAGCCCATGATTCACACCGGCTGGGACTTGCTGAGCGAGGTCGACTTTTTCCACTCTTTCTCGACGCAGGAGGACCCTTTGCTCATGCGGGATATTTGCCGGAAAGCCGGCGTGCAAGTAAGCAGCATTAGCGGGCACAGCCCCCTGATGAAACCGGAAGCCGCCGTCCCCCGCCTCACCCAGGCCATCGTATTCGCGGCGGCCTGCGGGGCCAAATTCGTGAACACCGATGACATGAATAAGCCCGACTGGATGGACGACGAGCTGGCCCATACCCTGATGAAATACACCTTGACCAAGGCCAACTTCGTGGCCCAGCGGCACCACGTCTTTATTTGCTTGGAGCCCCACGGCACGTACAGCTGTACTTCTGCGGGCCTGTTGCGCTTGGTTGAGTTGGTACCCTCCCCCTGGATTCGCGTCAACTGGGATACGGGCAACTTCTACTTGGCGGGCCTGGAAGACCCGTACGAGGGGCTGGAGCGGGTACGGGAGCATGTGGTACACGTACACGCCAAAGACATCAGCCTGCAACAAAGCCAGGCGGAGCGGGGGCTGGTAACGGGCACTCCGGTGGGCTGTGCCTGCGGGGAGGGCGAGGTAGATTGGGAACGGGTGATTAACATCCTGGACCCGCTCGACCGGGAGATATTCCTGAGTGTCGAGTGTGGGCAAGTGGATGAGGCCGAAAGAAGCCTGGCGTATCTGAAAAAGCTGCTGGGCAATAAACTCCTCACTTCGTAGCGCCACTTTACCTGTGCGTGCTGCATATAAAGAGCACATCCACGACGCCCCGGACCGTGACTACTCGATGCGCGCCGACGAAGCCCGCGAGTATGGGCTGATTGGCGAGATGCGCGGCAAGGAGTAAGGGATTCGGAAGTTGCCCCGGCTCTCCAAACATTTGTTGGAGAGCCGGGGCAACTTTTCCGGCTTACTACCATTTACTTGCCCAGCCCCACCCACCCACGCTTCATGGCGTAGTACGCGGCCGTGCCCACTACCAGGCCCACGAGGTAGCCGTAGGGCAGGCCGCTGCAAAGCACACCCACCAGCAAAGCCACCGTTAGGTCAGACTTGGAGGAGGTCAGGTCACGGAGGAGGGTGGCCAGGGTAAGGGCCTCAAAGAGCAGCAATACGCCCAGAATAGGCAGGGGGAAAATTTGGACGACGTCGGCGAAGCCCTGGCTGAAAAACAGGCCCAGCACCAGAAACAGCCCGCCGTAGAGAATAACCGAGCCGCCGGTGCGGGCCCCGAAAGCGTAGTGCCCCACCATGCCGCCCGAGCCGTGGCAGACCGGAAAGCCCCCGAAAAACGGCGCTACCAGGTTCATAAGCCCATACGTGAAGCTGATCTGGCGCACCGAGACGTCCTTCTCGGGGTAATGGTCGTGAATGACCTGGCGGGTGGCCAGGATGGAGTTGCCGAGCGACAAAGGAATCTGGGGCAGGGCCAGCAGCACGGCCCCGGTCAGGATGTCGGCGCGCTGGGGCACGTGCCAGCCGGGCAGGTGCAGGCCCAGGGCCTGTTGGGCGGTAGCCAGGTCGAGCTTGAAGACCAGCGCGTAGATGATGCCCAGCAGAATGACCAGCAACGAGGCCGGCCAGCGGCGGTTGCCGAGCAGCAGCACCGTCACGACAAACGCCGCGGCGGCCAGGGCGTAGCCGGGGACACCGTCGGCGGGCACGTATTCTTTCAAAGCCAGGGTGGAGAGCTGCAAGGCCAGCCCGAACTGAATGCCGCGCACCACGGGCTTGGGAATGAGCCGGGCCAAAGCATCAATCAGGCCCGTAACTGATAAGACCAGCATGCTGAGGCCGATGGCCAGGCCGCCGCCGAAGATGATGCGGCCGGGAATTTTCTGGGCAATAACCAGGGTGGCAAAGGCCTTGAGGGGCTGCACCGGCATGGGCATGCCGTACCAGTAGCCCGAAAACATCTGCAAGAGCCCAAACACGATGAGCAGCCCGGCGCTGTCCACGCCCGAGGCGGCAATGACACCGATGAGCAGGGGCAAATCGGTGCCCAGGTCGCCGAAGGCCCCGGCCAGCTCGTTCCGGTCGAACCGGATGCGGCGGGTGGGCGCGGCCTGGGGTGTAGATGGAGGATGCAGGGTAGGCAAGGGTAAATTTTGGCCTTAAGGAAAGTATCAATTGAACGTCATGCTGAGCGCAGCGGAGCGGAGTCGAAGCATCTCTACCGCCGTGGTAATTAATCAGCATTGCAACAAAGCGGTAGAGATGCTTCGACTGCGCGTTGCTCCGCTCAGCATGACGGATGCCATTACAACGTCAGCACGCGGGATGTCTCGTCTCTGCTTGATGCGCAGAATACTCGACATGACGTTCTTTTAGAATGACGGGCTGCTGTTTTCTTTCTCAGCCGCCGCCTCCTGCCAGCCCTCAAACCCGCCGCTGAGGTTCAGCAGATTATCGAAGCCGAACTCCTGCTGCAGCTGCTGAATGGCCAGGGCGCTGCGCCGGCCGCTGCGGCAGTACACCACGATGGGAAAGTGCCGGGGCAGCTCTTCCACGCGCTGGGCCAGGCTGCCGAGCGGAATCAGGGCGGCGCTGGGCAGGTGGCCGGCCTGGTACTCGACGATTTCGCGCACGTCGAGCAGAAACGGGGGCACTTCCGAATCGAGCTGCTGCTGGAGCTCGGCGGGCGTAATGGTCGTGACTGGTGCCTGGCAGAGCTCGGCGTAGTCGGCCGCGTCGGCGGTGTCGAGGTTGATGGCGGCCCGCTCGGGCTGGCGGGCAAAGCGCAGGGTGCGGGTTTGGAACGACAAGGCATCGAAGAGCCAGAGCCGGCCGGTCAGGATTTCGCCCAGGCTGAGAATGACCTTGAGGGTTTCGGTGGCCTGGGCGCAGCCCACCAGCCCGGGCAGCACGCCCAGCACCCCGATAACCGAACAGTTGGGCGCCTCGGCGGCCGAGGGCGGCTGCGGAAACAGACAGCGGTAGGTGGGCCCGCCCTGGTAGTTGAACACCGACACCTGCCCCTCAAACTTGTAGATGGCCCCCGACACCAGGGGCTTGCCCAGGCTCACGCAGGCGTCGTTGAGCAGGTAGCGGGTCGGGAAATTGTCGGAGCCATCCACCACCACGTCGTACTGGGCTACCAGCTCCCGCACCGAGGCCACGTCGACGCGGCGGGGCAGCACCTCGCAGTTTACCAGCGGGTTGATGCGCTGCACGGCCCGGGCCGCGGCTTCGGCCTTGGGCTGGCCCAGGTCGGCGGGGCCGAAGAGCACCTGGCGCTGGAGGTTGCTCATTTCCACCTGGTCGCCGTCGGCAATGCCCAGGGTGCCCACGCCGGCGGCGGCCAGGTACTGCAGAATGGGGCAGCCCAGGCCGCCGGCGCCCACCACCAGCACCCGGGCGGCCTTGAGCTTTTCCTGCCCCGCCTCCCCGATTTCGGGCAGCTGCAAGTGGCGTTGGTAGCGGTGACGTTCGTCGGGAGTAAGCACGGGAAGAAAATGCTAGATGTTGAAGGCGGAAGGTTGAATTGGGCGCAATGACGTACTACGCAGGAACCCTGGTCAGCGGAGCGCCCGGGTTTCACCGGTTTTCAAACTTACGTTCCCGGCGGAAAGTTATCCTGCTACCCGCCAAGAAATCCAGTCTGGCCCTTGGTGCGGCCCTGGTTCACCATTCCACGCTCATCATTCAACACTTCCGATGCCTACGCCGCCCGTTTTCCTGCCCCCGACCAGCTACGATTACCTCACGGTGCACAAAGTATCCGGGGCGGAGCTGCGGGAGGCGTCCGACGTGGTAGCGGCCGAGGAGCCCCTGGAAATTCGCCTGGGCTACGGGCCCGCCGGGCAGCGGGAGCACCGCACCCTGGCCATTACCATGCGCACCCCCGGCCACGATATGGAGCTGGCCGCCGGCTTTCTGCTCACCGAAGGCATTTTGCAGAGCCGGGAGCAGCTGGCCGGTATCCGCTACTGCCCCGACGTGACCAAGGAAGAAGAGCGGGAAAACGTGGTGCGGGCCGAGCTGGCTGAAAGCGTGGAAGTGGCGCTGCCGCGGCTGGAGCGGCACTTTTACACCTCTTCCAGCTGCGGGGTGTGCGGCAAAACCAGCATCGACGCGGTGCACGCCGCGGCCTGCCCGGTGCTGCCCACCGACGGGCCCTACGTAGCCCCCGAGGTAATTCACGAGCTGCCGGCCCGGCAGCGGGCGGCCCAGGCCCTGTTTGAGCAAACCGGCGGCCTGCACGCGGCGGCCCTGTTTTCGCCGGCCGGCGAGCTGCTTTTGCTGCGCGAAGATGTGGGCCGGCACAACGCCCTCGATAAGGTTATCGGGGCGGCGCTGCTGCAAGGCTGGCTGCCCCTGCACGACTCCATTCTGCTGGTCAGCGGGCGGGCTTCGTTTGAGCTGGTGCAGAAGGCGGCCGTGGCCGGCATTCCGGTGCTGGCCGCCGTGGGCGCGCCCAGCTCCCTGGCCGTGCAGGCCGCCCGCGACTTCGGCATGACGCTCTGCGGCTTCGTGCGCCAGGGCCGCTACAACGTGTACTGCGGCCCGTGGCGCCTGCAGCCGCCGGCCTAGGCCGGCCGATAGCTTCGGAAGCCCAACCAATAGGTTCCGAACCCCAACCGACCACTTCGGAAGCTCTCCATTAACGTTCGGAAGCCCGTCAGATACCTTCGGAAGGTACCCGGCTGGCTTCCGAACCCCGACCGACCACTTCGGAAGCTCTCCGGACAGCTTCGGAACCTATCCTTTGCTCCTGGGAAGCTCAGCCGACCACTTCCGAAGTCCTCCCGACAGCTTCGGAACCTATCGGTTGGGGTTCCGAAGCTCAGCCGACCACTTCCGAAGCTATGTGGCCTGCTTACAAAGCCCACGGCGGGCTTTCTACAGGGCCGGTTTTACCTCGAAAGTAGCCGTAGTACTGCCGGACAGGCCATTTTGGCTGAGTCCCTGCACCACTACCCGGTAGCGGCCCACCTGGTCGGAGGTATAGAAGCTTAGCTCTGGCAGCGCGCCGGGCGTGGTTACCACTTCGGGGTTCCAGTAGAGCAGGTTGCGGAAATCGGGCAGGCGGCTTTGCTGCTGGGCAGGCGTGTCGTAGCGCGGGGCGTAGAAGTCGCGCTGCCCCTGCAGGCCCTCGTATTCCTGCAGCAGGGCGTGGGCATCGAGCGGAAAGCCGGCCAGGTCGCCCTTGTAGGTGGTGTAGCTCACGATGCCCGGGTGCACGAACGGCCCCACGAAGTAGCGCTTCGTGACGACCTCCAGCTTCTGCACTTTCAGCGGGTCGAAGGCCATGATTTTGTTGGTATCGAACACGGGCATGCCGTCGAGCAGCACCAGCGGGTTTTCCTGGTACTCGCGGGCATTATCGTCGGGCACCAGGAAGTGGAAACCGTCTTTGCGGATGCGGACCAGCACGCCGGGCACGTATTCGCGCATGACTTCCTCCATGACCTTAAAGCGGGTGTAGGCATCGAGCAGATACCGCTCGTCGGGCCGGCCATAAAACGCCAGGCTGTCGGTGGGCGGGGCCAGGTAGCGCGCGGGGCGGCTGCCAAAAAACTGCTGCTGCACCTGGGCCTGCACGTGGCGCCGCCGCAGGCTGCCGGCCAACGCCTCGGTCAGGACCAGGCCGGCCGGCCGGGCCGCCGGGGCGTACTGCTCAGAAAACGGGTTGAGCAGGTCTACCCGGTAGAGGCTGTCGGCGGTGGTGGCGTTGGGCTGGAGCACGAGCTGCCGGGGGCCGTACCAGTCGGCGGTTTCGAACTGCACGCTGCCGTCGGCCTTGCTCACCGAGTTGTAGAGCTGAATGGCCCGGCTGGGGGCGGCTAGGTAAATACCCACGCCGGCCGTGGGCGCCCCCGTCAGGCGGTGCACCACCCGGCCCCGCACCAGGTGGCCGTTGAGCTCGGGCAGATACGCCGGGGCGGGCGGCCCGCTGAGCACCTCGGCCCAGCGGAAGCGGCTCCAGCCCTGGGTCAGCATCAGGTTGTCGGTGGCCGCCGCGGCCTGGGCATCAGCCTCGGGGGCGGTGCAGTAGTACGCCGGGTTTTCGATGGGGCCCTTCACCTCGGAGCTCAGCCACAGGTAGCTGCTGATATCGGGCCCGCCCAGCGCAGTGAGAGAGTCGAGCTGGTAGACGGCCACCGACAGATTGGCGGGGGCAGCGGAGGCCCCGGCCGCGAGCTGCAGGGTTACTTTCTGGCGGGCGGCGTACTGGCTGTTGTCGGGCCGCACCGTGAGGCCCAGGCCAGCCGACGGCGGGCGGAAGTAGAGCCGCTCACAGACCGGCTCCCGCCGGCTGTTGAACAAGGTGAAGTGGGTAATGCCGGCCGTCAGCTTGCTTTTTTCGACCCCGAACACGGCCTGGCCCTGCACCAGTGCGGAGGCGGCGGCCACGGCCACCTGCTGGCGGGTGTGGGCCAGCAGGTACAGGTTTTCCCCGGCCAAAGCCGCCCCCTGGGTGCGCACGGTTACGCGCAGCTGCCCGGCATCCGCGTCTTCCAGGCGCAGCACGTAGCCCTGCTCCCGCACGGCGGGCAGTGGGCAGGTAATGGTTTGCTGATTGGCCAGCCGAATGACGGCCTTGTAGCCCGAGCCCGCCGCCGCGGGCGTAAATGCGAAGCTGCCCAGGCCAAATTTCAGGGTTTTGAACGTGGCCACCGGCTGGCCTGCGGCATCCAGCACGCTGCCTTCGGCGGCCACACCCCGGCCCCGGGCATCAGTTATCTTGAAGCCGACTTTGCTGGCGAGGCCCTGCACGAGGTAGCCGCCTTCGGGAAAAAACTGCGGGTCGTAGCCAGCGGCGGGCTTATCGGCGGGTGGCCCCACCGGCACGCGGGTATTGACGATGGTAACCGGGCAGTGAAAGTAGAGCTCCGGGCCGAAGTTGCGCATCCAGCTGGTGTAGGCCCGCACCGTGTAGGTACCCGAAGGCAGGCTGGCGGGCAGCACCAAGGAGCCCTGTCCGGTGGCGTGGCGCAGCCCAAGCTTAGCCTGCAGCACGGGCCGCTGCTCGGCGTTTAGCACCTCTACGTAGGCTACGGTGCTGGCCGCCAGCGGCTGCTGGCGCTGCCCATCCACGGTGTAGAGCTTAAACCACATGGTTTCGCCGCTCACGTAGCTGGGCCGGTCGAGGTGGGCAAACAGCTTTTCGGCGGGCCGCTGCTGGGAGTAGTGCCGCAGCCGGCGGCTGAGCTGGGCCAGGGAGTCGGCCTGCCCAAAGGCCGGGGCTGCCCCCAGCAGGCCCAGGGCCACGGGCAGCAGCCGGCCGAGCAGACGGGGCCCAAAACGGAGCAAAAAGGGAGAAGAAAGCAGCATACAGGTACAGCCTACAGGACGGTGGAACACGGCGGGTTATTGCCAGAAGTCGGGCCGGCGGTTGGTGCCCCGGCGGCGGCAGTCGGCGCACTCGGCAGAGGCGCTGGAGTAGCCCACAATGGTGTTGGACATGGGTGCGTACACGGTGTAGAGCGGCAGCACGACCGACGTGCTGAAGACGGTGGGCACCCGGGCCAGCGGCACGGTATCGGGCGGGGCGCAGTTGTAGCCGGTTTCGTACTGCTGCGTCAGCGGCAGCTCATTGCTGGCAATGAAAATGCGCTTCTCCGTTACGGTGCCGGCGCCCACGTAGCCCACCACCGGCTCAGTGGCATCGGTCAGGCTCTGCACGTTGCCGGTCAGCTGGCTGGGCACGGGGTCAAAGAGGCCGCCCACGCTTTCGGTGTTGGATTTGAGCTGTTCCCAATAGGCGTATTCTTCGGCCGTCTGGGCGTACTGGCGCACTTGCACGCTGTACTTGAAGCGCAGCTTCACCGAGTTGGCCGGCAGCAGAATTAGCGGGTAGCGGGCCACCACGTCCTGGTTGAGCCGGGCCGTGGAGTTGATGGCAATGCTGGTGGAGCCGGCCGTGCCCCAGCACTGGTAAATATCCTCGGCGCGGGGCTGCATCCGGCCATTCACGTATTCCAGGCCCGAGCGGTAGGCGGAGTGGAATTCCCAGGTTTCGGTGTAGGTCCAGCGGTAGTAGCGCGTGCTGTTGGTGGCGTCGTGGGCGTTGACGTACACCCGCACGCCCCGGTCTTCCACCGCCCAGGGCAACTCGTCGATGGGTGGCGCGACTTTCGGCGTCACCAGGGCCGAGGCGTATTCGCGGCCCCCGGCCGTGCGCAGCCGCAGCTGGTAGCGGCGGGCCGGGCTCAGACTCAGCGCCGCCGAGGTGTAGGTGCCCGGCACCTGCTCACTCAGCGGGTACGAGGTGCCGGCTTCATCCTGAATAGCAACCGTGGCCCGGGGCTCGGCGGCCGGCGCGCCCGAATTGGCCACGTTCTGGGTGCGCGACAACCGGATGCTGGTCACCCCGTTGATGTTAATAAAGCCGCTTACCACCAGATAGTTGGGCGCCGAGCGAATAACCTCGGGCTCGAAGGGGTCGACGCAGCCGGGCAGGGCCAGAGCCAGCCACAGGCCGAGCAGCAACGGGTACAGACGCGGTAAAGACATAACGTAGCGCACTAGAATTTGAAGTTGTAGGTCACCGTGGGAATGGGCCGCCCAAAAATGGAGAGCTGGTAGCCCTTGATCTGGCCGTTGACGGATTTGAAGTAGACCGAGTACGGGTTGTGGCGGCCGGTCAGGTTGTAGATGGCCAGCGTCCAGGAGCTGTGAGCCAGCTTTTTGGCCTTGTGCCCGCCCTCAATGTTCATGGCAAAGTCGACGCGGTAGTAGTCGGGCACGCGGTAGGCGTTGCGGTCGGAGTAGAGCACCCGCGGCACGTCGTCGACGTAGTAGCGGGCCAGGGGCAGGGTAATGGGCCGGCCGGTGCTGTAGTTGAAGTTGAGCGAGGTGCTGAAGCGGCGGCTGAAGCGGTAGTTGCCGGCCAGGGTCACCTCGTGGGGCTTGTCAATGTTGCTGGGGTAGTACGCCCCGCCGTTGATTTGCTCGGCCGGCGTGCCCGCGTTGGCCCGCACCAGGGAGCGGGAGTAAGTATAGTTGAGCCAGCCGTTGATTTTGCCCGTCGATTTGCGAATGGAAAACTCCACCCCGTAGGCCTTGCCCTCGGCATTGATCAGGTCGGTTTCCAGGTGGTGGTTGAGCAGCAGCCGGGCTCCGCTTTTGTAGTCCACGAAATCGTGCATGCGCTTGTAGTAGCCCTCCACCGAGGTTTCGATGGTGTTGCGGCGGAAATTGCGGTAGTAGCCCAGTGCCACCTGGTCGCCCACCTGGGGCCGCACGTAGGCGTCGCTCAGCTTCCAGGTATCGGTCGGCGACAACGACGTAGTATTCGACAACTGACTGATGTACTGACGGGTGCGGTTGTAGCTGGCCTTCACCGAGGAGTTGTCCGACAGCGCGTATTTCAGCGAGGCGCGGTATTCGGGGCCGTGGTAGGTGGCCATGGCTGCTCCCGCGCCGTAGCGTACCGTGTCGGTGATGTTGGCGGTGGTGCGGGGCAGGCCGGGCGCGTACTGGCTGACTGCGCGCGGGCCCAGGGCCTGGTAGAAAGAGTAGCGCAACCCCAGCTCCAGAGCCAGGCGCGGCGTTATTTCAATTTTATCGGATACGTACAGGGCCGTTTCCTGGGCCTGTTCCCGGTCCAGCTCGTCGGGCCGGATCAGTGACTCCGCCCCGCTCGGCACCAGCTTGCCCGCATCGACGCGGTAGCGCAAGGTGCTGGCCCCAAAGTCGACGGTGTGCTTGGCGCTGGGGAAGTAGCTGAAGTCGGCCTGGGCCCCGAGCTGCCGGATGCCGAAAGTCAGCTCCGAGGCATTGACCGGGTTTTTCCGGCTGCTGATCTGGTACTGATACTGGGTGTAGGTGGTGGTAAGCACGCCGTAGAGCTTGTTGCCGAAGAGGTGCTTCCACTTCAGGCTGCCGCTGCGGTTCTGGTAGGCGTAGGAAGTGTCGGCCGCCAGCCGAAACCGGTCCTGGCTGAAGTAGCCAGTGGCGTAGAGCGTGTTGTTGGCGTTGAGCTCGTGGCTAAGGTGGGCGCTCAGGTCGTAAAACGAGGCCGCGCTTTCCTTCAGGTCCTGGTTGGGCAGCAGGTGCAGAATCCAGTCGGAGTACGAGGTGCGGGCCCCAACCAGAAACGAGCTTTTGTCCTTGATAATGGGGCCTTCCAAGGTGAGCCGGCTGGTCAGGGCCCCGATACCGCCCGAGCCCGAAAGCTTCTTCTTGTTCCCGTCGCGGGTGGCAATGTCGAGCACCGAGGACAGTCGGCCGCCAAACCGGGCCGGAATGGCGCTTTTGTAGAGCTCCACGCTCTTAAGAATGTCGGGGTTGAAGGCCGAGAAAAAGCCGAACAGGTGGCTGGGGTTGTACACCGTGGCGTCGTTGAAGAGAATCAGGTTCTGGTCGGTGCCCCCGCCCCGCACGCTCAGCCCGGTGCTGCCCTCCCCCACCGACTTCACGCCCGGCAAGGTCAAAACCACCCGCAGAATATCGGTTTCGCCGAAGGCCGTGGGCACCTGCCGGATGGTGCGGATGTCGAGCTTTTCCAGGCCCATCTGCATCCCGGCCACGTTCTTGTCCTTTTCGGCCTCGATGACGACCTCCTTCAGGTTGGTGATGTCCTCGTCGACTTCCACGTCGAGCTTGCCACTGGCATTCAGCTGCACCTGCCGCCGGGTGTTCTTGATGCCCAGGCCGCGGATATTAAGCGTGTAGCGGCCCGGGGGCAGCGTCAGGGCGTAGTAACCAAACTGGTCGGTGGTGGCACCCACGGCCGGGGCCTCCACGTACACGGCCGCGCCCGGCACCGGCTCCCCGGAGCGGGCCTCCCGGATATGGCCCGCCAGCGTGGCCTTGCCCGCGGCACTGCCGGCGCCCGGCCGCCCGATTTCGTACAGCCGGGCGGCATCGGCGGCCCGCACCGGCGCGGTTTCCGCTGGTTTCTGCTCCTCCGCGACTACCACGGCGGGCCCGGCCCGGAAGTAGCCGGCGGGCAGCTCGGTAGCTACGGGCAGGCGGGGCGTGATAAAGACGGTGTGCTCCTCGGCGTCGATGGCAAAGCGCAGCTCGGTAGCGCCCAGGGCCTGGGCCAGCACGGTGCTCAAGGCCTGCTTCTGGACCTGCAGCGTGATGCGCCCGGGCCCGGTGGCCGTGGTGTCGAAAAAGAACCGGTAGCGGGTTTGGGCTTCGAGCTGCCGGGCAAACTGCTCCAGGCTCAGGCTCTGGAAGCTGCCGCTCACCACGGGCTCCGGAGTTTGACCGTAACCGGCGAAGGAACCAACAAGCAAAAGAATACAAAGCGTAAGCCGGTAGATATACTGCATACTTTAGGCAAGGATTGTCGAAAAAATAACTCTGTTATAACCGGCCGCTGTCCGGCCTTACTGCCCGGCCGCCGGCGCCAGCGTGGCGGCGTAGCGCGCTAGGGCCACCAGCGACTTTTCCCGGTACGCCGCCCCAAACTTCAGCTTCTCGGTCCGGATGTACTTGCGCAGGGCGGCTTTCTGCGTGGGCAGGGCGGCCAGCACCTCACTGGCGCTGCTGGCTTTGGCATAACGACGCCCGGCATAGACGAAAAACTCATCTCTCTCGGTTATTTCGCCCTCCAGCTGCCCGGCCGAGGCGCGTTCCTGCAAGTTCTTGTGGCGCAGGGCCAGCAGCTGCACGGGCCCCTCTACCAGCACTTCGTAAAAGCCGGGCCGGGCCGGCGGGCCCTGGGCCGAGTCGGCCCCGGCCCGCAGGTGCACAAAGGAGTGGCCGGCCACCACAAAGCGCTGCACTTTGTCCTTGATTAGCCGCATTTCCAGGGTGCCCTGCGGAGCGCCCAGCACCAGCTCGTCGAGCACGATGTCGTAGAACAAGGGCACATTGGCGTAGGTCGAGCCGGCGTACTCGATGGTCGCCGCCCGGGGCTGGGTCGACTCGAAGAACGGGTGGCCCACGATGTAGCGCTTCACGTAGCTCACGTACTCGGGCCCGTTGTAGAGGCGCGACTCGTAGCCCAGCGCGGCCGAATAGTGTCGCTGCAGGCGGCGCAGCGTGGCGGCCGAGTCGGGGCCGACGATACTGGGCCCCTGGGCCCGGGCCGAAACGCCCAGCAGCAGGCCGGCGGCCAACGCCAGATAACGAGTAATACGGGGTAGCATTGGGGCGTAATAAGTAGACTTACAGGAACTAGCGCCCGACAAGCTACGAACTAGAAGCCAAAGCATCGGCGGCGGCCGGCGCTTTCGGGCTCGAAGCTCCGCTAAAGCCTTTGAGCAGCGGCCGAAACCAGGATTTTACCGTGGCGCTTGGCCCAAGAAAGTCGGGGAAAATACCTCGGCCGTTGCCACCCCAACCGGGTCCGCCGCGTACTTATTTTACTATCTGACCTACTCCCGCTTCATGAAACTCCGCTTTGAAGACCATTCGCTCCGCCTCCGGCTCTCGGAAGAGGAAGTCCAGCAGTTTGCCCAGGCCGGCCGCGTAGCCGTAACCGTGCCGCTGGGCCCCACCGCCGCCGACCACCTGACCTACGCCCTGGAACGGGCCGAGAATGAAGAGTTCCGCATCACCCACGGCGCGGGGGCCATTACCGTGAAAGTACCCGCCACCCTGGCCCACCACTGGACCAGCACCGACCAGAACGGCCTGACCGCCACGCTGATGATGGCCCAGGATCAGCCCCTGAAAATCCTGATTGAAAAAGACCTAGACTGCCGCCACTAGCGGGCCGGGCTGTTACCTCACCAGTGCTATTTCCTATCCGCGTCATGGATAAATCTCCCGCCTACGACCCCAGCCAGGCCGGCAAGACCGAGCAGCAAACCGCCGGCAACAACGTGCCCAAGAGCGGGCAGCGGCCCGACCAGGGCACCGCCCCCACCAGTGACAACTGGAGCACCTCGCCGGCGCGTCAAACCCTCGACGACCGGATAATGGAAGCCCCCGACACGCTCGGGGCCAAGCACCGGCACCCGATTCTGGCTCAGCCCCCGGAAAAATTTACCGGCCTCAAGCTCACCAAGCCGGCCACGGTAGCGGCGGGCATCATGGCCGTGCTCAAGTCGGGCGCCTTTGCCGTGGACTACGAAGGCCCCGTGCGCGGCACTCAGGCCCTGCTCAAGATGAACCAGAAGGACGGCTTCGATTGCTCCAGCTGCGCCTGGCCCGACCCGGACGACCACCGCTCGGTGGCCGAGTTCTGCGAAAACGGCGCCAAGGCCACGACTTCGGATGCCCAGTCGGATCCGGTGGGGCCGGAGTTCTTTGCCCGGCACAGCCTGGCGGATTTGTCGCGCATGACGGACCGGGACCTCAACAACGCCGGCCGCCTGACCCACCCGATGGTGCTGCGGCCGGGCGCCACCCACTACACGCCCATTTCCTGGCCCGAGGCTTTTGAATTGGTTGGGCAGGAGCTCAACGCGCTGCCGTCACCGCACGAGGCCATTTTCTACACCTCGGGCAAAGTGCCCAACGAGCCGGCCTATCTGTACCAGCTCTTCGTGCGGCAGTTTGGGACCAACAACCTGCCCGACTGCTCCAACATGTGCCACGAAAGCAGCGGGGCGGCCCTGAGCAACACTACCGGCCTGGGCAAGGGCTCGGTCACGCTCAACGACATCTACGACGCGGCCGTCATTATTATTATTGGGCAGAACCCGGGCACCAACCACCCGCGCATGCTCACGGCCCTGCAAAAGGCCAAACGCAACGGAGCCAAAATCATCAGCATCAACCCCCTGCACGAGGCCGGCCTGCTGCACTTCAAGAACCCCCAGGACTTCATGAACCCGCTCAAGGCCCTGGGCACCCTGCTCGGCGACGGTACGCCCATCACCGACGTGTACTTGCAGGTGCGCATCAACTCCGACCAGCTCGTGGTGCGCGGCCTGATGAAGTGCCTGCTTGAAGCCGAGGAACTAAACCCCGGCCAGGTGCTCGACCACCACTTTATCCGGGACTACACCACCGGCTACGCCGAGCTGGTCGAAAACCTGAACAACACGAGCTGGGCCGATATTGAGGAAGCCAGCGGCCTGACCCGGGCCCAGATTCAGGAAGCGGCCAACGTCATTGGCCGCCACAAGCGCATCATTACCTGCTGGGCCATGGGCCTGACCCAGCAGAAAAACGGCGTGTATACCATCCAGGAAGTCGTGAACCTGCACTTTCTGAAGGGCGCCGTGGGCATTCCGGGCGCGGGGCTGTGCCCGGTGCGGGGCCACTCCAACGTGCAGGGCGACCGGACGATGGGCATCTGGGAGCGGCCCACCGCCACCTTCCTGGATTCGTTGGCCCAGGAGTTCAACTTCGAGCCGCCCCGCGAGTACGGCTTCGACGTGGTGGAAGCCGTGAAGGCCCTGCACGACGGCCGGGTGAAGGTGTTCATGGGCCTGGGCGGCAACCTGCTCGGGGCCTGCTCCGACACCGAATTCGTGGCCGAGGGCATGCGCAAGCTCCGCCTCTCGGTGCACGTGACGCCCAAGCTCAACCGGGGCCACTTGGTGAACGGGGAAATGGCCCTGCTGCTGCCCTGCAAAACCCGCATTGATATCGACATGCAGAAGTCGGGGCAACAGTTTATGACCTGCGAAAACTCGATGGGCGTGGTCAGCATGAGCAAGGGCGTGCTGGAACCCATTTCCGACCAGATGCTGAGCGAGGTGGCCATTGTGAGCGGCATTGCCCTGGCCACCCTGGGCGAGAAAAGCACCGTGGACTGGGTGGGCTGCACCGAAAACTACGACCTGATCCGGGACTACGTGGCCCGCACCATTCCCGGCTTCGAGGACTTTAATACTAAGGTGCGCCACCCCGGCGGCTTCTATCTGCCCAACGGCCCCCGGGAGCGTAACTTCACCACCGACAACGGCAAGGCCAACTTCACCTGCACCCCGCTGGAAAAGCACGTGCTGGAGCCCGGCCAGCTCGTGCTGATGACCATCCGCAGCCACGACCAGTTCAACACCACCGTCTACGACTACAACGACCGGTACCGGGGCATCCACGGCGAGCGGCGCGTCATCTTCCTCCACCCCGAGGACATGGCCGAGCGGGGCATCCGGGAAAAGGGCCTGGTCAACATCACCAGCCACTTCGAGGGGCAGCAGCGCCACGCCGAGAAGTTCATTGCCGTACCCTACGACATTCCGCGGGGCAACTGCGCCGTGTACTTTCCCGAGGGCAACGTGCTGGTGCCCATCGGCTCGGTGGCCTACCGCAGCAACACGCCCACTTCCAAGTTCGTCATCGTGACGGTGGCCCCGGTGGAGCTGCCCGTCGGTACCCAGCTTCCCACGGGGCAGCAGGTGGCGGTGCCGGCTTAACAGGCGCAAGTGCTTCTTACCGAGCCCGGTCGTTTCTACGGCCGGGCTTTTTGCGTATCCTTAGGGCGGCTTTTTACCGGTCCGTTCCGCCTTTGCTTTTTCTGCGCATGAAAAAATACTTGCCCTTGCTGGCGTTGCTGTTATCGGGTTGCCTACCGGCCAGAAAAGTTCTACCCACCACGGAAGACCGCTCCATAATGCTGCTGCAGGAAGATGGGAGGGTAGTTATTTCCTCCCTGAACTCAGCGCAGCAAACCAAAATTATTCACCAGCAGCAAGCTGGCGACACGCTCCTGGTGGCCTACAAAACCTGGGTTCCTCTGTTCCGCCGCGAGTACTCGGCGGCGGAGTCTACCGTGCCGCTGACCGCGCAGATCCGCTACGTGAAGTGCGCCAACCGCCGGTATCGGGTGGTGCAGGCGGCGGGCGGCTTTCGGCTGGAGCAACTGTAGCCACCGGCGGCTATATAGGAGCAGAAACAGCTGAACTGCCTGGTTTCGGCAACCTGGGCCGGAGCTTCTGCGTCTGCCTACTAGTACTGTTCAGCCCGCCGCGTAACCTTATCGGCACTAACTGCCCGGCGTATTCGCGGGTGGCTGGGGATGAGCAGCCCGGAGCTGGCCGCTGGAAAAATACCCCGCATGGCCTATCCTTTTCCCCTTTTAGCTGTTGAGTATACCATGGAAAAGTCCCCCGCTGAAGACCCCGGCCAGGCTGGCAAAACCGAAGAGCAAGGCGCTAAGGCCAATGCCCCCAAAAGCGGGGAACGGCCCAGCCAGGGCGCAGCTCCCGCCCCCGACCACTACCGCCCCGACCCCCAAGCCCAACGAGACGAAAGCGTGATACCCGCCCCCGACGTAGCCAATGCCAAGTACAAGCAGCCCATCCTGGCCCAGCCGCCGGATGCCCTGACCGGCCTCCACCTCGAAGAGCAGGCCAAGGTCGCGGCCGGGGTAACGGCCGTGGTCAAGTCCATGCAGTTTAGCTGGACCGAGGGCGGCATGGCCCGCGGCACCAAGGGCCTGCTGCACATGAACCAGCTCGACGGCTTCGACTGCTCCTCCTGCGCCTGGCCCGACCCCGACCACCACCGCTCGGTGGCCGAGTTCTGCGAAAACGGCGCCAAGGCCACCGCTTCCGACGCCGACGATAAAGCCGCCGGCCCCGAGTTCTTTGCCAAGTACAGCCTGGCCGAACTCTCGAAGATGACGGACCGGGACCAGAACAACGCCGGCCGCCTGACCCACCCGCTGGTGAAGCGCCCCGGCGACAACCACTACTCCCCCATCGAGTGGCCCGCCGCTTTCCAGCTTATTGCCGATAACCTCAACTCCCTAGCTTCGCCGAACGAGGCCGTGTTCTACACCTCGGGTAAGGTGCCGAATGAGCCGGCGTTTCTGTTTCAGCTCTTTGCCAAGCTGCTCGGCACCAACAACCTACCCGACTGCTCCAACATGTGCCACGAAAGCAGCGGGGCGGCATTGAGCCCCACGCTGGGGCTGGGCAAAGGCTCGGTCACGCTCAACGATATTCACGAGGCCGAAGTCATTCTCATTATTGGCCAGAACCCGGGCACCAACCACCCGCGCATGCTCACGGCCCTGCAAAAGGCCAAGCGCAACGGAGCCAAGATTATCAGCATTAATCCCCTGCGGGAGGCCGGGCTTAACCACTTCAAGAACCCCCAGGACTTCATGAACCCCCTGAAGGCCCTGGGCGCCTTGCTCGGCGACGGGACCCAGATTACCGACCTGTTCCTGCAAGTGCGCGTGGACGGCGACATGGGCGTGCTGCGCGGCATCATGAAGCACCTCTTCGAGGCCGAGGACCGCAACCCCGGCCAGGTCGTGGACCGGCCCTTTATCGACAAGTACACCACCGGCTTCGACTCGTTTGAGCAGAACATCCGCAACACCACTTGGGAGGATATCGAGGAAGTAAGCGGCATTTCCCGGGCCCAGCTGCTGGAAGCGGCTAACATTATTGCCACCAAGCAGAAGATTATTACCTGCTGGGCGATGGGCGTTACCCAGCAGCGCCAGGGCGTGCAAACCATCCAGGAAATCGTGAACCTGCACCTGCTCAAGGGCGCCATCGGCAAGGCCGGGGCCGGTACCTGCCCGGTGCGGGGCCACTCCAACGTGCAGGGCGACCGGACGATGGGCGTCTGGGAGCAGCCCACCAAGGAGTTCCAGGACAAGCTGGGCCAGGAGTTCAACTTCCAGCCGCCCTACGAGCACGGCTACGACACGGTGGAGGCCATCAAGGCCATGTACAAGGGCAAAACCAAGGTCTTCTTCAGCCTCGGCGGCAACCTACTTTCCGCCGGCCCCGACACCGAAGTCATTGCCGAGGGCATGCGCCAGCAGAAGCTCACGGTATTCGTGGGCACCAAGCTCAACCGCGGCCACCTCACGACCGGCGAAACCAGCCTGCTGCTGCCCTGCTTCACCCACCTCGACGTGGACATGCAGAAGTCGGGCCACCAGATGACGAGCTGCGAAAATTCGATGGGCGTCGTGAGTCAGAACAAGGGCGTGCTCGTGCCCCTGGAAGGCCAGATGATGAGCGAGGTGGCCATCCTCTGCGGCGTGGCCATTGCCACGCTGGGCACCAAAATCGACATTGCCGACTGGGTGGCCATGACCGAGAACTACGACGTCATCCGGGACCATATCAGCCGCGTGATTCCCGGCTTCGAGAACTTCAACGAGAAGCTGCGCCGCCCCGGGGGGTTCTATCTGCCCAACGGCCCGCGCGAACGGAAATTCACCACCAAGAACGGCAAGGCCAACTTCTCGACCACCGACTTCGAGAAGTACCCCCTGGAGCCCGACCAGCTGGTACTGATGACCATCCGCAGCCACGACCAGTTCAACACCACCATTTACGAGTACAACGACCGGTACCGGGGCGTGTACGGCGAGCGGCGGGTGCTGTTTATGAACGTGCAGGACATGGCCACCCGCGGCATCAAGGCCAAGGACCTGATTGACATTACCAGCCACTTCAAGGGCGAAAAGCGCACCGTGGAGAAGTTCGTGGCCGTGCCCTACGATATTCCCAAAGGCAACGTGGCCGCCTACTTCCCCGAAGCCAACCCCCTGGTGCCGGTGGGCTCGGTAGCCAAAGTCAGCAACACGCCCACTTCCAAGTACGTGGTAGTAACCGTGGTGCCCACCCTGGCCCTCGACAGCACCAAAGAATACCTCGAAGCCCGCGTAGCCGCCACCCAGGAGGCGTAATACCTGCTCGGTACTTGCCAGGCGGCACGCATGTGTTATTGCGAGCATTCTGCGCATGAAGCAGAGACGAAGCAATCCGTCTTCTGCGAAGTAACACATGACCTTTTACCAGAAAGCCCTTAATCGTTGCCAACGGTTAAGGGCTTTTCCTTTTAGGGCCCCACGGCTTCCACGCTCACCTCCGCAGCTCTGGCCCGAGCCTTCTACGCCCCACCCTGCCCCTTCTACACGGTAGCGCGAGCCTCCGATGCCTTGCCGTTTGTCTTCCACACCATAGCGCGAGCCTTCAACACAACAGCGCGAGCCTCCGACACGTCAGCGCGAGCGTCCGACACGTCAGCGCGTGCATTTATCGCCCTTTTGAAAGCGCCAGAGCACATTTTGAATTTGACCAGTTTGCCCGCGGACGAGGTAGTGCGCGGCCAGAAAGGGTGGAACCAGGTGGCGGGGCTTGGGCGAAAGCCAGCTACAACCGCAAGAAGGGCTTTCCGGGGGAAGGGCGTGGCTACCTTCGCAGGAACCGGAATTAGCTGCGCTGTCCAGAGGGTGCTTCGGTCTGCCTCCTCGCAATGGCAGTCGTTATTTCACCCAATTGCCCTTCTCTTCGTAATCTTGTTTCCGCTACTTCCTGCCGCTATGTCCTCCGATTCGGAAATCTCCCTCTTCACCCACCACTTCGGCCGCCCCGAGCCTGCCGTGCCGCCCGGCGACTTCTTCGCCGATAAGTTTGACAAGAGCCTGTGGCGCATGATGTACGACGAAGTAGGCGCGGGCTGGTACCAGGACCGGTTTCTCTACCTCTTCGGCGCCGAGCTGCCCCAGCTGAACCCCCTTCTGGAGCTGTGGACCGGCCTGCTGGAGCCAGGCGTGGAGCGGGTCGTCATTGGCCGCAACGCCTACGGAGCCCTGCTGGTAGCCGAGCGCACCACCGAGGAAGGTACCGACGCCCCCATCGGCCTGCTCGACCCCGCCGCGGGCACCTACACCAAGCACGAGGGGCTGGATTTTGCCACCCTGATTACCGACTGGCTGCCGGAGCACCGCCTGCCCGCCTTCGTGGATGCGGCGGCCTACGCGGCATTTCGGCAGAGTGGCGGGCAGTTGCAGCCCCAGCAGGTACTGGCCGGCTCGGCCCCCGAAGACCTGCTGGCCTATCATCAGCGGATGGCCGCCCAGCACCGGGCGTAATTGCCCCAGGGCCACCGCCCGCAGAGCCCCAGCGGGGCGACATATCGGTAGCCAGCGTGAAATAGATGAACGAAGCCCCAGCGGGGCGACACCAGACGTTGAACGAAGGTGCCGCCCCACTGGGGCTTGGCTCTGTTTTGAGCCTGTTGCTTTACCGCCCTGCCGCCATGCTGGGGCTAACAACTAACAACTAACAACTAACAACTCAAAACGGGTAGCCGATGGCAATGTTGTAGGTGGGCGTGGTGCCGGGCTTTTCGCCGCTGGGCAGGCGCACGGGCATGGCCACGTCGAAGCGGATGACGAAGAACTGCACGTCGATGCGGATACCGGCGCCGGCGCCCACGGCCAGCTCGTTGAGGAAGGTCCCGGGGTTAAACTTGCCGCCCAGCCGGGTCGGGTCCTCGTTGACGAGCCAGATGTTGCCCGCATCCACGAACAGGGCGCCTTTCACGTAGGGAAACAAATCCTGGCGGTATTCGGCATTGGCCTCCAGGCGGATGTCGCCCACCTGGTCGTAGAAGGAAGTGTTGCTTTTCTCGGCCGTGGCGGGCCGGTAGGTGCCCGGCCCGACGCCCCGGGCCCGGAAGGCCCGCACGCTGTTGGGCCCCCCGATGCCGTACTGCTTCAGATAGGGCATTACGGTGGAGTTCAGGTACGGAATGCCCGCCCCAATCAGCACGCGGGTAGCTATTTTGTTGCCGCTGGTCGGGTTGGCAGTAGTGCGGAAGTAGTTGCGAAACTCCAGGTCCACCTTGGTGTACTGCGAAAATTCCTGGCCGGCCAGGGTGTACGCCTTGGTCTGGTCTTTGGGGTTAACGGTTTTGGTTTGGCCCGTCAGGTTGCTGAGCAGGTAAGCCAGGTTGCCCGACACTTCCAGCCCGCCGCTGAAGTACACCTGATTGCGGCGCTGCTCCAGGGCCTGCTGATTGTAAGTATAGCGGTAGCTGCTGCCCAGAATAAACTGCTGACGGAAGCTGTTTTCGAGAAAGGAGTTTGAATCGAGCAGCTTTTGAAACTGCTCGGACACCGAGCCCAACCGGATGTACTGCACGTCGACGGGCCGTAGCTCCTGCTCATTGGTCAGCTTGGTTTTCCAGGTGTAGCCGTAGTTCAGGTTGAATACGTCTTCCTGAAAGGCACCCACTCGCTGCACGTAGCGGTAGCCGGCTCCGAAGCTGGTGCGGGGCTGAAAGTCGGAATTGACCAGCCGGATGTTGAAGGGCGGCGTAATCAGGCGGGGCACCAGCAGCTGGGCATCAATGCCGAGCTCGTAGGAAGTAATGCCGATGGTGTTGGTTTCGGCCTGGGTCTGGTTTTCGAAGGTGCCCGTGAGGTTGACCAGCAGCTGCTCGGCGCCGCGCAGGGCCGAGCGGTTGCGGTACTGCACCTGGAAGCCCGGCCCGGTAAAGCCGTTCGATTTGCTGACCAGCAGCACCTCGGCCCGCAACGACTGCTTGGGCACCTGGGTCATGCGCACGAAGGAGTTCAGGAAGCCGTAGCCGGCCGAGTCGGCCTTGGCCCGGGCGGGCCGGAAGCGCATATCCACGAACTTGAACGTGCCCAGGCTCATCAGGCGGCTCAGCGTCTGGTCGGAGCGGCGGCGGCGGTAGAGGCTGTCGGGGTACAGGAATACGGCGTTGGTAATGGCCTTGGCCTTGAACACCTTCTCGTCGGGCACGTAGCGGTAGCCCTGGTACATGATGGGCCGGTCGCTCTGGGTGGTATCCGAGAGGTTGTAGCTAGTATTGAGAGTGATGTTGTTGAGGATGTAGGGCTTGGCCGCCCGGGGCGGGGTGCTGGCCTTCACCTTCAGGAACACATTCACCTGGTTGCCGATGGTACTGTCGACCTGAAACAGGAGGTAGTCGGGGGTAAAATAGTAGTAGCCCTGGTTTTTGAGCACCCCGTCGATGCGGGCCCGCTCGTTGATGAAGGTTTGCAGGTTGTAGGGGTCACCCACCTTCAGCAGGGAGGCCGACTCGGTGGCCCGGATGGCCCGGTCAATCAGCGTGTCGCGCTCGGGGAAATGAATTTCCTTGATGGTGTAGGGCTTGCCCACCGTGGCGGTGTAGTCCACGCTGGCGGTGCGGTCCTTGACCTGCACTTTGCTGCCTACGCTGGGCTTGAAGTAGCCGTTGTTATTGAGCCGGTTGACCATCAGGCTTTTCACCCGGTTGGTGTCGACTTCGCTCAGCAGCACGGGCTTTTCGCCGTACTTATTGGCCAGCCAGTGACCCAGGCCCTTGGTTTTGCCCTCACCCATGTGCCAGAAGTAGAGCTTGGGCCGCAGCCCCAGGATGGAGGCGTTGGGCTTGGGGGCAATAACGCTTTCCAGCTCGGTTTGCAGGGCCGCCTCATTGGGCACCTTGGCCTCCGACTTGATTTTGACCGTGCTGCCGGTGTAGAGCTTGGCGCCTTCGGGTAGGAATTTCGTGCCCGAGCAGCCGCTGGCCAGCAGCAGGCCGGCCACGGCCAGCACGCGCAAACAGGGAACAGAAACAACGGAAAGGCGACGAGCTACTGACACGGAACGAAACTAGGTGAAACGGCTTGGACTGCTTTGATGGAAAACTTAGCGGCGGGTGGTGGCTTTGGGCACCCTCGTGGAGTCGCGGCGGGTGGTGGCCACAGGGGCCTGGGTCGAGTCGGGGTCGGCTTTCCGCTCCCGGCGCTGCTGCCGCCGCTCCTGCTTCACTTCTTCCTTCACCACCTCGTCGATGCCCTTAAACAGGTCGGCCAGGTCGCGGTAGTCGCGCTGGAAGATGAGCGAGGCGCCGGTGCGCACGAATTGCCCGTCGATGTCGCCGTAGGCATTGTTGCGGAAGGCCCGCAGGCGAATCCGGCCGTTGGCCAGCACGTTGTATTCCACGCTCACGTCGCCGGCAAAGCTGCTGACGCCGGCCTGGTTCTGGCCGGTCGAGGCCTGGTTGCCGCCGCCCAGGGGCACGTCGGTACCGAGGCGCACCGTGAGCCGGTTGTTGAGCAGCTGCCGGCGCACGGCCACGTTCAGGTCGGTGCGGGTTTTCTCGGCCCCCGAGGAGTAGTCGGCGTAGGAGTTCACGCCCAGCTCCACGCCCAGATTCGACAGGTAGCTGCCGGTCAGGTTGTTGAGCTGCTGGGTGAGTACCTGGCTGGCCGAGCCCCGCAGCTGGTTGGCTACCAGGCTGCCGCTGCTCGACTTGAAGGGGTCCTGGGCCAGGAAGCGGTTCAGCACGAGCAAGGAAAATACCTGCTTGTTGAGCTCGGTGGTTTCGCTGGGTTGGCGCAGCTGGGCCAGGCGGGCCTCGATGGGGCCGCGCAACTCACTGCGGGCACTTTCCGGTAGCTTGATATCGAAGCCGATGATGGGCTTGAGCAGCTCCCCGGTTACGTTGAGGTACACCTGGAAAGGCAGCTGGTTGCGGCCTACCGCATTCAGGGTTTCGTCGGCCAAGCCCTGAGCCGAGAGCAGCTCGGCCGGTGGGGCCTTCACGTTGTAGATGGCCGCCACGTTGAGCTGGGCATTATAGGGGTCGCCGGTCCAGGAAATGGTGCTGCCCGGAGCAATGTCGAATTCGCGGGAAGCCAAGTCGTAGAGCGACATGGCGTACTTGCCCTCGGTCACGTCGAGGCGGCCATTGAGGGTGATGGTGCCGCTGGGGTCAATGGCGGTACGCAGGGTGCCGGCGGCCCGCACCTGCAGGTTGTCGCCCGAGGCCTGGTCGATGATGATGGTGAAGGGCGTGTTGTCGTTCACCGTCACGGTGGCCGTAATGTCGTAGCCGGCGGCGGTTTTCACCGTGTCCTGGGCTATCTGCCGGGCCAGGGCCGTGTCGATGGGCGCACTGAAATCCACGAACTGCACGATGCCCTCACTCGATACCTGCCCGGCTTCGTCGTTGGGCACGGCCACTTTTAGGTCGGATCCCTCAGCCACCACGGCCCGGGTCCGGATGACGGGCAGCATCATGTTGCCCGAAATCCGCGTGTCGGAATCCACCACCAGCTTGCCGTAGAACAGCGCATTGTCGCGCTGGGAGCTTTGCACGGCCAGGAACTTGTCGGTCGTCACGTTCAGGTTGAAGCGGTAGTCATCGATGTAGTTGCGGGTAAACACCGTGCCCGAAGCCACGGCCTTGTTGCCCACCGAGTCGAGCACCGTGAAGTTGTCGAAGGTCAGGCCCTGCTCACTGAAGTTCACCGTTTGGCTCGGCACGCGGTAGGGCGCCCCCAGCTGGCTCACGGTAAAGCCCGCGTCGGGCGTCGTAGTAATGGCCCCGCGGATAACGGGCTGACTCACCGTGCCGCTCACGGCCAGGTTGCCGGTAATACCACCCACCGACTCGCGCAGCTGTCCGGCCGAAAAGGCTTCGGCGGTTTTGATGTCGAGGCGGTTGACGGTCACGGCAAACTGAATCGGGCTGGGCGGGGTGGCCAGGTAGTAGCCCACGGCCCGCACGTCGGTGCCTGCGGCGTTGGTCAGGCGGGCGTCCACGTTGTAGCGGTCCGGCGTGGGGTTGGTGGCTTTGAGCACCACGTCCCCAATCAGGGCCTTGTTGTAGGCAAAGTTGGACAGGGTCAAATCGGCGGTAAAGGCCTGCCGGGGCTGGCCGATGCTCAGGGCTACGGCCTGCCCGTTGAGGGTGCCGGCCACCATGGAGTCGGGCATGCCGCCGGCTTTGGCCAGACCGTTCAGGTCGAAGTTGGTAATGGTGGCCTGCAACGGGTATTGGGCGCCGGGCAGGGTTTGCAAAGCCAGCACCTGGTTGCCCTGGCTCAGGCGCACGTTGCGGGCAAAGATGGCGCCGGTAGCCGTGGTGTAGCGCACCTCGTTGTCGGGCGCCACGGTCCACTTTTGGTTATCCAGCACCAGGTTGGGCCCGAAGCTGAAGGCGTAGGCATCACCCTGGTTGAACACCTGCAGCACGCCAGCCACGTTCAGCCGCTGCACGCTGTCGGACTCGGCGATGCGCAGGTTGGTGCCAATCTTATTGTTGGCAATGCTGCCACTCAGGCTGGGGTTGGGCAGGCGCAGGGAAGTATCCTGGCTGGCCTGCCGCAGCCGCAGGGC
The DNA here is from genome assembly GCF_002797555.1 of Hymenobacter chitinivorans DSM 11115. Taxonomy (NCBI): domain Bacteria; kingdom Pseudomonadati; phylum Bacteroidota; class Cytophagia; order Cytophagales; family Hymenobacteraceae; genus Hymenobacter; species Hymenobacter chitinivorans. The sequence continues at coordinate 276,875 of NZ_PGFA01000003.1, read as the reverse complement.
GTAGTCCAGCTTCTGCGGGTCCGACGACACGTTGAGCCGCAGCGAGTCCAGGCGGTAGGCGTCGTAGACGATGAGCGGAATCCGGCTGTTCACGGTCAGGTTGGCGGCCCGGCTGTCGTAGCTGCCGGTCAGCTTAAAGGGCGAAATCTGCTTGAGGCCCGGTACGAGCTGAGTGGCAATTTTCGGGTTCTTCAGGTTGGCGTCGAAGGTAAACTGCCGGTAGACCGAGGAGGGCGTGTAACGCACCCCGGGCAAATCAAAGTACCGGTCGATGTGGCGCTGCAGCTCCAGGGCCAGGTCGCCGAGGCGGGTATTGCCGCGCAGCGTCGCGTCGAGTACGTTGGAAGCAAAGTCCACCTCGGTACGGCCCGGGCGCTGCAAAATCCGGCCGCTGAGCGAGTCGAAGGCAAAAGGCTGCTTGTCCTTTATAATCACAATGCGCCGGCCCGAGAAGGTCCCGTTGAGCGAGTTGAGGTCCGAGCCGCTGATGTTGGCCGCCAAATCCCCCTGAATGCGCAGGTCGCCGCCGGTATAGAAGCCCAGGGCCGTCAGGTTGGCCCCGCGCAGGTTAAGCCGGTCGACAGTGTAGGTCGGGTTGTTGGCGTTGCGCAGGTTCACCGTCGCCAGCAGGTCCAGGTTCAGGTTGGGGTCCTGGCTGCTGCGGGCATCCACTTTGTAAAGCTGCCGGTCAATATCCACGTTGGCCGTAATGCCGCGGTAGTTGTAGCCGTTGTAGCGGGCACTCTGCACGTTGGCTACCAGCTTGCCCCGCATCTGGGCCGGGTCGAGGCCCCGGGCGGTAAGGCGGCCGTTGGCCGTAACCTTGCCGATGGTCGGGTCGCGCAGGAACTTGCCCACGTCGAGGCCCTGGGTGCTGAAGGTGGCGTTGATGGGCTCCTGACCCTTGGGCCCTTCGCCCATGTCGACCTTGGCCGTGGCATTGCCGAAGCTGGTAGTAGCCCGCAGGTTGGCATCGAACACCTGGGCCGTGGGTCGCCCTTTAAACGTGCCGGCCACCGTCATGCGGCCGGGCAGGCGGTACTCGGCCGGAATCGTGCCCTTGGGCAGCAGGCTCTTGATGTCGGCGTCGGAAGTCGTGAACTGGGCAATGTTCAAATCGGTGTAGAGGCGCCGGTCGGTTTCGGGCAGGCCCACAATCCGGCCGCTGGCCTTCACCACCGTGTTGCGGAAGCCGACGAATTCCAGGTTCTGAATCCGCATGTCGCCCACGCGCCCACTCACCCGCCCGCTCACCAGCACCGACTGATTAGCCCCCGTAGTAAAAGGAGCCGTGCCGGCCAAATCCGGGGCCAGGTAGAGGATGTCGCGGAAGCCGAGGCGCACGTTGCGCAGGTCGCCCTCAATGCCCAGGTTGGGCAGCTGCTTGGTGTCGGCCAGGGCGTCGAGGCTCTTGTAGCGCATGGCCAGCGTCTGGCGGATGCGGGTGTGGGGCGTAATCAGGTCCAGGTTGTCGAGGCGGGTCTGCACCGAGTCGAAGACGACGTCGGCCGTGGCGCTGTTTACCTGGAAGCCGCTCTGCTCCTTGCCGGCCAGGTTCACGATGCGGCCGGTAGTGCGGTTTTCGGAGTAAAACAGGTTCTCCGTGTTCAGCACCAGGTCCGTGAACTTGAGGTGGTTGTAGTCCATGCCCGGCACGCGGGTCCGTTGCTTGGGTTGGTTGAAGTTGTCGAAGGCCACGTCCACCCCGCTGATGTCGGACTTCTTCAGGGTCACAACCCAGCTGGTGGCCGAGCCCGTAGCTTTTTCCACCGACTCATTCAAGTCCCGCACGGCTTCGGCCGGGTTTACCACCCGCTGCTCCACCGGCACATTCTCGTTCTGGGCGTAGGCCAGGGAAGTATTGCGCAGCGTGAGCGTGTTCAAATCGATGCGCGACTTAATCAAGTCGATGTTGTCGGCCGTGGCCTGGGCTTCGCCGATGCGGGTGCTGATAAACTGGGCCGCCACGTTGTTGCGGTAGGTCAGGCTTACATTATTCAGCGCGGCGCTGTTCAGGCCGAAGGTCGTCGTGAGCGGCTCCGAGGGCGTATCCGGTGGCACCTTGCTTTGCACAATCCCGATGCTGGTGTTCTTCAGCGCGGCCGTGTTGATGCGGTAAATCGACTGGTCCACGTCCACCTCGTCCATCGTCACGGCCAAATCCCCCACCTTGGTCCGAATGTCGTTGCCGTCGACCTGGTCCTGGTAGGTCAGGAAGATGTTGGACAGGTGCAGGTCGCCGATGTTGTACTTGAAGCCGCCGGTGGAGTCGGCCGGAGCCGTGGTGGCGGTGTCGCCGGAGGTGAAGGCGGCCACGATAAAGTCGTAGTTCGACACGCTGTCGGGCTCGGTGCGCTTGATGTGCAGCGTGCCGTCGTTGAGCTCCAGCGACTTGACGTTAATCTGGGACTTGGTCAACGCCCACAGGTCCAGGTTCACGCCCAAATGGCCGACGGACAGCAGCGTATCGCGCTGCTGGTCTTCCAGATACACGTTGTCGAGGGAAATGGCATTGCGGAAGTCGGTACGAAACTTACCGATGCGCACTTCCGTGCCCAGTTTGTCGCGCAGGTAGCCTTCGGCCTTACGGGCCACGAAGTCCTGCGTCGCGGGAAATTGCAAAGCCACTACGGCCACAATCACCAGCAGCAGCACAAAGGCCACGAGTCCCAGTAATGCGTAAAGGGCGCGGCGAGCGTAAGTCGGGAGCGAGTTAATGGCGCAAAAAGTATAAAAGTGTCCACCTGTCCCAACGAAGAAAGTGGCCTGGAGGTTGGCTTTTACTCATCCGAAGCTCACGCTGACCAGCGCAAGGGCCGCCTTAAAACATAGGCTTTTGCGGATACAAAAAAATATCAGAAAGCCAGTCCCGAATCACCCAAACCCAATTCCCACCTAACTCATTTACAAACAACATCTTAAAACCCGACAGAAACCCCTCTAACTACGCAATTAACTACGCAACTAATCAATTGCCCGGCGGGAGTGAAAACTTACTCCTGCACTCTATTATCTTTCGCCTCGAATTCGATTTCCACCCTCCCATGATTCTTCGTTTTACCCTGCCCTTTTACACTACCTGGGGCCAGCGCCTGGTCGTGTGCGGCTCCGAGCCCAGCCTGGGCTCCTGGAACCTGGCCCAGGCCCTGAACCTGCACTATAGCCCGGCCTCCGGCCTCTGGAGCCAGGAAATCAGCTTGCCCGACGACCAGGCCGGCACGGTAGAGTACAAGTACATTCTGCTGGATGAGCGCACCGGCCACGAAGACTGGGAGTGGGGCGACAACCGCCGGGTGGACTACGACGGCCGGCAGTTCAGCCGCATTGTGCGGGAAGACTACTGGCGGGCCGCCGCCCAGCCCGAAAACGAGCTGCACACCGCCGCCTTCACCCAGGCCCTGATGCGCCGCCCGGCCCGGCCCGCGGCTAAGGCAGCTTCCGCCGCCCGCCTGGCCGACTCGGTGGTGCGCTTCCAGCTGGTGGCCCCGCGCGTGGATTCCGACCACCAGCTCTGCGTGCTCGGCTCCGACCCGGCCCTGGGTGCCTGGGACGCCCGCAAGGCCGTTATCCTGGCCGACGCCGACTACCCAACCTGGACCGCCGACGTGGCTCTGGAGCACCCCGAGCGGACCACGCAGTATAAGTATGGTGTCTGGGACCCGCGGGAAAAGAAGATTCTGCACCTGGAAACCGGCGACGACCGGGTTATTTCGCCCTCCGCCGACCGTAAAACCCTGCGGGTGCGCGCCGACGAGGGGTTCCGCTACCCCACCGGCCACTGGCGCGGAGCCGGCGTGGCCCTGCCGGTGTTTGCCCTGCGCAGCCGTCGTGGCCTGGGCGTGGGCGAGTTTCCCGACCTGAAGCTGCTCATCGACTGGGCCGCCAGTACCGGGCTGAAAATGGTGCAGATCCTGCCTATCAACGACACCACGGCCACCCACACCTGGGTTGATTCGTACCCCTACGCGGCCATTTCGGTGTTTGCCCTGCACCCGCAGTATCTGAACCTGGACGACGTGGCCGAGTTCAGCGAAGCGGCTGACCGGCTGGAGCTCGATAAGCTGCGCGACGAGTTCAACGCCCTGGACTTCGTGGACTACGAGCCGGTGATGAAGGCCAAGTGGAAGTTTATCAAGACTTTATACCAGCAGGAAAAAGCCCGATTCCTGGCCGACCCCGAGTTCCGGGCTTTCCGCGAGGAGCAAAAAAGCTGGCTGGTACCCTACGCGGCCTTCTCCGCGCTACGGGACCGGTACCGCACCGCCGACTTCTCGCAGTGGCCCGCCGCGTTTCAGACCCCGCAGAACCTGGATGAGCTGACCAGTGAAACCCAGGCTGATTTCGACGAGTTCGGCCTGCACTTCTTTACCCAGTTTCACCTCGACAAGCAGCTGCGCGAGGCCGTGGAGCATGCCCGCCAGAGCGGCGTAGTGATGAAGGGCGACCTGCCCATCGGCATCTACCGCCACTCGGCCGACGCCTGGACCCAGCCCGAGCTCTACCACATGGACCAGCAGGCCGGCGCCCCGCCGGACGACTTCTCGACCACGGGCCAGAACTGGCGCTTCCCGACCTACAACTGGGAGCGGATGGCCCAGGACGGCTACCGGTGGTGGAAGCAGCGCATGAGCCACCTGGCCCGTTACTTCGACGCGCTGCGCATCGACCATATTCTGGGCTTTTTCCGCATCTGGGAAATGCCCGGCCACTCGGTAGAAGGCCTGTTGGGCCACTTCTCCCCCGCTTTGCCCCTGCACCGCCACGAAATCGAGCAGCGCCTGGGCTGGTTCGACTACGGCCGCCTCTGTGAGCCCTACATCCGCTGGCACATCCTGACCGACATCTTCAAGGAGCAGGCCGAAGCCGTTAAAAACGAGTTCCTGGACGAAGTTGGCGCAGGTATTTTCCGCTTGAAGGAGCACGTGCGTACCCAGCGCCAGATTGAGGCGCTGTTCGACCAGAAAATTGCGGCCGACCCGCTCAACGCCGAGCACTACGGATGGCTGCGCACCAGTCTGTATAAGCTCGTGAACGAGGTGCTGTTCGTGCCCGCCGAGCAGGCCGACTTCTACCACCCGCGCATTACGCTGCCCAAAACCTACTCCTTCCGGGAGCTGGATGAGCCGACCCGCCACCGCCTCCACGACCTCTACAACGACTTTTTCTACCGCCGCCACGAGGAGTTCTGGCGCGACCAGGGCCTGGTGAAGTTGCCGGCCGTGCGCTACGCCACCAACATGCTCATCTGCGGCGAAGACCTCGGGATGGTGCCCGAGTCGGTGCCGGGCGTGATGAAGGCCCTGGGTATTCTGGGCCTCAACATCCAGCGCATGCCCTCCGACCCGCAAGTGGAGTTTGGCCACCCCAACGCGGCACCCTACCTGTCGGTGGTCAGCCCCGGCTCCCACGACATGAGCACGGTGCGGGGCTGGTGGGAAGAAGACCCCATCCGGACCCAGCGCTTCTTCGAAAACACCCTGGGCCACTGGGGCGAAGCCGCGCCGTATTATTGTGAGCCCTGGGTAGCCCGCGAAATAACGGTGCAGCACCTGCATTCCCCGGCCATGTGGGCCGTGTTTCCGCTCCAGGACTTATTGGCCATGGATGCCGACCTGCGCCGCAATAATCCGCTTGACGAGCAGATCAACGTGCCCAGCAACCCGACCCATTTCTGGAAGTACCGCCTGCACCTGAACCTGGAAGATCTGGTGCAGGAAGTGGGCTTCAACCACGAGGTGCAGCAGCTCGTCATCAACAGCCGCCGCCTGCAGGTGTACTAGCGCTTGGGGCTCGATCTGGCCCCACATTCCGGCTTTTTTACAAACGGTTTCATCGTCACGGTGAAACCGTTTTTTTATGTCCTGACCGGCCCGGCCGTACGGTACTGGGCCGCCCAGGTGGAACGCCACCGCTGGCTGCCGAAACTTCTCCGCTGGTTTTGGCGGAAATCATTCAGATAGAAATCCGGGCCTTCCAGCCAGTGCCACTTCCCTTCCGGACAATATCCAAGCTGGCCTGTACGAGGCGAGCTAGGTTTGCGCAAGAAAAAATACGTGCGTGTTTATTCCGAACTAAATCTGGTTTTGTCCCGCCTTCGTAAGCTTCGCTCAATCCTAAAAACTGGAAATAATGCTACCCCTGAAGGCACCCAGTCTTTTTCCCTTGTTACCTCACACTCTTCATAAATTTATGAAAACAACCTTACGATTAGTAGCCTTGCTGCTGATCATGGCAGGTTTCGGTGGTCCGGCGGCGTATGCCGCCACGGCTCCAACCCTGATTACGAACCCCATCACCAACGCTACCATCCCGCGTGGTAACGGCCTGACGGTGCTCGTAACGTCCGTGACAGCCACCCTTTTCAACGATGCCGACGGCAATACCAACCTGGCATCTTACCGCATTACGACCCTGCCCACCAGCGGGCAGCTCTACGCCTACAACGTGTCGAGCGGGGAAAGCGTGGCCATTACGTCTACGACTCAGACGTTTGTGCCTTTTGAGTATCCCAGCCTGGCCTACGACCCGGCCGCCACGGCCGCGGCCGCCACGTACTCGTTTCAGTACCAGGCTACGGACGAAGAGAACCTGACTTCGCCCATTGGCACCTACAACATTCCCGTTTCGACGGCTACCGGCGTGAACCAGCTGCCCCTGACCCGGGAAGTAACCAACGTGGTAATAGCCAAAGGCTTTGCCGCCACTACGCTGGAGCCCGGCCTGTTTGGCGTCGACCCCGACGGCAGCGTGCAGAGCTACATCATTACCAGCATCCCCAGCACGACTACGGTAGGCGTTTTGCGCATCGGTACCGCCGGCGCCCAGATTGCGGCCGGCAACACCATCACGGCTGCTCAGGCCGCTCAGCTGACCTTCGACCCGGTGGCTACCTATTTCGGCACGGCCATCATCCAGTACCAGGCCGTTGACAACACCGGCGCCTCCGACGCGTCGGCGGCCAACTACGCCATTCCGGTTTCCAACGCCGGCAGCCCGATGGGTTCAGCCCTGCTGTTCTACTCGCGCCCCAACCTGGAAGACTGGACCAGCACTTCCCGCAGCATTACGGTAAACGGTACCACGGTTTCGGTGAGCGGCTACACCGGCAGCGACCCGGAAACCAACCTGATTATCGAAGACAACCCGACTATGCCCGGCCGCGCCCTGACCTGGACGGCCGACTACGTCAACAACTCTCCCCAGGCTTCGCGCACGGCTTCCGTGTCGTTTGCCTTCAGCAAGCCGGTGAGCGGCTTCACCATGAGCCTGGGCGACATCGACTTGTCGGGCACGGCCTGGACCGACCAGGTAACGGTTATCGGCAAACGCGCTAACGGCACCACGGTAGTACTGGCCGCGACTGATATTGACCTGGGCACGGTGGTAACCTACACCGGCAACAACGTGCTGACCGGCAACGCCAGCTCCTCGACGGCCGACGACAACACGGTTATCACCTTCCCCGAGCCGATTGTCAGCCTGACTCTGACCTACGCCAACCTCACGACCATTGCCAACCCGGCCCAGCAGCTGATGACCATCGAGTCGTTTGCCTGGTACACCCCCGACGTGGTAACGACCCTGACCGGTCCGGCCCGCGCCAACCCCAACACGACCGTAGCCTACGTGGCCACAATAGCCAACAACGGCCCCTACGCCGCGGCCACCGTGACGCCTACCGTGCAGCTGATTGCCGGCCTGACGAACGTGACTATTAACGGCGCCGCCGCCGGCACGGCCTACAACTCGACCTCCGGCCTGCTGACCCTGCCCACGACGACCTCCTTGGCCAGCGGCACCAGCCTGACGTATAACATCGGCTACACCATCGGCACCACGACCGTGACTGGTATTGCCCGCAACGGCTCGACCTCTTCGGATGAGGTGCCGACCAACAACAACGGCTCGTTGAGCAATGCCCAGGTAACGACGACGGTAAACCAAGCGCCCGTTGTGCAGAACATTACGGCGCCCACTATGCCGAACACCAACCCTGCCACGGCCATTCCGGCCCTGATTGGCACGGACCCCGACGGCGACAACACCATTACCAGCTACGTGCTGACCAACATTCCGGCCACGACGGCCGGGGTGCTGACCTACACCCGCAACGGGACTACCGTAACCCTGGCCGCCGCTAACGGCTCGACCCTGGCCAACCGCACCCTGACGCCCGCCGAAATGGCGACCCTGCAGTTTGACCCGGCCGCTACATTTGTTGGCAACGCCACGTTCAACTACTCCGCTACCGACGACCTGGCCTTGACTTCGAACACGGCTACCTATACCATTCCGGTGGCTACGGCCCTGGGCGCCACCGATTTGTTTGTTAGCCAGCAGGTGCAGCTTGGCCCTTACAAAATCGGGGACTTGGTGACCTTCACCGTTATGGCCGGCAACACCGGCGCAGCCGCCACGGGCGTACAAGTGAAAGATGCCCTGCCCGCCGGCCTGAGCTTCGTAAGCGCCACTATTTCCCAGGGTAGCTACGACAATACCACCGGCGTCTGGACCATCGTATCGGGTGCTACTACCTTTGCCAGCGGCGCCTCGGCCACGCTCAATATCACGGCCCGGATTACCAAAAACGGTACGTTTACCAACACGTCGATTATCACGGCCTCGACGGCCGACACCAACCCATTCAACAACGAAGCCAGCCAGCAGGTGAACCCCGGCACGGCAGCTTACGTCCAGGACTTCGAAGGCCGCACGACGACCGACTACTGCGAGGTATACACGGGTATGTCGCTCAACACCTCGGCTAACGCGTTGTCGGACAACAACTCCCTGGTCAGCAACGCCGTGCTCAGCACTACGCCCGTCACTTACGCCACGCCCCTGCTGCGCTTCACGGGTTCGGGTTCGGTTTCGTTCCTGACCCGCGTATCGGCCACGACCAACACCTCGGCCTACCGCGTAGCCCTGCTCGACGCTAACAACAACCGCACGATTCTGACCGCCTTTACGGCTTTTGCTAACACGACGGCCACCACCATCACGGCCAACGTTACGCAGTCGGGCGTGTACCGGGTAGAAGTGTCCTTCGCCTCCGCCGCCAACGGCGCCACCAACGGCCTGGCTTACCTCGACGACGTGGTTATCAACAACGTGAGCATCGCCACCCAGGCCAACGACGGCTCGAACTGCGCTACCAACGTGCTGCCCGTAGCCAACGATGTAACGACCCGCATTGCCAACTCGGCCGGTGCTACCACCATTCCTTCGCTGTCGGGCTCCGATACGGCTCCCGGCGTGGTCGACTCCTACGTGTTCCAGACCGTCCTCGACCCGATAACCCAGGGCTCCTTGACTCTGAACGGGGTGCTGGTCAAAATCGGCCAGATCATCACCGTGGCCGAAGCGGCTACCCTGAAGTTTGCACCCGTAGCCGGCTACGTTGGCACGGCCAGCTTCCAGTATAGCGTGTACGACAACAGCGGGGAAATAAGCCTGCTGCCTGCTACCTACTCCATTTCCGTCGAGAATGCCACCACCATTGCTGGCCGCGTATTCGACGATGTTAACTACGGCGGGGGCGCTGGCCGCTCGTATATCGATGCCAACACCTCGGCCAAAGCGTCGGGCTTCGCCGACAACAGCATCCAGCGTGGCAACGCCATTGTGGAGCTCTACGACAAAGCCACCGATAAAATCATTGCCACCACGACTACCAGCGGCACCGAAGGCAGCTACAGCTTTGCCAACGTACTGGGCGGCAACTACGTGGTGCGCGTGGTTAACGCCTCGGTAACCTCGGTGCGTAACGCCACGGCCTCGGGCGTGCTGGCCGTACAAACCTACGTCAACGGCGACGTGAACCGCGTGGGTGGGGAAGATCCGCTCAAGACCGACGCGGGTCCGAACACCGGCACCCAGCTGCTGGCCGACCTGACCACGACCACCCAAACGCCCCAGTCGATTACGACCGTCGTGATTTCGACCGAGACCCTGACGCCAGCCACCAACGTGGATTTTGGCTTCAACTTCGACGTCATCAGCAACACCAACTCGGCTGGTCAGGGCTCCTTGGCCCAGTTTATTCTGAACAGCAACGCTCTGCCCAACAGCAACTTCACGGGCAATACCGGCGCGACGCTGGCCCAGGAAAGCAAAGTTACGGCCTCTCCGCTGACGGCCGGCCGCGAAACGAGCATCTTCATGATCAGCAACGGCACGACCGTCGGTAACGGCTTCCGCTCGGGCATCAACGGGGGCTTCGTGGGCAACACGGCCACGATTTCCCTGACCAGCGCCCTGCCCGACATCACGGCCTCGAACACGACCCTGGACGGTTTCCGTCAGTCGCTGGCAACCGGCAACAACGTGGCGGCCGTAACCACCGGGGCCAACGTAACCACCGGCGCGGAGGTGATTGTCAACTTCAACTCGCTTAAAGGCCTGCTCGTAACCGGCGGCAACACCACCATCAGCTCCCTGGAGTTCGATAACGCGAAGGGCACTAGCACGGCCACGACCGGCACCATCGCCGACGGGGCAGCCATCACCCTGAGTGGGGCCGGCGTAACGGGCTCGGTAGTGCGCGACGTGACGGCCAAGAGCAATGCCACGGCCGGCGTATTCCTGACCAGCGGCGCCACCGGCGTCACGGTAGCCAACAACGTGCTGCGCGACGCCCTGGCCACGGTAGCCGCCACGGGCATCACCGCCACCGATGGCGACGGTATCCGCCTCAACGGCGCGGTGACCAACACCATTACTGCCAACGTCATCTACAACAACGCGGGCTTCGGCCTCGAGCTGACCGGCGCCACCAGCAGCACCAACACCGTGAGCAGCAACACGATTGATGCCAACGGCGGCGGCGGCACGAGCAACAATGCCGGTATCAGCATTCAGGCGGGCAACAACAACCTGTTCCGCCAGAACATCATCAGCAACAGCGTAGCCGGCGACGGCATCGTAGCGCTGAATGGTACCTCGGGCAACCGCTTCAGCCAGAACTCCATGTTCATCAACGGCGACCTGGGCATTGACCTGACCAACGGCACCACGGCCACCGGCGACGGTACGACGCTGAACGCCAACGGCAAAACCAGCGCTTCGGGCGCCAACGGCCTGCTTAACTTCCCGGTCATCACGCAGGTCGCCCAGGATGGCACCAACTTGCGCATCACCGGCTATGCTCCCGCCAATGCCCTGGTCGAGTTCTTCGTAGCCGACGTAACAACTGCCGGCTTCGGGGAAGGCCGCACCTTCCTCGGCGCCCGCACCGAAGGCCTGAGCACTGAAGATGTGGACACGAAGTATAGCGACTACTCCGGCACCATCAACGGCGTCAATAGTGGCAGCGAAACCCTGGCCAACCGGTTTGCCTTCAGCATTCCGTTCTCCAGCCTGACGGCCGCCCAGATTTCGGCCCTGACCTCGGCCAACGCCCGGGTTACGGCTACGGCTACGGCCCTGGCTACGGTAAACGGCCTGGTCGTAGGCAATACCTCGGAGTACTCTGGTAATGCCGCGGTACTCGGCGGTGTACTACCCGTAGAGCTGACCAAGTTCACGGCTCAAGCCGTGCAAAACGACGGCCAGCTGAGCTGGGCCACGGCTTCGGAGAAAAACAACGACTACTTCGCCGTAGAGCGTTCCTTCGATGGGGCTACGTTTACGCAGGTCGGCAAAGTAGCCGGCAGCGGTACTTCCAGCCAGGCCCGCAGCTACACCTTCACCGATTCGGGTGTGGGCAGCAAGCACTCGGGCTCGGTCTACTACCGCCTGCAGCAAGTGGATACCAACGGCGCAACCAGCTACAGCGCTGTGCGGGTGGTAAGCTTCACGACTACGGCTAACGCCACGGTAAGCCTCTACCCCAACCCGGCTAGCGCCGCCGCCACGCTCGACCTGACGGCTCTGCCCGCTGGCTCCTACGCGGTAACGGTAATAGATTTGGCCGGCCGCATCCTGAGCACCCGCTCCTACGAGGCTGGGGCCCAGTACCAGCTCGACTTGCAAGCCCTGCCCCAGGGCCTGTACCAGGTGTCGGTGCGAGGACAGAACCTGAGCATCAGCAAACCGCTCAGCAAGAAATAAGACGTTCTTGCCGCTTGACCTAAAAAAGCCTCTTCCTCGGAAGAGGCTTTTTTATTTTCCCCTCCCCGCTTACTACATGAAAAGCCTAGCCAGCAGGAGCCTATAAATCCGGCTCGGCTAATATATCGTAGCTGGAGTGAAAGCCACGAACTGAGTCCGAAACCACGAGTTTGGACTCTTCGGCTCTACCTCGGCCATAACTCAGTCTCTAGTTCGGAAGCTCAAACAGCATAATACATCCTTTTTTATATTGTATTTTTTCAATAAAAAATCATTGTAAACCAGTGCGTAATACCGCCAGGTTTGGGGCCAAAAAAGCTGCTTTTCAGCGAGAAGCAACATTCGTTTGTCGAAAAAATATGATTAATTGAATTAGACAGACTAAGTTTGCATACTGGTTCGTGTGCGCATACTGCATTCACGCATTTTTTGAATTTTCTCTGCTCCTTTTATAAACATTCTATGACAACAATCTTACGCATAACAGCCTTGCTGTTATTCTGGTTGGCGTTAGCCCCTGCAACAGTCCAGGCTCAATCGGAAGGCCAAGCCTTCTCCTGCGACGGCACCTTTTACCAGGTTCGCCAGATTGGTACGGGTGCCAGCGCCTACTCGGCCCTGTACGTGGTAAACCGCTCGACGGCCGTTTACACCACCAACGCCTACACCTTCGGGGGCACCAGCACCACGGGTAGCCTGGGCGTGGTAGTTAACGCCTTGGCTTACAACCCCCAGGACAGCTACCTGTACGCCATTACCTACCCCGCCGACAACGGCACACCTAACGCGGCCACGGGTATCCATTTGTACCGCATCGGCCGGGGTGGCATCCAGGACCTGGGCCAGACCAACCTGCCCCTAGCCCAGTACAACTCGGGCACGATTGACAAGCAGGGTAACTTCTACCTGACCACGCGTAACAGCGCCGGCCTGTATCTGAACACCCTGTTTCGCCTGAAGCTGTCGGACTTCTCGACCGTGCTGACCTCGCACGATGAGCTGCCCCTGGTTACTAGCAACGGCACGACGGCCGCTACGGCCGACTTTACTGACATTGCCTACAGCCCCACTACCAACAGCATCTACGGCTCGAGCGAGCTGAATGACCTGCTCAAGATCGTCGTTACGACGGTAGGCGGCGTAGAGAAAGGCGTGTTGACTACCATTGCTAGCGGCAACACGACGGGTGAAATCGTGGGTTCGAACTTCTTCGACGTAGCCGGCAACCTGTATACCTACTCCAACAGCGGTGGTATTTACTCCGTTGACGTGAATGATGGCACTTCTACGCTGATCAGCACCGTGGACGCAGCTTCTAACAGCGACGGCGCCAGCTGCATCAACCCCAGTGAGCGGATTGACGTGGTAAAAGAGCTGACCGGCGTGACCTACAGCACCAACGGCGCTACCAACAACTCCCGCCAGGACTTCTACGACGTCTCGTTCGCCATCCGGGTAAAAAACACGGGTACGACGACGACGACCAACGTACAGGTTTCAGATTACCTGAACAACACGTTCGGCACTGCGGCTTACTCCATCCTGACGGCCCCGGTTGTGACCAACTACAGCATCAACAACGGCGCAGTACCCACCCTGGCAGTAAACACGGCCTTCAACGGCAGCGGTACCAATGCCGACCTGCTCACCGGTAACCAGCAACTGACCGCCGGCCAAAGCGCCCTGATCACATTCACGGTTCGCCTGACGTTCTCCGGACGGACGCCTGTTATCCCGACTACGCCATACAATAACTACGCGTACGCCTCTACGACCAGCGGTACGGCCGTCAACCAGGGCCACGTTCGTTTGAGTGACGGCTCTGTCATTCCTCCCGGCAACTTGCTGGCCCAAGACCAGTCGACGAACTCGGCCGGTCTGCCTACTACGGCCAATGGCGATACGCCTTCTCCCACCCCAATTCGTCTGACGACGGCCATCTTCGGTACCGTGTTTGAAGACGTGAACTACGGCGGCGGCGCAGGTCGTAGTCAGGGTACGAGCAATGGTCAAGGCATTCCCGATGTACGCGTAGAGCTGTATTCACCCACTGGCACGTTCATCCGCACCGTATTTACAGACGCCAGCGGCAACTACGAGTTTACCGTAGCCGGCGGCACCACTCCCCTGTCGGCCAACACGGCCTATCAGGTTCGCGTGGTTAACAGCACGGTGGGCAGCACCCGCCCCAACCTGTTCAACAACGTAATTGCCGGGGTTCAGACTTACATCAACGGGGCTACGAACCTGGTAGGCGGCGCCAACCCCAACCTAGTAGATGTGGGTACCAACAGCGGCGGCACCACGCTTCTGCTGCTGGAATCACAGTCGACGACAACGACGATTCAGTCGTTGACTACGGCTACCACTCCGGCTTCGGGCCCGCTCACCAACGTAGACTTCGGCTTCAACTTCGACGTCATTACCAACACCAATGACAGCGGCCCCGGCTCGTTCCGTCAGTTCGTTACCAACAGCAACGAACTAGGCAACACCGGCTTGGCCCAGGAAGGCCTCACGGCCGGGCTGGAAACCTCGATTTTCATGTTGAACAACGGCGTAGCCAATACCAATGGCCTGCGCTCCACGGTAACTGTGCCCGGCTACAACGCCACGACCAAGGCCTTTACCATCAACCTGACCACGGCTACCCAAATGTGGATGTACAGCAGCAACACCGTCATTGATGGTAAGCAGCAGTCGATCCGCACCGGCGACGTGGCCGCCACCGCCTCCTCTACTTCCCCCGAGGTTATTATCAACTTCGCCAACCAGCAGGGTATCTACGTAACGGGCGCCAATACGCGCATTGCCTCGATGGGCCTGAACAACGCGAAAGGCACCAGCACCACTACCGCCTCCCTGGATCCGCTCCAAGGAGCAGCCGTGACCTTCTCGGGAGCAGCCGCTACGGGTTCGGTCTTCACCGATAACACTACCTCGGGCAATGCCACGGCCGGTGTTCGGTTGCAAGGTGGGGCCACGGGTATTACCATCAGCAACAACGTGCTGAGCAACGGGGCTTCGACGGCCGGTTCCGGTACCGTAACGGCTACCGACGGCGGCGGCATCGTGCTGTCCACTGCTTCGACCAACTCGATTACCGGCAACACGATTCTGAGCAACGCCGGCTTCGGTATTGAATTCCAGAACACGGGCGCCAACGACGGCAACACCGTCACCGGCAACACCATCAGCACCAACGGCGGGGGCACGGCTACCACCAACCGCGCCGGTATTGCTATTCGCCGGGGCAACAACAACCTGTTCAGCACCAACACGCTCAGCTCGAACGTGGGCGACGCTATCCTGGCCTTCAACGGCACCTCGGGTAACCGCTTCAGCCGCAACAGCATGTTCAGCAACGGTACCGGCCGCGCCAGCGACGGAACTGCTAAAATCGGTATCGACCTGATGGCCAGCGGCGCTAGCTCCAACGGTGGCGATGACGTGAGCCTGAACGCCGATGGTAAATCCAGCACCTCGGGCGCCAACGGCCTGCTCAACTTCCCCGTTATTACCCAGGCCGCCCAGGATGGTACTAACCTGCGCATCACCGGTTACGCCCCGCTGGATGCCACCATCGAGTTCTTCGTGGCCGACATGACCACCAGCCCCTCCTTCGGGGAAGGCCGTTACTACCTGGCGACCCGCAAGGAAAACCTGACCGGGGAAGACTTCGACACCAAGAGCACGGCCTACTCGGGCACCATCAACGGCCAGAACTCGGGGTCAGAATCGGCTGCTCGTCGCTTTGCCTTCATCATTCCGCTCAGCAGCTTGGGTACCACGGAGCGGGCCGCCCTGGTTGCGGCCAGTGCCCGCATCACGGCTACGGCATCGTTCCCCACTACCGTCAACACCCTGCTTGTAGGCAACACGTCGGAGTTCTCCGGTAATGCCCCCGTGCTGGCTGGCGTACTGCCCGTAGAGCTGACCGCCTTCACGGCTCAGGCCGTGGGCCAGAGCGCCCAGCTGACCTGGACGACGGCTTCGGAAAAGGCGAACGACCACTTCGTCGTAGAGCGCGCCTATGGCGAGCAGGCCTTCACCCCGATTGCCACCGTGAAAGGCGCCGGCACCAGTGTGCAGGCTCACAGCTACAGCTTCACCGATGCCGGCATTGGCACCAAGAACCTGGGCACCATCTACTACCGCCTCAAGCAGGTTGACACCAACGGCTCGGAAGTACAGGCCGGCCCGGTCCGCACCCTGACCTTTGGCGGCGCCAAAGAAGCTACGGCTTCGGTGTACCCCAACCCCGCTGCCAACGACGCCCAGCTGGACCTGACCAGCCTGCCCGCCGGCAGCTACCAGGTTTCGATTGTGGATGCTACCGGCCGCACGCTGGCCACCCGCACCTACGAGGGTGGCACGCTGCACCCCTTCGCCGTGCGCAGCCTGACGTCGGGTTCGTATCTGGTGGTGATTCGCGGCAACAACGTGAAAATCACGCAGCGTCTGGTGAAGAACTAAGCTTCTCCAAACCGCATCTAAAAAAGCCTCCCTTGTCGGGGAGGCTTTTTTTGTGTCCTGGCCCGGGCGGTAAAAACCACTTCCGCACCAACCGCCGGGCCGGTTTTGGGGTATAGAGTAGCCGTTACTTCCGAACTCATGCCACAGTCCTCTGCCTCTTTGCCCCGGCGCCGTCCTAGCACCCAGCCCGCCACCGATTACGACGTAGTTATTATCGGGGCGGGTAGCGCGGGCCTGAGCGCGGCCCTAACCCTGGGCCGCTGCCTGCGCCGGGTGCTGGTTTGCGACGGGGGCACCCCGCGCAACGCGCCGTCGCCGGGCGTCCAGAGCTTTTTCACCCGCGACGGTATCCAGCCCGCCGAGCTGCTGCGCATCGGGCTGGAACAGCTCCGACCCTACACTACGGTGGAGGTGCGGCCGGCCCGGGTAACTGAGCTCACCCCTGGCCCCGGCTACTTCGAGTTGCAGGCCGAGGGGGAGTCGGGCCGCACGTTTGGCATCACGGCCCGCAAGGTGCTGCTGGCAACCGGCGTAGAGGATGAGCTACCGCCAGTGCCGGGCATGCGCGACCTGTGGGGCCGCGGGGTGCTGCACTGCCCCTACTGCCACGGCTGGGAAGTGCGCGGGCAAGCCCTGGCCGTGTACGGGCGGGGCAAAATCGTGACGGGCATGGCCCTGCTGGTGAGC
This sequence comes from Hymenobacter chitinivorans DSM 11115, assembly GCF_002797555.1. NCBI lineage: Bacteria > Pseudomonadati > Bacteroidota > Cytophagia > Cytophagales > Hymenobacteraceae > Hymenobacter > Hymenobacter chitinivorans. The sequence continues at coordinate 259,661 of NZ_PGFA01000003.1, read as the reverse complement.
CGCTGGGCCACCGACGTGGTAGTGTGCACCGACGGCCCCGGCCACCTGAGCGACAATGCCCGGCGACGCCTGCGTCAGCAGAAAATCCGGCTGAACGAAGAGCCCATCAGCCACCTGGAGGGCAAGCCCAACGGGGAGCTGCGCTACATCGTGTTTGAGAATGGGGAAAAGCTGGCCCGGCACGCGGTATTCGTGCACCCCCACCAGCACCAGCGCGCCGGCTTTGCCGAGCAGCTGGGCTGCCAGCTCACCAGCAAAGGCGCCATCCGGGTCAACAAGCACGCCCAGACCACCGTTCCCGGCCTCTATGCCGCCGGCGACATTACGCCGGGCCCGCAGAAGGCCCTGCTGGCTGCCGCCGAAGGCACCCAGGCCGCCATTGCCATTCACGAAACCCTGACCCGGGAAGAATGCCCCAAGTAAGCGGGGCGGCCATCTTGGGGCCACTTCCTCCCAAACAAAACAGCCCGCCGGTAGTATACCAGCGGGCTGTTTTGGCACGAGAAGTCGGATTGATTTAGCTCAACACGGATGAGTGGGCCTTCATAATCTGACGAGCCTGGGCCAGGTTCGTATCCCGGGCATTGACGGCCAGGTAAATGAACATTCCCCCGTCGCTCGAAAGCTTCAGCAGGTGCAGCTGGTCGGTGAGGGTGAGCAGGATGTCCTGAACTTTCTGGTTCAGCTTCAGGGCCTGGATAGCCTTGAGTTTTGCCTTCACTACCTCCGTGTTGTAAGCCGCGGCCGTTTCGATGTCGAAGTCGGCAATGTTGGCGTGCGAAGCCAGCGGCATGCCAGTTTCAGTTTCTACTACGGCTACGGCCAGCAGCGTAGGGAGTTCAGCCAGAATATCTTGAACCGTTTGTTTGGGATTTGCCATGTTGAGCAGGACGTGTGAGGTAAAGGGGTGTATTGAAGCGTTGAAAATGTTAAAAGCTGTGCCGGCGCATAATTTCCTTGGTAATGCCCAGGTTGGCATCGGCCAGGCGCACGGCCAGAAAGCAGTACCACTTGCCCCCGTTCAGGGGCCGCAGATGATGCATTTCGTCTTCCAGAATAACTGCCACGTCCGTTAGGGGGCCGGCTATCCAGGGTTGGGCGGCTACTGCTCCATCCAGGGTCTGCAGCAACTTGGCGTGGCGCAGGTTTATCTGATTGGGGTTGTAGGCGCTGTTGGTAGTGTAAAAGGCCAGGACCTTGCCCGAGTTCGAGTCTACAACGCAGCTCATCAGTAGCTCCGGCAGGTCTGCGAGCAGGCCTTCCAGGATTTGTTGAGCCCGCCTCCCGTTTTCATCGGTTACCCCTACGGTAATTTTCTTTAGCTGGAGTCGATTGAAAAACGGAATATTCATTGGGCAAAAAGCGAAGAATCGGGCCGGGGCGCTTGGTAGGCTGCCGGTAAAGGGGCCGGGGATGCTTCGGGTACGGGTAAGGGTTACTACGGTAGTGATGGCCGCCGCCAGTAAACTGAAGGGTGGCGGTAAAGCAATAAACTCGGGGACGATGAGTGGGGACTACAGCCCAAAAAACTCTTCAGCAAAACCGAACAACGGTTCTCTGAAGAGTTCTTTGCAACCTGTTGTGGAAGCTGATACAAACAAAAAGAAGGTTTGTTGCCAGCTCTTGCTTTGTCGCTCGTCCTGAACTAGGTCAGAAAGCTCACTATCAGCACCCTAGCCGACGATTAAAATTGCCACCAGTGGCGCTTGGCCGTCTTGGCCGCCACATCGGTGCGGGGCAGCAGGGTCACGTTCTGCACGCTGCGGCCCTTTACCTGCACTTCGTCTTCGGAGTAGCCACCGTAGCCAAACTGCAGCTGGGAGGTCTGGTTGGCGGGCACCAGCATCGAGTACGTACCCTGGGCATTGGTGGTCACACCCCGGCCGCTGGTTTTGTCCAGCACCGTGGCACCAATCAGCGGCCGACCGTTTTCGTCCAGAATCCGGCCGCTTACGACGGCCATCTTCTTGGCCGCGGCCGCTTCAGCCGTCACCGACAGCATTTCTTCACTGGCCGCGGCGATAGTGGCCGCCGGTACACCGACCCGGTCGTTGGTTGGCAGGTTGGTGCCGGCCAGCACGGCGCCGCTCAGCAGGGCACCCACCAGCACGATGGAGCCGGCGCGCCGCCGGAACCGAACCGGCTCGGTACGCATCAGGTGAAACTGGTGCTGCAGCCAGCCTACGGGCCGCACATTGTGACCCTTCTCGCGCAGGGCGTAAAAACGTTTTAGCGCTTCGTCACCTTCATTAGGATTTGCTTTCAGATACGCATCTACGAGGTCAGCATTCCGGCCCGACAAGTCGCCGCGCAAATATGCGTCGCGGTAAGTAGGCAGTAATTCTCCTGTAGCAGGATGAAATGGGTAAGCCGTTAAAGCCATTATTGTAGTAATAGAGTGTGAAGAAAAGAGGGGAAGGGCGGATACCGCAAGCCTTTGTACGGGAACGGCAGGCCAATATCTACTGTAAATAATCCTAATACCAATGATATTCGATAAAGGTTTTTATTTTATATATAAACCTCCCTTTACAGCCGTTAAAAATTCCTGTTCAGCTTCGGATTCTGGGATTACGGAGGAGCTTTTAGAGTTTGGGGAAATGATTTGTACAAGCTCGGCACTTAGCATGGGCAGGGACTTGCGCCAACCCCGAGGGCCGCTGAGTACACTTCTACGAGGTAGGGAAAGTTATACTGCTACCAGCCCGGAAAGGCGTATCTTCCGCAACGTGGGAACCAGCCCGCGCAGGCCCAGCAGAAAAGACGGTTAGCCGACGAATAATTGGATTCGGGGTATTTCCTGCTTGCACGTTATTGTGTAACTTTCGAAGCTGCCCATTCTCCCCGCATTGCCCGATCCGCTTCCCGAGTAGTTTATGAAGCACATTTACGCGCTGTTTGCCTTAGTTCTACTCGTGGCTTTCCCCTGCCGGGCGCAGCGCCTTGTAATTAGCGGGCGTATCACGGAGGCGGCTACGGGGCAGCCGGTACCCTTTGCCTCCCTGTTTGTGCCCGGCACCACCATCGGCATGACTTCCGACGCGGAGGGCCGCTACCAGCTGACGCTCACGCAGCCCATCGACACGCTGGCGGCGTCGGCGCTGGGGTTCAAAGCCCTGAAAAAGCCCGTGGGACAGCAAGCCCAGCAAACCCTAAACTTTGCCCTGGGCGCCGGAGCCGTTACGCTCAGCGAAGTAGTGGTACGGCCCACCGAAAATCCGGCCTACGTGATTCTGCGGCGGGTGCAGGCCCATAAAGAGCAGAACGACAAGCGCAGCTTGCAGGCCTTTGAGTACGACAGCTACAACCGGATTCAAACCAACATAACGGACCTGCCCGCCCGCCTCGCCAAGCGGCGCGTGGTGCGGGATATGCTGGCCCTAACCGACAGCATGAGCAAAGGCGACCCGGCGGCGGCAGCGGCCAAGTCCCTCCCAATTTTTGCCTCCGAGGTGCTGTCCCGGGTGTACGTGCAAACCCACCCCATCCGACGGCGGGAGGAGGTCAGCCGGCGGCAGCTGCGCGGTATCGGCCCACGCGACGGATCGGTGCTGTCCCAGATTCTGGGCTCCTCGTTTCAGGACTATAACTTCTACGCCAACCGCCTCAATATTTTGGGTAAGGACTTCGTCTCGCCCATTGCCGACGGTTGGCGCCTGACCTACGACTACGACCTGGAAGACTCGGTGATGGTGGGGCAGGACTGGTGCTACCAGCTGGCCGTAAAGCCCCGGCGCGCCCAGGACCTAGCTTTCGTGGGCACCATCTGGATTAGTGCCGACACCTACGCCCTGCGCAAGCTGCGCCTGAGCAAGAGCCCGGAGGCCAACATCAACTTCGTGAGTGAGCTAAGCCTGTACCAGGAGCTGACGCCAGCTGAGCAGGGCGCGGGGCTGCCCAGCCGGGTGCAGGTCGTCATTGGGGTGAAGCCCGCCGACAAGCAGGCCGGCGTGCTGGTGCACGTAACGACGGTTAACTCCCGTTTTGAGCGCAACCACGAGCGGGACGCGGCCTTTTATGACCGGCCCGTGGAAACGGCCGCCGACGCCAGCCAGGGCCCCAAGGATTACTTCGAAAAAAACCGCCCTGACTCATTGAGCACCGCTGACCACACCACCCTGGCCGTGCTCGACTCGGTGCGGGAGCTGCCCAGCGTGCGTTCGGTGCTGGATGTGGCCGAAGTCATCGTGAACGGCTACAAGCGGGTGGGCCGCCTCGAGCTGGGCCCCATCCTGTCGACCTACGGCTACAACGACATTGAGGGCAACCGCCTGCGCATCGGGTTCCGGACCACGCCCGAGCTGAGCCGCAACTGGCTGGTGCGCTCCTACCTGGCCTACGGCTTCCGCGACGGGCGCTTTAAGTACGGGGTGCGCGTCAACCGCATCATCGAGCGGCAGCACTGGACGGTGCTGGGCGCCGAGTACCGCCACGACCTGGACCAGGTGGCCTTGCTCGACAACGAGTTTGGGCAGGAAAACCCGCTTTTCGACGCGGCGGCCCGCATCGGCCGTATCCAGCGGGCCCGGCCGCTGATGCGCGATGTGCGGGGCCTGTCCCTGCAAACCGACATCGTGCGGGGCTTTACCCAGAAAATAACCGTGCGCCACCAGCGCTTCACCCCGCTCTACAACTTTGCCTACTACAACACCGAGCGGCACACGCCCGGCGCCCCCACCGCCGACAACATCACCCTCTCGGAGCTGATTCTGGAGTCGCGCTACGCCCACGACGAAGTGCTGGTAGAAACCGAAAACCGCCGCAAAGCCGTGGGACTGATGCGGTGGCCGGTATTTACCTTCCGCTACACGCTGGGCGCCAACCACCTCTTTGGCAGCGACTTCAAGTACCAGAAACTGGCCTTCATTACGACCCAGAGCTTGCAGGTGGGCATTTTCGGCCGGGCCGACTACCGCTTCGAGGCGGGCTACATTCCGAGCACGGTGCCTTATCCGCTGCTCAAAACCCACCTGGGCAACCAGTCGCCGTTCTACAACGGGGCCGCCTTCAACCTGATGCGCTACTTCGAGTTCGTCAGTGACCGGTACGTTTCGCTGCGGGTGGAAGACCACTTTGAGGGCCTGCTACTGAACAGCGTGCCGCTGCTACGCAAGCTCAACTGGCGGCTGCTGGCCACGGGCAACGTGCTATGCGGGGGCGTGAGCACCGCCAACCGCAACCTGATGCCGGCCCGCCACCCCCGCACCGGCGAGCCGCTGCCCTCCTTCCAGGCTCTGGACCACGGCCCCTACGCCGAGGTAGGCTACGGCGTGGAAAACATCTTCCGGGTGGCCCGGGTCGACTTTCTGCACCGCCTCACCTACCGCAACGCCCCCGATGCCCGCAACTTTGGGGTGAAGCTCAGCCTGCAGTTTAAGCTCTAACCCCAGGGCCACCGCCCGTAAAGCAAAAGCCCCGGCAACGCGACGTTGCCGGGGCTTTTTGCTTGCTAAAGGACTTTCCTAGCGCTTGTTGCGCAGCGAAAACTGGTTGAAGGCCACAGTGGAAGTAGCCGGGCCCTGGGCCAACAGCGCAATCCGGATGCCCCGGTCCCAGGGCGGCAGGTAGGTGCCGTTGATGGCGAAGCTCTCGGTGGGCATCGCCGTCCAGGTGAGGCCGTCGGGGCTGAAGCTGAAGCGGTAGCGCTGCCCGCCCCACACCTCCAGGCGCAACGACAGGGTTTTGCAGCTGGCTACGGCAATCTTGGTCAGGCACTCGCGCTGGCCGCCTTTCACGTGCCAGAGCTGCAGACTTTCGTCGCCGGCCATCAAAGCCAGGGTGTTGGCATGGTCGCCGATGGCGGCAATACCGGCGAAGGTACCGGGCGCGAGACTGGCGAAATCCAGAGTCGTCAGGGCCTTGTAGGTAGCGGCGAAGGTGCGCTGGGCCACCATGGCGCCGAGGCCGGAGGGCTGGGCCGTCAGGTGCAGCTGACCGTCGCTGAGGCCGGCTTCGGGCTGTTCGCCCACCGGCCACTGCCAGGTTTGGGCCAGCTGGCTGCCCGTGAAGTGGTCGGTGACGTTGAGCACGCTCAGGTCGGGCAGCGGGGCGGCCTGGGGGCTGCGGCCTTCGAATTCGGGCCAGCCTTCGGCGTTCCAGGTAAACTCGCTCAGGATGCCCTGGCGGCCGACGAACTCGTGGCTGTCGGTGTAGTAGGCGTGGTGGAGCAAAAACCAGCGGCCTTCGTACTCGGCTACGGTGCCGTGGCCGGGGCATTTCCAGGTTTTGTTCTTGTCCAGAATCGGGTTCTGGGGGCACTTCTCCCAGGGGCCGAGCAGGCTCTTAGCCCGGGCTACGCCGGTGGCGTAGTTGCAGCACTTGCCGCAGCAGCCGTTGCCGGCGTAGAACATGTAGAAGTACTCGCCGTTGCGCACGATGGCCGAGCCTTCTACCAGGCAGCCTTCCCACTTCTCGGTGTTGCGGAACAGCTCCACCTTTTTGCCAACCAGGGCCATGCGCTTTTCATTGATGCGCTGGGCCCAGATAGGCGTGGGCTTTTTCTTGCTGTTGCCGTCCTCTTTCCAGACCAGGTACAGGTCGCCGTGCTCGTCGCGCACGGGGAAGCCGTCGATGGAGCCCAGACGCTGGCCCACCAGTGGGCCATGGTCGGTGTAGGGGCCTTCAGGCTGGTCGGCGCTGGCTACGGCCACGCACAGCGGACCGTTTTTCTTACGGGCCGTGTAGTAAATGAAGGTTTTGCCGCCCTCGTAGAAAATTTCCGGGGCCCAGAAGTTGGCATCGCACCAGTCGGGCAGCTGACCCGGAAACACGTGCGTGACCAGCTCCCAGTCGACCAGGTTATCGGACTTAAACAGCGGAAATACGGGTCCCCACTCGGCCGACGTGGCGCTGGCCCAGTACGTATTGCCGATTTTGGCAATGGTCGGGTCCGGAAAGTCGCCGGGCAGGACGATGTTGGCGTAGTTGGTGGGCTCGGCCTCGACGGGCGGGGCCACGGTGGGGGTAGAATCGACCAACGACGCATCAACGGCGGCGTACTCAGTCGAGGAATCTACAGTGGGCACCAAGTCAAATGACGGTGCGCTTTCGAAGTCGAACGACACAATTAGGAGAAGAAAGAGTGGGAAACGAACAGAGGTTTTCGGGGGAGCGGTGCCAGCCACGGAACTAGCACCAAAACGCTACAAAACTCGCCGGTACTTTCGGGGTGCGCGCTTCGGAAGAGGTGACAAAGGGGGAATTTCAAAACCCAGCCTGGCGCAACAATCCGAAAGGTACTACTTTCCTTTTACTGGCAAGCAAACAAGTGTATTTTTTTGATACAACCTCCGAAGGCTTTTTTGGTTGAACACTTTCGCCAAGAAGAATTCAGACGGAAAGTCCACGCAACGCAAAAGCAGGGAAAACTGGTTCAATTCAAAGCATTATCTTGATTCGAACTCATACCGCAGGACCATTCATGCGCAGCACAATTCGGGCCATACTTACAAAATGACGCAGCAAAAATTTGTCATTAATATAACTTAACCTATAATACTCTGAAGCCAGCAAAGAATTTACCGCCGGCCGGGTACCGGGAAGCCAAGATGTTGTACACCGTTATTTGCGCAGCAGCGCGGCACTACTCTCCTACCCGGCCGGCGGCTAAAGTCGGCCGGGGTTCGTAAAATAGCCGACAACTTGGCGCCGGCCGCGGCGCCAACCTTTCCTTCGACCCATTTAGCCTTCCTTTCCCGCTTATGCTAGCCCACGACATTGCCGCTGCTTTCCGCCAGCACTTTCACGCCGAGCCGCTGCTGGTGCGGGCTCCCGGCCGCATCAACCTGATTGGGGAACACACTGATTACAACGCGGGCTACGTGCTGCCCGCGGCCATCGACAAGGAAATGTACTTCGCCGTGGCCCTCAACCAGCAGAACGTTATCCGCCTGCTCGCCTACGACCTGAACGAGCGGGTGGAAATAAGCACCGACGCCGTAGCGCCCCAGGACACGCAGTGGGCCAACTACCTGCTAGGCGTGGTGGCCCAGCTGCAGCACCGGGGCGTAGCCGTGCCCGGCTTCGACTGCGTCTTTGGGGGCACGGTGCCGGCCGGGGCGGGCTTGTCGTCGTCGGCGGCGGTGGAGTGCGGAATGCTGTTTGCCCTCAACCAGCTGCTCAGTACCGGCCTGGAGCCGATGCAGATAGCCCGGCTGGGGCAGGCCGCCGAGCACGAGTACGCCAAGGTAATGTGTGGGCTCATGGACCAGTTTGCCAGCGTGTTTGGCCGGGCCGGGCAGGTGGTACGCCTCGACTGCCGCTCCCTGGACTACGAGTATTTCCCCTTCGACACCACCGCCTGCCGCATTGTGCTCTGCAACTCGGGCGTGAAACACAGCCTGGCCAGCTCCGAGTACAACACCCGCCGCCAGGAGTGCGAGCGGGGCGTGGCCGTGCTCCAGCAGTATTACCCCGCCGTTCAGACCCTGCGCGACGTAACGCTGGAGCAGCTGCAGGCCCACGAGGCCGAGCTGGGGCCGGTGGTGTACCGCCGCTGCCGCTACGTGGTAGAGGAAAACCAGCGCGTGGAAACCACCTGCCGGCTGCTCAGCCAGGGCGACCTGGGCGGCGTGGGCCAGCAGATGTACGCTTCCCACGCCGGCCTGCGCGACGATTACGAGGTGAGCTGCAAGGAACTGGACGTACTGGTACAGATTGCCCAGACTTCGGCCGGCGTGTACGGCTCCCGCATGATGGGCGGCGGCTTTGGGGGCTGCACCATCAATTTGGTAGCCACCGAGCAGGTAGCCGGCTTCGTGGAGCACGCCAAAGCCCAGTACCAGCAGCAGCTGGGCTTGCCGCTCGACACCTACGAGGCCACCATCGTCGACGGCGTGGGGCTGTTGGCGGACAAGTAAACCAGCTCCCCAACCGAAAAAGCCGCCCGCCGAGCAAGTCTCGACGGGCGGCTTTTCTACGCGTTAGAGTATTCAGTCTAGGGCTGCGCTGGGGCCGTGGGCCGGCTGCCGCGCAGGCCGTACCACACGATATAGAGGTAGCAAAGCACGGGCAGGATAAAGGCCAGGCGCAGGGCGTGCACCCCGCCCCCGCCGCTCTGGCTGTCGGCAATGAGGCCGAACAGGGGCGGAATGATGGCCCCACCCACAATGGCGGCCGAGAGTAGGCCCGAGGCATCCTCGGTGTGGCGGCCCAGGCCAGCTACGGCCAGCGTGAAGATAACCGGGAACATGATGGAGTTCATCAAACCCACGGCCAGCAGGCTCCACATGGCTACTGGCCCGCTGGTATTAATCGAAATCAGGACCAGCAGCACCGCTCCCACGGCCGCTACGGCCAGCACCCGGCCAGGTTTGACGGCCCGCAACAGGAAGATGCCCGCAAAGCGCCCTATCATGGCGGCGCCCCAGTAGAAGGCCACCTGCTCGCCGGCGCTGCGGGCGGCCATACCCATTACTTCGGGCTGGCTCAGGTAGCTCACAATGTGGGAACCAATGGCCACCTCGGCGCCTACGTAGGCAAAGATGCCCACCAGGCCCAGCAGCAGATGGCGGAACTGAAACACGCTCTGGGTGGAGCCGGCCGGGGCAGGCTCGTGGGTAATGGTCGGCAGCTTTAGAAACGCCAGCAGCAGGCTGATAAGCACCAGTACCGCCCCAATACCCAGATACAGGTATTGTACCGAGGTAATGTCCAGAGCGGCCGTCTGGGCGGCCGTAAGTTTGGTCAAGTCGGGCAGGTGGGACAAAATCAGGCGGGCCCCCAGGATGGGCGCAATGGTGGTGGCCAGGGAGTTGAAAGCCTGGGTGAGCGTAAGGCGGGACGAGGCCGTAGCGGGCGGCCCCAGAATGGCCACGTAGGGGTTGCCGGCCACCTGCAGCGTCACGACGCCGGTAGCCAGCACGAACAAGGCGCCCAGAAACAGGCCGAAGGTGCGACTCTCGGCGGCCGGGAAAAACAGGAAGCAGCCCAGGGCCGCCACCAGAAAGCCGACCAGCATGCCCCGCTTGTAGCCCAGGTATTTCACGACCAACCCGGCCGGAACGCCCATGACCAGGTAGGCCCCGAAAAAGCAGAAGTTTACCAGGTTGACCTTGGCGTAGCTCAGCGTGAAGAGGCCCTTGAGGTAGGGAATCAGAATGTCGTTGAGACAGGTAATGAAGCCCATCATAAAGAACAGCACCGTCAGCGAGGCCAGGGCCGAGGTATAACGCGGGGCATCGGGGCTGGCGCCGGCAGCAGCTGCCGACGGGCCGACGGAGGAAGGAGCAACAAGAGCCATAGAAAGGAGCTATAGAGTTCGAAAAGCCAATAGTAAGGATTTGAGACGCAAAAAGAGGCCGGTCCGCTCTCCTAACCATTGCGGAACCGGCCTCTTGGCCACGGCGCTTGTCTGCATGAGCAAGCGGGCGTGGTGCTTGCGTAAAAGAGCTTAGTGGACGATGCTAAACGCCCGGCTCACGGCCCGGTCGCCGACTTCCAGGCGGTAGTGGTAGAGGCCGGCGGCCAATGAGGTCGTGGTTAGCTGCACGCTATGGTCGCCGCCGGTTTGGGACTGGTTGTCGAGCAGGGTAGCTACGCGGCGGCCCTGGGCGTCGTACACGGCCAGCGTGACCGTAGCGGGCTTGGCCAGCGAGAAGCTGATGCTGGTTTGCTCAGCGGCCGGGTTGGGCCAGCAGGGCGCCAGCTCCGCGCCCAGGGGGCGGGCCGCCGTGGTGGCCGAAGTAGTTTGCAGCGTGGGGCCGTACCAGTCGTCGAGGTAGTAGCGGCCTTTGGTGGTCGTGTTGGGCGCAATCAGCAGCACCAATTCATTCACCGAGGTCGAGGAAATGGTGGCGTCGGGCCGGTTGCTGTTGGTGAAAACCAGGGTTTCCCAGGCGTTGGTAGCCGTGGTAGTAGCCACGTACTCCGAGTGGCGGCCCAGCGGGTAGTTGGTGGCCCCGGCCTTGGTCGAGTCCTGCATCGTAATCTGGAACTGAATGCCGGGCCCGGGGCTGAACACCTTCATGGTCATCTGCTTGGCATTGGTTAGATAGGCCGATACGTCGGCCGGGCGGCGCTTGGGGCGCACCACCAGCACGTCGTACTGCAGGTTGCTGCGGGTGTAGCGGCCCACCCGGGCACTGTTGTTGGCTGCCGACGACGCGTTATTGAGCGTGTCGCCGTTGAAGCCGCCGTTGCTCTTTTTGAGCACGTAGTTCAGCAGGCGGGTATTCTCGAAGTTCTCGTAGAGCTGATCCACTACCGGGGCGGCTGTTACCAGCTCGGGGCCCATGATGTCGTCGAGGTAGTAGGTGGCGCCGCTGTTGGTGCCGGGCTCAATGAGCAGCACCAGCTGGTCGGCGTCGGTGGGCGTTACGGTGGGGTCGAAAGTGCCGGCCCCGCCCGCGGTGTAGGTGAAGGTCAGGGTTTCCCAGGCGTTAGCCACAGTGGTCGTGGCGTTGAAGGTGCCGCCCAGGTTGCCGTTGGGGTAGCCCGTGCCCGCCTTGGTCTTGTTCTGCACCACAATCTGCACGGCCTTGCCCGCGGCTGGACTGTATATTTTCAGGCTGATTTTTTTGGTGCCAGCTAGGTAAGCCGAGGCGTCGGCCAGGCGCGGGGCCAGCGGATTGATGACGATGACGTCGAACTGCTCGGCCGTGTTGCGCACGTAGCGGCCCACCGTGGAGCTGCTATTGACCGTGTTGGCGGCGGGGTTGGCGGCCGTCTGGGTAAACACGCCGCTGGTGTAGGAGTACGACACCCGGCGGGTGGTTTCGAAGTTTTCGTAGAGCACCTGCCCCACCGCCGCCCGACCCAGCGGGAGCAGCAGACCAGCCAATACTAGTGCTTTCGTAAAGCGTTGCTTCATAATTCGTGCGGTAAAAGTGGTGGGAAAGTACATGCGGTGGCCGGGGCCGGCCAGCTGGCCCCGCCGGTTTTAGCGGCAGGGCACAGCAAGGGCTACTCATCTTTCGCCTTTGCGAAAAACAAGCTGATTATCAATCAACTACTAAATTAGCTTCGTCAGTGAACCCGCAGCCTACTTGTACTGGTAGTAGCGCACGTAGTCGATCTGCATCTGCTGGGGAAAAACCGTGTTAGCGGCCGGGTCGCCGTCGAAGTCACCGCCCACGGCCACATTCAGAATCATGAAGAACGGGTTGTTGAAGGGCCACGAGTGGGGACTCGTGTCGCCGGGGGTGAGGGTGTAGTAGGGCTGGGCGGCCCCATCGAAGTAAAAGCGAAGCATGTCTTTGCTGCGCACCACGCTGAAGACGTGAAAGTCGTCGGTAATGTCGGCATCGACTGGCTGGGTTTTGCCTTTATACTCCCGGGTACCCGCGCTGTTGGCAAAATGCATGGTCGTCAGGAATTCCCGGGGCTGGCTGCCGCGCAGCTCCATGATGTCAATTTCCCCGCACTTGGGCCAGTTGTTCTGGTCAATGTCGTTGCCCAGCATCCAAATGGCCGGCCAGATTCCCTTGCCCTTGGGCAGCTTGGCGCGCACGTCGATGCGGCCGTACTGGAAGCTTTGCTTGCCCTTGGTAACGAGGCGGGCCGAGGTGTAGGCGTTGTTGCCCGACTGCTGCTTGCGGGCCTCAATGAAGAGCTTGCCGCCGCTGAAGTAGGTGTTGTCCGCCGAGTTGGTGTAGTTCTGCAGCTCCTTGTTGCCCCAGCCGCCGCCGCCGAGCTCATACACCCACTTCGACTGGTCCAGGGAGCCGCCGTCGAACTCGTCGCCCCACACCAGGGTGGTGTACTGGCCGTAGTCCTTGGCTTCCTCGTTCACGACCGGCGTAGGTGGGGGCGGGTTCACGGGGCCGGGTACATTCTTGGTTTTGGTTTCGGTGCAGCTTAGCAGGCTCAGACTCAGCAGGGCACTGAAGCCCAACCGGGCGCTACGCTGGACAAACGGGGAGGGAAATTTCATGAGCTAATGAAAAAACTACCGCCGGGCGAAGGCACCGCGTCGGTTATTGGGCAATCATCTTTAAAAGTAACTCCTGGGCTATTGGCGGGCTATTACCGGCCCGCCGCACAAAAACCAGGCGATTTGTAGAAGTCGGGCTCCTAGCCAGCCAGTACAACGGCAGAGCCGATACAAGGCAGAAACCCAAGCTCGGGACCGGTGACCCAGCCCCGAGCCAGTAATACTGCAGCCGACAAGGCTGCGTTTGCTTCAGGAATCAAGTACGTAGAGAAGTAAAAGCCACTCCCCTACTTAGCAACCATCTTAATCGTAAATACCGTTCCACCGTTGGCGCCGCTACCGGCCCGCAGGGTCATCTTCTTGTCGGTGATTTCCAGGATGCGGTATACCTGCTCGGTTGGGGAGGCGTCGGTGGCGGCAATGAAGGCGCCGGGCCGCGAGAGGACAAACTGGGCCAGGCCGGCCCCGGCAGCCGGGCTGAAGAGGAAGGGCGAGGTGCCCGTCAGTGGCGCGCTGCAGCTGTAGCCAGCGGCCGCCGAGAAGGTTTCGGCCTTGGCATCGTAGCTATACACATTGGCCGCCGAGAAAGTAAACTCATCGTCCGACTGGCAGGTGGGCAGCTCACCGGGCTTCACCCCGGCAAAGTACGCCAGCGGGTTGGCTTCGGTGCCTACCGTAATGGGCGCATCAGCCTCATTGTCGAGCTTCCAGGTTTTCGACGTGCCCCCGGTCAGCAGCAGCTTAATGGGCGCCGTGGCGTCGTAGGGCATCATGGTGATGACCGTGCGGGTACCGTCGGGGTTGGTGCCGCGCAGGCGCAGCTTGGTGCTGGTGGCCTCCAGGATGTCGTAGGTTTTGTTGACCACCGAGTCGGCTGGGCCGATAAAGGTCTTGTTGCCCTTCAGGATAATCTGCGGATTGCCGTTGTTGGGCCGAAACACGAAGCTGCTCGAGCTGTTCAGCGACTTGCCGCAGGTGTTGTTCTGGAAGGTCTGCCCGGCGCTTTCGTAGTTGAGCGTAAAGCCGTTGCTAAACGAAAACTGGTCGTCGAGCTGGCAGGAATTCAAGGTAGTAGAAGCCGAAAGCTGGTTGCCGCTGGCGTCCTGCTTGACGATGGCGCCCGGCAGGTTCGACAACGACCAGACCCGGATACCACCGCTGGCGCAGCCCACTAGGTTGCTGAACGTGGCATTGGTGCAGGCATCGGGGATGGTAACGGTTTGCTTGGTCGAAATACTGGTGCCCCCGCGGCCGGCCGTTATCATCTCTATCTGGTAGCCCCCGGGGCGGGTGTAGGTGTGCTGCACTTTCTCACCCGAGCCAATGGTGTTGTCGCCAAAGTTCCACTGGTAGAGGAAGCCGTCCTGGGCCGTGCTGGTAAAGCTGACCACCGTGGGAAACTCGGTAGCGTTGGCTTGGAACGTAAAGTTAGACTGGGGCACGGCGCCCTCAAGCGCATAATCTTTGGCGTCTTTCTCGCAGGAGGCCAGCAGCAACGGAGCAGCCAGCAAGCCCAGGGACGCCAAACGGAAGATATTTTTCATGGGAATGCAGAGGAAATGTTCGGTGGGAGGCAAAGCGCCCGGCGGCCCGCGGCAGTTACCGGCAGGCCACCGGGCAACTAATTAATAGCCCTGGTTCTGGCTCAGGCCCGGGTTCACGTCGCGCTCCGACTGTGGAATCGGCAGCAGCACGTTGTAGGGCTTCACGCCTTTGGCCTTGAGCTGGGGCGAGGTGAGCAGCTCCCCGGTGCGCTTCATGTCAAACCACCGGTCCATTTCGAAGGCCAGCTCGTACTTGCGCTCCTTCCACACGGCCCGCTTGAAGTCGTCGGCGCTGATGCCGGCGGCAATATCATGGCCGGCGGCGTTGGCGAAGGCGCGGCGCCGCACCTTGTTAATGGCCTCCAGACCTTCCGGCGTGGGCCCTACGGCCTCGGCCAGAATCAGGTACACCTCGGCCAGGCGCATCACCGGAATGTTGAGCTCCGAGTCCCAGATGTTGGTGTTGACTTTGCCTATAAACCACTTTTTCACGCCGTAGCCGTTAGGCGAGCCGGGCAGTTCATTGGGCTGCACACGGCCGTCGGGGTATTTGTCGCCGGGCATCCAGATGGTCACGGCGCGACGGGTGTCGCCGGCCTCGTAGCCCGCCACGAAGTCGGGCTCGGGAATGTTGAAGCCGTAGCCGCCCTGGGGCACGATACCCTGGCCGCGGGGGCCCATAAACTCGTTGCCGCTCCAGCCCAGGCCATCCTGGGTCCACTGGTTGCGGCCCGCAATGTACTGCACCTCGAACATCGACTCCTTGCCGTTCTCGTTGGCCACCTTGAAGTTGTCACCGTAGTTGTCCCACAGCGACTTGCCGCTGGAGCTGATGACGCTCCGGGCCTGGGTAGCCGCGTCCGGCAGCTTGCCTTCGGTCAGGTACACCTTGGCCAGCAGCGCCGCCGCCGACCACTTAGTGGCCCGGCCGATGTCGTCGCCGGAGTAGGAGGCGGGCAGCTTGGTAATGGCATCTTTCAGGTCGGCCTCAATCTGAGCGTACACCTGGCTGGCGGGCGTGCGGGCAATGTTGACTTCGGCCGTCGTTTTGGGCGGCTTGGTTAGCAGCGGTACGTCGCCGAAGGCCCGCACCAGGTCGAAGTAGTACTTGGCCCGCAGAAACTCGGCCTCGCCCAGGCTGCGCGTCTGGACGGCGGGGTCGATGCTCATGCCGGGCACTTTTTCCAGCACGATGTTAGCCCGGCCAATGCCCACGTAGCAGCTACCCCACAGGCGGGTAGTCAGGGTGTTGGTCGTGGGAATGTTGAAGTTGTCGAGCTGCTGCTGCTCCAGGCCGTCGCCGCCACCACCGCCGCCGGTGGTCGACAGGTCCGAGCCGATGTCGCCGATTCCCCAGAGGGCGGAGTTGTACTGCCCGGCCTTGCCCAACTCGCTGTAAATAGCGTTGGTGGCCTGAATGGCGTCGGTGGTGGTTTTATAGAAGTTGGCGTCGGTTACCTGGTCGGTCGGGGTTTCTTCCAGAAACTTCTCCCCGCAACTGGTGAGCAGGCCCAGGCTCAAAAGCAGGGCGCCGCCGGAATACTTAGTGAAGGTTGACATAATCGGAGGGTGGTTAGGAGATTAGAAGCCGATGTTGAGGCCGGCCAGGAATACGCGCGACTGAGGGTACACGCCCAGGTCGACGCCACGGGAACCTACTTCGGGGTCGTAGCCGCTGTACTTGGTCAGGGTCAGCAAGTTCTGGCCGCTCACGTACACGCGCAGCTGCTTGGCCGCAATGCGGCTCATGATGCTCTGGGGCAGCGTGTAGCCCAGGGTCAGGGTTTTGATGCGCATGTAGGAGCCGTCTTCCACGTAGTAGCTGCTCACGCGCAGGTTGCCGTTCGGGTCGCCGGCTACGGCGCGGGGCACGTCGTTGCTGGTGCCGGGGCCGGTCCAGCGGCCCAGTACCCGGCGGCTGCCGTTGCTGTTGCCATACAGGGCGCTTTCCAGGATGTAGCGGTTCTGGTTGTAGATGTCGTTGCCCTGCGAGCCTTGCAGGAACATGTTGAAATCAAAACCCTGCCAGCTCAGCGTGTTATTCAGGCCGTAAGTGAAGTCGGGGTTGGGGTTGCCGATAAAGGTCCGGTCGCTGGCGTTGATGACGCCGTCGTTGTTGAGGTCCTTGAAGCGGATGTCGCCGGGGGCCGTGCTCTTGGCCGGGTTGTCGCCGGCCGTCTGGGTGGCGTGGTTTTTCACTTCTTCCTGGGTTTGGAAGATGCCATCGGCCACCAGGCCGTAGAAGGCGCCGAAAGCCTGGTTCTGGTCGTAGCGCACAATCACGCCGCTGAGTACGCTCAGGCCGTCGTAGGGCTTGCCCTCGCCCAGCGACTCGAGCTTGGTCTTGTAGGCCGACACGTTTAGGGTCGTGGTCCAGTTCAGGGCCGAGCCGCTGCCGCGCAGGTTGTGCGAGGTGAACGAGAAGTCGACGCCGCGGTTGTAGGCCGAAGCCGCGTTGCGGTTAACGGGCTCATACGTACCCGATACCAACGACACCGGCACGGGCGCAATCAGGTTGGGCGAGCTGCGGTTGTAGAGGTCCACGGTAGCCTCGAAGCGGTTGTCGAGGAAGCCGAAATCCAAGCCAATGTTCGTCTGGTTGTTGGTTTCCCAGCGCAGGTCGTAGTTGGGCAGGCGGGTAGGAGCGGCGCCGGTCTGAATGGTGCCGTTGGGCCCGAAGGGATACTGAATGCCCGAGTTGATGGCAAACAGGTAGGCAAAGCGGCCGGCGTTGTTGGGGTTACCCACTTTGCCGTAGCCGGCGCGCAGCTTCAGGTTGCTGATGGCGCGGTTGTCTTTCAAAAACTCTTCTTCCGAAATGCGCCAGCCAGCCGACACGCCCGGGAAGAAGCCAAATTTTTTGCCGGGCTCGAAGTTGCTCACCCCGTCGTAGCGCATAATGGCCTGGAAGAGGTACTTACCGGCAAACTCATAGTTGAGACGACCGAAGTAGCTGGCCAGTTTCTGCCGGGGCTGAATGTTGCCGGAGTTGGAAATCTGGGTGTTTACCGGCCCCGAGTTAATCGTCTGCAGGTCGTTGCGCAGGTAGCCGGTGCGGTAAGCTCCCACGTCCTGCTGGTCAATAATCTGCCCCGACTGCCCCAGCAACACCGTCACTTGGTGGCGGTCGGCAAAGAGGTGGTCGTAGGTCAGCGTGTTTTCAATCAGGTAGCTCTGATTGTAGTTCGAGGTGGCCGAGCCGCCGGCCGTGGCCTGCCCGTAGCGCGTGGAGTAGGTTTCGTCACCTACTTTCAGCTCGGGTACCCCGGGCCGGAAGGCGTTGTAGTTGTCAAAAATCAAGTCGGCGCCCACGTTGGTCCGCCAGCGTAATCCTTTTAGCGGCTCTAGTTCGGCGAAGAAAGTCGTCAGGCCGCGGTTGCGGGAAAACTTCTGGTTGGCGAGGGTCGCCGAAGCCAGGGGATTTTCCTCCACAAAGTTGTCCTGGGCGCCGCGGGGCTCATAGTAGTAGCCATCGGGGCGGTACAACGGGATGATGGATGGAATGCGGATGGCCTGTTGAATCGTGCCGTATTCGCCGTTGCGGGAGCCTTCCGTGCCACCGCCCGAGGGAATCTGCCGGTCGTTCAGGTGAGTGAGCGAGATATTGCTGCCCAGCTTCAGAATCTTGTTCATCTGCAGGTCGCCGTTGGCCCGCAGCGTGTAGCGCTCGAAGTGGGAGCCAACTACGGTACCATCCTGCTGGAAGTAGCTACCCGACACGGCAAAGCGGGCCTTGTCGCTGCCGCCGGTAGCCGAGAGGGCATAATTCTGAATGGCCGCCCGGCGGAATACCTCGTCCTGCCAGTCGGTGCCCTCGCCCAGGGCGTCGGGGTTGCGCAGCCGGTCCACCACGATTCGCTCGCCACCGGCAATGCGGTTTTCGTTGTTGATGATGGCGTATTCCTTAGCCGAAAGCAGATCCAGCTTGCGCCACACCTGCTGCACGCCGCGGTAGGCGTCCAGGTTGATAGTTGACACGCCGGCCTTGCCCCGCTTAGTGGTAATGATAACCACGCCGTTGGCGGCCCGCACCCCGTAAATGGCCGTGGCCGAGGCGTCCTTCAGGATGTCAATGGTTTCAATGTCGTTGGGGCTGATGGCATTCAGCTGGTTCTCCCCTCCTTCGGGCAGCGGAAAGCCGTCGACGACGTAGAGCGGGTTGTTATTGCCGGCCGAGGTAATGCCCCGCACCCGGATAGAGGTACCCGCTGCACCGCCCGGCGCACCGCCGTTGGATGTAACTGTAACCCCAGCCGCCCGGCCCTGCAGGGCTTGGGTAGCATCGGCCACCGGCTGGGTGGCAATTTCACGGGCCGAAACCGACGACACGGCGCCCGTTACGCTGGTCCGCTCCTGGGTACCGTAGCCCACTACGACTACTTCATTCAGGGCTTTCAGGTCGTCGTTGAGCGTCACGGCCAGATTGCCGCTGTTGCTGCTGGTCACGGCCACTTCCTGGCGCAGATAGCCTACGTAGCTGAACACCAGCGTGCTGTTTTCCGGCACGTTCAGCACAAAGGTGCCATCCGAGTTAGTGGAAGTACCGATGGTAGTGCCTTTCACCAGCACGGTTACGCCCGGTAGGGGCTCCCCCGAGCTCTGGGTCACCCGGCCCGATACCTGAATATCGGCCAGCGTGGGGCGCCCGGCAATGGGCAGCGGCAGGGCGGGAGAACCGGCCAGGGCCGGGGCAGCCAGCGTAGGCAGCCCTAGCGAAGCCAGAAGCAAAGCCCGCCGCAGGAAATGCGGGTAATTATTTGCATTCATGAGGGTAGGAATTGGAAGTGGAGAGCAAAAACAACTAAAGCACCCGGGCCAAACATGCGCCGGCCGGGGCCGACAATTTTAGGGTTGGGAACCACTGCCCTTCTGCCCGAGCGGGGCAGTGGTAGCAGCGGCCGGAGCAGCGTAGCGGAAGCGCCGGGTCTGGTCGCCCACGCGCAGGGTGAAGTAGCCTTCTTCCAGCTGGGACTGGCCCTGGGCATTGGGGTAGCTTAGGTGGCGCTGGGGTTGAATTTCAAAGACCATTTCGCGGGTTTCACCGGGCTGAAACGCCTGCTTCTCGAAATGCTTGAGCAGGCGCACGGGCCGGGTAATGCGGCCTACCTCATCGGTCAGGAACCAGAGCACAGCCTCTTTGCCGGCGCGCTTACCAGTATTGGTTACCTGCACCGTAGCCCGCACCGCGCCGTTGCCGGTCAGCACCGAGTCGCTGAGCTGCAGGTTGCGGTAGCGAAACGAGGTGTAGCTCAAGCCTTCGCCGTACTCAGTGAGCATGGCGGGCTTAAACTTGGGCCCGCGGTTTTCGAAACCGGCCCCGAAGTCGCTCAGGTCGAGCGAGTTTTCATTGTTGTCGTGGTGGTAGGGCGAAATGTGGCCGGCAAACTGCGGATACGTAAAGGAGAGCTTGGCGCTGGGGTTCACCTTACCGCTGATGATTTCGGCAATGGCCTGCCCACCGCCGAAGCCCGGCAGCCCGCCCCACAGAATGGCCGACGACTTTTCGGCCACGGTCCGGATGATACTGGGCCGGCCGCCGATGATGACGAGCACCGTGGGTTTGCCGGCGGCCTGAGCCGCGCGCACCAGTTGCTGCTGGTCGTCGGGCAGGGTCAGGTCGCTGGTATTGCCCAGGCCTTCGGTGTAGGGCCGCTCCCCGATGGCCAGCACTACGGCGTCGGCTTTGCGGGCGGCGGCCCCGATGCTGGTCAGGCTCAGCCTGCCGGCCGCGTCGCGGTAGGGCAGGGTTTCAACCTGGGCGCCAGGAAATTCCTTTTTAAGGGCGGCGTAAATAGTCAGTACTTCTTTCGGATACTCGGCTTCGGGGCGGCCTTGCCAAGCCAGGGTCCAGCCGCCGGCCAGGTTGGCGCGGGAGTCGGCCGAGGGGCCCACTACCAGCAGGCGTTTCACGGCAGCCGGGGCCAGCGGCAGGGTCTGGTTGTCGTTCTTGAGTAGCACCACCGATTCGCGGGCGGCTTCCACGGCCTGCAGCTTCAGCGCCGGGTCGCCCACGCGGTTGAGGCGGTCGGTGCGCGGCATGGGATGTTCGAACAAGCCCAGCTCGTCCTTGAGCTGCAGTACCCGCCCCGCCGAAAGGTTGATACGCTCTTCCGAAAGCCGACCTTCCTGCACCAGCTCCTTCACGTAGCGGCAGAAATTAGTGGTGTAGGGCGTCATGGCCATATCCACACCGGCGTCGATGGCCATAAAGGTGGCTTCCTTTTCGTTGGCAGCCGTTTTCTGCACCCGCACCAACCGGATAATGTCTTCCCAGTCGGTCACGGCCACGCCTTTAAAGCCCATCTGGGTGCGCAGCAGGTCGGTCAGAATGGCCTTGGAAGCGTGCACCGGCTCCCCGTTGATCAGGCCGCTGTTGATCATGACCGTTTTCAGGCCGGCATCCATGGCAGCCTGAAATGAGGGCCGGAAAAACTCCTGAATCCGTTGCTCCGAAATCATGGCGTTGGTCCGGTCCCAGCCGTTGCGCGGGTCGGAATAGCCCAGGAAGTGCTTGCCGCAGGCCGCTACT
This sequence comes from Hymenobacter chitinivorans DSM 11115, assembly GCF_002797555.1. Lineage (NCBI taxonomy): Bacteria > Pseudomonadati > Bacteroidota > Cytophagia > Cytophagales > Hymenobacteraceae > Hymenobacter > Hymenobacter chitinivorans. The sequence continues at coordinate 238,717 of NZ_PGFA01000003.1, read as the reverse complement.
TTGTAGGGAGCTATTTCGGTATTCTCCTGTAGCTCCTTCACGAAGGCGGCGCCCATGGTGGCAGCCACCAGTGGGTCTTCACCGTAGGTTTCGTACACCCGCGGCCAGTAGGTATTCACGCCCAGGTCAAGTACTGGCGCAAATACCCAGTGGTGGCCCAGGTCGGCCGATTCCAGCACCGTAGCGCGGGCCGTTTGCCGGGCAAACTCCGGGTTGAAGCTGGCACCCAGGTTCAGGTTATGCGGAAAGATAGCCGTGCCCGCCACATAGCTGGCCCCGTGCATATGGTCAATGCCGTAGATAATAGGAATGTGCAGGCGGGACTCGCGCAGGGCAATGCGCTGCAGGGCTGCCGAATATTTTACCCACTGCGCCGCCGGCACGGCCTCGCCATTCAAAAAGGAGCCCACATGGTAGTCCCGAATCAGGGGAACCAGCTTGGCCGAGTCCAGGGTAATGTCGCGCTGCACCCCGGTAGTATTAATAACCGTGTTGGTGAGCTGGGTCATCTGCCCAATTTTCTCTTCCAGCGTCATCTGGGCTAGCAGCGCCGTTACCCGCTCACTCACCACAGGACGAGGCAGGGCACTGCTAGCCGCAGGTGCTGACGGAAGAGTAGCGGCGGAAGTAGCCGGAATCGTTTGCACCGCGGCACGCTGGCAGCTGCTCCAGGTACACAGCGTCGTACCCAGCAGCAACGTGTAAGCAACACGGACTGTTAGCGCGTCTAGTACGGATGAGTAGCCCTTGACAACTCCAACGGGAGCCTCCGAGGTGGGGTGGGAAGTAGTCATTTCGATGGGGGGAATACCCAAAGATATCTTTACTTGTTCGGCAAATGCAATAGCAAAAACCCTTAATACGCCCTATAAACAGGGTTTTTTCACCTACTTCACATCGTGATTATACACTTACCGCACACGCTTTAAGACACAATTGCGGCCAATTACGACCTGAGCCCTGTTTTATCGCAAAATGGCACTTGCGGCTAAAAAACAATGAGAAAAGAGGCCTTGAAGGGCCATTTTTCTAAAATATTTTTGCTGGCCAAGTAAATTTGTGCTGCAAACGTTTGCAGCTTCTCAGGATCGTTCGGTTTCCGCTACTGTTTGTTCCTCATCTACCGTAGTACTAGCGTCGAGCAATATGTGGGTCCAGCCCTCATTCTCATCGTAGTCAGCAGCTTGCCGACGGCGGCGCATGGCTTCCAAAACTTTCTGGCTAAAACTCCAGCAAGTACCCTGCCGCAGCTCTAGTACCCGGGAGAGCTCCTGGGAGGAGTAGTTGCCCTTGTGAGTGTAAATCAGAAAGACAGCGTAGAAAGCCTTGATGATAGAGAACTTACACTTTTGCAGCATTGTGTAGGCCGTAGCCGACTCTACGTAGCGGCACTTGGTGCAGCGGCGAGCATGGGCTTCGCGGGCGTCGCAGTACTTTTCATGCCCACACTTACGGCAGCGGTAACCATGAGCCCATTTCAGGTCGGCGAGGTAGCGCAGACAGGCGTCTTTGTCGGGGTAAATCTGGCTGAACTCGCCGAAGTCCACCTCTTTGGATAGCACCCGGGCCGTCTGGGCTTCCTGCAGATCACGCTGCAAGTCGGCGTTAAGCTTCTCAATAGCAGCTGATTGCAAAGCCAACAAACCATTAGCCTGGAGTAGCTCCCGGTTTTGAGCCACAATGGTTTCACTTTGCCGGCGCAGCTCCTCGGTGCGACGGGCCACCTGCTCTTCCAACTCAGAGTTGAGTTGATCCTTAAGGGTCTGGTTCTGGTTGAGCTGCTCCACTAACCGGTCTTGGGCTAAGTGTTTCTTACGCAGCTGCTTCACCAGCTTCTCCTGGGCCCGAATAGTGGCATCCTTGATGCTCTTGATTTTCTCGCCCAGCGCGTACGACAGCACGGCCACTTCGAAGACGAAGGCCACATTCATGCTATACACGGTAAAGGCATTGTTGAAGAAGTCGACGCCCAGCTTGCGAGTTATCAGGAATAGGAGGCTGACCACCACGCCGGCCTGGGCCAGCAAAAAGATGCGGGCCGGCCGGAAGCCCTGCCGATACACCTGAATAGCAGCGTAATACAACATGCCATAGGGCAGCAGGTAGAGCCAGAAACTGAAGCCCGACTGAATAAAGATGGTATCGAGCAGCAACAGGCCGGCGCTGAGCAATACTACCAGGCGCACGACCGGGTCGAAGCGGGGCAGGCGCTGGGGCGCATCGAGGAAGTGGCGGGCGTAATAGCCAAAGGTGAGCAGGAGCAGAATCGGGGCGCCGGCGTTGACAATCTGGTTGAGCCAGGGCAGCGTGGGCCAGATATACTCGAATCCCAGGCCGTCTTCCGAGAGGAAAAGCAGGCTGCAGCTAAGCACGTAGGCTACGTAGCGCAGGTAGGTTTGCTCACCTATAAACAAGAAAATGAACAAGTTATACACCACCATAATCAGCAGCACTCCATAGAAGCCGCCGAGCATGCCGTACTCACTCTGAAAGTGGGACGACAGCATGGCCTCGTTGCGCAACCGGCCCAGAAAGCTGGTTTTGGAGCTCGATTTCAGCCGCAGGTAATACGTGTGCGTTTGGTTGGGCTGCAGGTGGAGGCTGAACAGGAAGTTCTTGTAGGCGTAGGGCCGAGTGGAAAAGGGAAAGTCGGCGCCGGTACGCACGCCGGCGTACTGCCCGGTGACATTAGCCCCGTAAAACGTCAGGTCGTTGATGTGGGAATCGAACATCTCCAGGTACCAGTGATGCTCGTCGTAATCATCGGTATGCACGCTGATGCGCAGCCAGTAGGCCGACTCGGTGTTTTCGATGTTGCCGGCCTGTTTGCCGCCCGAGGTTACGTCGCCCGACTGAAACCGACGGTTCCATTTCGGGCTCAGCACGTCCTGCAGGGTGAGTCGGCCCGAAGGGTCTTCGAGCACGCTGTAGTATACTGGCTTGACGTAGAGCTCGTTAATCCCGGCGTGGATACGCAGAGTATCTTCGTGGGGTGCCGCCCGGGCCATGCCACAGCAGAAAAGGAATAGGCACAGGCAGCCCAAAATTCGCCAGTAGGAAAGACCGGCAGCCTGAAGTCGGGGGAATTTGCGGATGTAGGGCCTCATGTAGCTCCCAATTTAAGGAAACCAACGCAGGGCTGCCAGTAGTACCTCCGCCGGCGGCGACCTTCGGGCTGCTACGGGCGGGCCGAGGCCCCGAAAAGCGGCGGCGCTACTGGCGGGGCGCGGACTATTGCCCGCCCTGGGTGGTTGGGGTGGTGGATGGGTTGAATTGCAACCAGCTCAGACTGGCACCCGGCTGCTCCACGTAGAGCTGCAGGGTATGCCGACCGGCCGGCAGAGTAGTAGTCGGGACGGAAATAGTGGTCCAGGGAGCAGTAGGCGGCGTTTGGGGCACAGCCAGGGTACCAATGGCGGTGTCGTCGAGCTTGACGGTGAGGCGGGCCGGGGCGCTGGTGTCGTTTTTTACCCGGGCCTGCAGCGTGTAAGTTCCCGCTTTAGTCACCGTCACGGTGTAGTTGACCCACTCCCCGGCAGCCATGTCACTGATGGCGAATCCGTTGGAAGGCTTATCGGGGTTGACCTGAATGTCGATACCGTCGTTGCGGTACACGCTGCCGTTGTTGGTAGGCGCCTCCTTGCGGTAGTCGATTCGCTCGGCGTAAGCATCCTGGTAGGCAATGCCGTTGCGGCCCATGTCGTAGTCGGTGGCGTGGATGGTGCCGGGAATGCTGAGCGCGGCGTAGGGCGTGCGGGCCGTGGCCGGACCGGTGAGGGCGGCAATAACGTCACGGTTGGGCAGGCACTCCTTGAACTGGATATTGCGCAGCAGGGCCGTACGGCCTTCCGGGGTGAGGATGCTGCCGTAGGCGCGCACCCGCAGCAGGCTGGTCACGCCTTCTACCCGCTTCAGGTTCCAGTGGCACCAGCCGATATTCTGGGCGTTGAGGCCCTGCACGGCACCGGCAAACCACTCGTTGGAGTTTTCCCCGGTTTCACCGACCCACACCGGCACCTGCCATTTTGTGCGGAAAGCCACCAGGTTGTTAATCAGGTTGATCTGGTTCGGATTGGGGTCGGTGGCGGCGGGGTCGTTGGGGCACCAGTAGCGGTGGGCGTTGTAGACGATGTTGCGGCGGTCCGAAATCTGGAGCTTGTCGGGGGTGAGGTTGGTGTACTCGTTGCCGTAGCCGTTGCCTTCGAGCAAGACCAAATGCTGGTCGTTCTGGCGGCGTACGGCGGTGATGAGGCGGCTGTACAGCGCGCTTATTTCGGCATTATCGTTGGATAACCCATTCTCGGCGTTGACTTTATGCGGCTCGTTGATAAAGTCGTACATGGCCACGCGCGGGTCGTTCTGGTAGCGGGCCGAAAGCTTTTCCCAGAGCCGCACGGTGATATCCTGGTAGATCAGGCGGCCCTTGGCGTCCTTGCGCTTCCACAGGTCCAGAGGCAGGAAATTGTCGTTGATATTCCGGTCGAAGCCCTGGCCGCCGGGAGCCGCGTGCAAATCCAGGATGACGTACATATTGCGGGCTGCGCACCAGCTCAGCACCTCGTCGATGACGCGGAAACCGTCGAGGTTCTGGGCATCGGTGAAGAGCTGGTTCTGGTCGTACCACTGGGTCAGGCTCTGCACGTAAGCATCGAGGGCCTTGGAATCCCGGGGGCGGCGACTCACCTTGTTGCGTTCCAGACGCTGGGCCCGGGTCAGAAACAGGTCGTAGTGAAACGGCAGCCGCACGCAGTTGAAGCCCTGAGCGGCCACGAAGTCGATGTCGGCCTTGGTCACGAATTTGGCCCGGTAGTCGGCGTAAAAATCCTCCAGCTCCTTATCCGACATCGTGCGCAGCAAACCACCCCGGATGCGGGCCTGGGAGTCGAGGGTGTCGGTTTTGAGGATGTAGCTTTCCTGGAGCAGCCAGCCGCCCACGTTGAAGCCCCGCAGCACCACTTCCTTGCCGCCGGCATCGACCACCTTGCCACCCTGGGCACGCAGCATCGTCAGTTTCTGGGCCTGGGCGCCGCTGGCGGAGAAGAGTAGAACGAGCAGGGCCAGGGAAGGCCAGGAGCCGCGCAGCCGCCGGGAAAGACGCTGCCAATCAAAAGTTTTCATAGAAAAAAAGTGGGTTAACCAAATGCCGGAAATAGAAACGGGACGGGAATATCCCGCCCCGTTTCGGTGAAGCCCACCCAGGGTCTTCACCTCTCCCATTTACTATTGTGAAGCAGTGCCAGCGGTAGTCATCGGGCCGGGCAGGTGCTTAGTTCTTCATGATTTTCTGTACCTCTACCCCACTGCCGTTCTGCACGGTCAGGAAGTACACCCCATTGGGCAGGGTGGCCAGGTCCAAGTTAGCCGTGACCGTTCCGGCTGGCGTGGCCAGGTTCCGGACGGTGGCGCCGCGCATATCGGTTACGGTCAGCTGGTGGGCCGAAGCGCCGCGCAGCTCCACAGTCAGTTGGCTGGTCACCGGGTTGGGGTAAGCCGCGCCCACGACGCTGCCCTTCACGGCCGTGGCGGCCAGTGTGGCCTGGGCCGTGGTGCAGGTGCTGCCCACGGTGTAGCTGTGGGGTGTGGCGCTGGAGTTACGCTCGGTGGTGCTGGTACCCACGCGGTAGGTGAAGTAGAACGAGAGGGCCGCACCGGCCGCCTGGGCCTGGGAGAAGACGAAGTCGGAACCCGAGGCCGTCATCTGGTAGCCCGCGTAGCCACCGGTGCCCACTTTCACATACAGCAGGGCCATGGTGCTGCCCGCAATGGGCGTCAGGGGCACAAACTTCCAGCTCACGGTGCCGTTGGTGGTGCTCACCTCGTAGCGGTAGTCGCCGTTGGCTACCGTGCCGCCGCAGACGGTGCTGGTGCTGGCCGGCGTGCCGTACACTTCCAGTTCGTAGAGTGAATAGCCGTACGTAGTGCCGCGGGCCGTACCGTAGATGCGGACGTAGCGCCCCGCCCCGCTCAGGCCGGTGTGGTCGTTGGTCAGCGTCGTGTTGCCGGTCACGGTCTTGAGGGTGGTCCAGCTGGCGGCGTCGTTGGAAACCTGCACCAGGTAGTCTTTGCCGTAAGCCGCTTCCCAGGTCAGTTTCACCTGGCTCACGTTGTAACGGGCCCCGAGGTCGACGTAAATCCACTGCGGGTCGGCCCAGGCGCTGGCCCAGCGGGTGGAGGCGTTGCCATCCACGGCCAGGTTGCCACCAAACTCCGGAGCTTCGGTCGAGGAAGTCGTGGTTTGCTTGTTCAGCGCCAGGTTGGTGCCGGTTTGCGCCGCCGTAACGGTGATGCTCACGGCACTCGACGTCGTGACGGCGCCGCCGTTGTCGGTAGCTTTAACCGTGAGGCTGTAGGTGCCGGCCGCTACGCCCGTCCAGCTGAAGCTGTAGGGGCTCGTGGTATCGGTGCCGAGCAGGGTTGTGCCGTTGTAGAAGTCTACTTTGGTGATAGTGCCGTCGGTGTCAGCCGCGTTGGCCGTGATGGTTACGCTGGCCGGAGCCGAGAAGCTGCTGCCGCTAGCCGGAGCCGTAATGCTGGCCGTGGGCGCCGTGTTACCGGCCGCGTTGACCGTGATGCTCACCGCCGAGGAAGTCGTGGTAGCGCCGGCGTTGTCGGTGGCTTTGGCGGTAATCGAGTAGGTGCCAGCCGTGACGCCCGTCCAAGAGTAGCTGTAGGGGCTGCTGGTGTCGGTGTTGAGCAGCGTGGTGCCGTTGTAGAACTCCACCTTGGTAATCGTCCCGTCGGAGTCGGCGGCGTTGGCGCTGAGAGTCACGCTGGCCGGAGCCGTAAACGTGGCGCCGCTGGCCGGCGAGGTCAGGCTGACGGTGGGCGCGGCGTTGGTCGGCGTCGTCCCGGTCTTGACCAGGCTGCGGATGTTGTCGATGTGGTAGGTGGCGCTGGTCGTCGAGTTGGGCGCAAACAGAAACACGAGCTTGTCCACGTCCACGTCGGCGGTGCCCAGGTCCGGAGCGCTGGCGAAGGTGAAGGTCAGCGTGTGCCAGGCGTTGGTTTGCTTCACGGCAGCCTGGTAAATGCTGTGGCGGCCGGTGGGGTAGTTGCCGGTGTTCGACTGCGCCACATTCTCCAGCTGGCAGGAAACAACCGTGCCGACGGGTGCCGTGGTGTACAGGTCAATGGCAAAGGCTTTGTCGCCCTTCTTGTAGGCGCTACCGTCCTTGATGGCACTGGTGCGGAAGGCCAGCACGTCGTAGGTAGCCGTGGCGTTGCGGGCGTAGCGGCCCACTTTAGCCGAAGTATTCGGCGCCACAACGGCGGGGTTGGCCACGGTGGGCGAGTAGGTGCCGTCGGCGCTGAGGAAGGTCAGATTGTGCGTGGCCTCGTAGTCCTCGAACATGGTGCCGGCCGTGTAGGTCGGGGCCGCCGCGTACTTGGCCACCCGGATATTGTCGACGTAATAAGTGGCGCCGGTCATCGAGTTGTTGGCAAATAGGAAGGCCAGCTGGTCGATGCTCACATTGGCCGTGCCGGCGTCGGGCGAGGAAGTATAGGAGAAGGCCAGGGTTTCCCAGGCGTTCTGCTTGGTCGTGCGGGCCTCGTAGCTGCTGTTGCGGCCGGCCGGGTACGAATTGGCGGCCGCAGCTTTGTTCTGCAGGTTCAAAACCACCGGCGTGCCCACCGGAGCCGTGGTATACACGTCCACCAGAATCTGGTTGGTTTGGTCCTTGAACAGGCTGGCGTCTTCAATGACGCTGCCCGGCGTGCCGGCCGTAAAGAACAGCACATCATACTGTTGGGTCGAATTGCGCACGTATCGGGCTACTTTAGCCGAGGTGTTGGGGGCCGTGGCGCTGGGGTTGGCCAGGTTGGGCGTGTAGGTGCCGTTGGTCAGCGTGGCGTCGAAGGTCAGGCGGCTGGTGCCGTCGTAGTTTTCCAGCACGTCGGTAGCCACCACCGTCGGGTCGGGCTTCTTCTTGACCAGGATGTTGTCGAGGTAGAACGTGGCGCCCGAGTTGATGCCCGGCTGGAACAGGAATACCACGTTGTCGATGTCGTAGACGCTGGTGCCCGCGTCGATAACCTTTTCAAAATCAAACTCCAGGGTCTCCCAGGCGTTCTGCCGGCTGGTCGTGGCGAAGTAAGAGCTTTGCCGGCCCGTGGGGTAATTGGTAGCCAATACGGTGCGGCTGTTTTCAAACTGCATCGTGATTTTGCTGCCCACCGGGGCGGTAGAATACACGTCCATGTACACCTTGCGGCGGCCGGCGGCAAAGTCAGAGGCGTTGCTCACGGTTAGGCCCCGCACGTAGAGCACGTCGTACTGCTCGGCGGCGTTGCGCACGTATTTGCCGACCTTGGCTGAGGTGTTGGGCGCCACAGCGGCGGGGTTGGTCGTGGCCTGGGTCAGCACCCCGGTCATAGTGCCGTAAGTCAGGGCGCGGTTGGTTTCGTAATCCTCGTACACCCGGTCGAGCTGCAGCGGGGTGCTAACGGTTACCGTCTTAGTGTAAGCAGTAGTCGTGCAGCCGTTTACCGTCACGGTGGCCGTAACCGTGCCGCCCGTGCTACCCCAGTTTACCTGGATGGAGTTGGTACCCTGCCCGCTGGTAATACTCGCCCCGCTGTGCACCGACCAGCTGTAGGCGGCGCCGGCAATAGGGTCGAGGCGGTAGGTCTTACCTTGCTCGCCCTGGTACACCTGCCCGTCGCCGTACACGGCGTAGTTGGAAGGTCCGGTATACACCCGCACGTAGTCGACTTGGGTGGTAACGGGGAAATCGGTGGGCGTGGGGGCGGTGTTGCCGGTAAACGGCGTGCCGGGGCCGCCCACGGCCGTGTTCAGAATCAGGTAGTAATTGTTGGTGTTGAAGGGCCAGGCGTTGCCAAAAGTCGTTTCGGGCGAGGCCGTGTGGTAGAGGTTGCCGTCCACGAACCACTTGATCTGGTCGGGGCCCCACTCGATGGTATACACGTGAAAGTCAGCCGATAAGTCTACCGTGCCGCTGTATTCGCGGCCGGTGTAGTGCCAGCCACCGGCGTCGTAGTGAATGGTGCCCGCCACCGACTTGGGGTTCTTGTGCTTGGCCTCCATGATATCAATCTCGCCGGTGTAGGGCCAGTTGCCGGGGTCGGCCAGCATCCAGAAAGCGGGCCAGCTGCCCTGGGCCGAGGGCAGCTTCATCCGGGCTTCAATCTTGCCGAACTTAAAGGTTTGCAAAGCCCCGCTGGCCGTTTTGGACTGCAGCTTGGCCGAGGTATAGTTGTAGGTGCGGCCGCCTTCCACCGAGTTTTCGTAGCGGGTCGCAATATTCAGGTAGCCACCCGTAACGGTGGCGTTGGCGGCCCGGTACACTTGCAGCTCGGCGTTGCCGAAGTTGCAGTTGCCCACGTTGCAGCCGTCGCCTTCGTACACCTGCCACTTGCTTAGGTCGCCGGGCGTGTTAAACTCATCGGCCCACACGAGCTGGTTGCACTGGGCCCAGCCGGCGGCCGGAGCCCCGAGCAGGCAAAGTGCGGCCAGTACCAGCCGGCGGGCACTTCGAACCCATAATACCGGCGCACTTTGCAGCGCGCCCGGAGCGTAGAACTGAATTCTCATATTGCTTAAGCTGGATTGGTGGGGAATCAGCAAAGAGGCTGAGGCACGCGGGTGCCGCAGCAGCAATAGGTGGGATGAGACGCGGGTAGAAAGCGGAACGGAGACGAATAGTGAGCCAGTAAGGCCCGGAGCGGAAGTGCAAAAACTGGCAGCAGCCGGCCTGGTCGGTCTACTACCTACAAGGCAGGCCAATGCGCAAGCAGACAACCCGAAGCAAGGCCCACAAACGTTTGCAGGAGCTCAAATATTCAGACGTTGTTTGGCAAATGCAAGCTTAAAAACCCGCTTCCTAGCGCAGAAAAACGGTTTTGCAATCTACTACACAACTTCGCTATACACATACTACACACGCAAACCCCTGCCTTACTCCTCTGGGCTGGGTTCCTCCTTCAGGCAGGTCCACAGATAAAAAACAATGAAAAAAGTGCGGGGTCAGCCTAATTTTTATGCAATTATTTTTAGCTCTTTCCTCCTTGCGTGTCCCAGCGCGTCTGATTAGGTCGAGCGGCGGCCCGGTTCATCCCGGCCTCACGAATTTGTAGTTCCTTTAGAGTTCCAATCCGCTGACTCCACCTTGCAAGTATCTTAACCCCATGAAAATCCTACTCGTGGAAGATGAGCCCAAAGTTTCGGCCTTTATCCGGCGCGGCTTAGAAGAGGAAAACTACGAGGTGGAAGTGGCCTACGATGGGCGCTTCGGCCGGCAGCTGGCCCTGACGCACTCCTACGAGCTCATCATCCTGGACGTCATTCTGCCTTATTTCAGCGGCTTGGAAGTACTGCAGGCCGTCCGGGCGCAAGACCAGCAGGTGCCCGTGCTGATGCTCACGGCCCTGGGCACCACTACCGACAAGCTGCAGGGCTTCGATGGTGGCGCCGACGACTACCTGGTCAAGCCCTTTGACTTCCCGGAGCTGCTGGCCCGGGTGCGGGCCCTGACCCGGCGCCGGGGCCAGGAAACCAAGGGCGCCACCCTTACCCTGGCGAACCTCACCCTCGACACGGCCGCCAAAACGGTGACCCGCGGCGGCCAGCCCATCAAGCTCACGGCCCGGGAATTCGGTCTGCTCGAACTCTTTATGCGCCACAAAGGCCGGGTGCTCAGCCGGGCCGAAATTGCCGAAAACTCCTGGGAGGATTCCTTCGACTCCGGCTCCAACGTCATCGACGTGTACGTGAACTACCTGCGCAACAAAATTGACAAAGGCTTCGAGCCCAAGCTCATCCACACCGTCGTCGGTATGGGCTACGTGATGCGCGAAGAGAGTTGATGCAGAGAATGGGAGAAATGTGGATGATGTAAAGAATGTAAAAAATGAATTGTCACTGCGAGCAGAGTAAAGTAATCCGGCCTCTGCGCAGGCCGGATTACTTTACCCTTGTACCACAAGCTCTTACTTGGCTGGAACGTAAGGCGTCGAGGAAGAGAGTTTGCATCGGCTGCGCCTCGCAAGGACACAATCAGCACATTCAACCGTATTTCCCCATTCTGCACATTTATCCCATTCCCCACATTAGCAACGCATTAACACCTTAGCAATTGACTATCCGTAACCGCCTGACTTGGCTTTTCCTGGGGCTTGTGGCCGTGATTCTGCTGGCGGCCATGTCGGTGGTCTACATCCTGCAGGCCGATTACGCCCACGAAGAGTTTCACCAGCGCCTGCGCGACCGGGCCGAGGTGACGGGCTACGTGTTTTTGGAGCAGGATGAGCTGCGGGCCGATGCCTTCCGGGAGTTTCAGCGCCGCTACCTGCGCACGCTCGTGGGGGAGGTGCTCCAGATTTACGACGCCCGGCTCCAGCCCCGCTTTATTGAGCAGGACCGCCGCATCAACATCTCCGACCATATCCTGGCCCGCATCCTGACCGAGAAGGAGGTGTACTTTGACATCGGCACCCGGCAGGCCGTGGGCATCTTTTACCGCGACAACCAGGGCGAATACATCATTGTGGCTGCCGCCGAGAACCTGTCGGGCCGCAAGCGGCTGGAGCACTTGGCCACGATTCTGGCCTGCATCTTCGTGGGCAGCCTGGTGGTGATTTACGTGGCCGGGCGGGTGTTTGCCGGGCGCGCCCTCACGCCCATTGCCGCCGTCAACGACCAAGTGGACCGGATTACGGCCCAGGATCTGCACCTGCGGGTGGATGAGCAGGGACTGAGCCGAAGCGAGCAGGATGAAATAACCCGTCTGGCCCGCACCTTTAATAGAATGCTGGAGCGGCTGGAGGAAGGCTTTGAGGGGCAGCGCACCTTTGTCAGCAATGCCTCCCACGAGTTGCGGACCCCGCTCACGGCTACCATCGGCGAAATCCAGGTGCTACTGAACCGGGAACGGGAGCCAGCCGCCTACCGCGAGGCGCTGGCCTCGGTGCTGAGCGAGCTACAGCATCTTAAATCATTGATTAACAACTTATTGGAGCTCACCCAAGCCAATATTGCCAGCACCAGCAACGACGAAATCCGGCTCGACGAACTGCTCTGGGAAGCCCGCGAAGCCCTGCCGCCCGAACTGCGCCGCCGGGTGCAGATTACAATGGGTGAGCTGCCGGCTACCCCCGAGCAGCTGGAAATCCGGGGCAACCGGCAGTTGCTGAGCCGGGCTCTGACCAACCTGCTCGACAATGCCCTGAAGTACTCCGAGAGCCAGCCGGTGGCCGTGCATTTCGGCTTCGAGCACGGGCGGGTTCACCTGCGAATCGAGGATCACGGCATCGGCATTGCGCCCAAAGACCTTAGCCGCATCTTCCAGCCCTTCTTTCGGGCCGATAACGCCCGGGCGGTGGTGGGCCACGGCGTGGGCCTCCCCCTAGCCCGCCGCATCATCGAGCTTCACGGCGGCCAACTCCACATCCACTCCCAGCTCGGCACCGGCACCGTGGCGGAAGTGGTGTTTTAAAGTACTTATGAACGTCATTCCGAGCAGAGTGAGGAATCTCGCGCGCTATCGTTGTTGGGCACAGAACGTCATGCTGAGCTGGTCGAAGCATCTCTACCGCAGTGCTAATCAAGTAGCGTTGCAACGAAGCGGGAGAGATGCTTCGACCAGCTCAGCATGACGTTCTTACATAAAGCCGACTCGCACCAGCTTATTATTTCTTCCTATACAAACCCGCTTAAATAACCTCTAAACCCACTTTTCATCGAAATATTCAGATTCTAATCCGTTTCTAATGCCCCTCTAATTCGGGCCTAATACGGCCGGCGTACTCTTGCATATCAAACCTTTTGAAAGGATATGCAACGCCTTCTTTTGCTCCTGACCGCCCTGCTGCTGACCCGCGCCGCTGCCGCCGCCACTCCGGACGCCCCCGCTCCCGACACTACCCGCCTGACCTTGCCCGAGGCTGAGCAGCGCTTCGTGCAAAACAACCTCTCGTTGCTGGCCCAGCGCTACAGCGTGACGGCGGCCGAAGCCCAGATTGTGCAGGCCCGCCTCTGGGACAACCCCACGGTGAGCATCGAGCAGAACACCTACAACCCCCAGACCACCAAGGTGCTGGACGTGACCCGCACCGGCAACACGGCCTTCCAGGTGCAGCAGCTCTTTGCCCTGGCCGGCCGCCGCAAAGCCGCCGCCAGCGTGGCCCAGCAGAACGCCCTGGTCGAGCAGTTCACCTTCGAGGATCTGCTGCGCAACCTGCGCTACCAGTTGCGCACCACCTTTTATGATCTGTACTTCAAGCAGCAGACCATCGGGGTGTACGACAAGGAAATCAGCACCTTCCAGCACACCGTCAGCCAGTACCAGAGTCAGTACGACAAGGGCAACGTGGCGCTGAAAGAGGTAATCCGGCTCAGGGCCTTCCTGTTTCAGCTCCAGAATGAGCGCCAGGCCCTGCTGACCGATATAGCCAGTGAGCAGGCCGACTTCCACGTGCTGCTGCGCGACAACTCGGGCACCTACTACCGCCCCGCCGCCGACCCTGCGGCCCTGCGCAACCTGACGCTGGGCGCCTACTCCGAGCAACAGCTGGCCGATACTGCCCTGGTGCAGCGCGCCGACCTGAAAGCCCGCCAGGCCTACGCCGAGCAGCAAACCCAGAACCTGCGCCTGCAACGCGCCCTGGCCACCCCCGACCTGGCCGTGGGCTACGTGTACGACCGGGCCGGCAATTACATCCAGAACTACAACGCCGTGACCCTGGGCCTGGCCGTGCCGCTCTTCAACCGCAACCAGGGCAACATCCGCACGGCCCGCGCCCAGATTGAGGGCAGCAAGGCCCAGGTGGAGCAGCAGCAATTGGTGGTCCAGACCGACGTGCACCAGGCCTACCAGCTGGCCCGCCAGGCCGACCAGCTCTACCAGGGCTCCAGCCGCGACACCGGCGACTTCGACCGGCTCATCGGCGGCATCGAGCAGAGCTATGCCAAGCGCAACCTGACCATCGTCGAATTCCTGGACTTCTACGAGAGCTACAAGAACAACCTCGTGCAGCTCAACGCCCTGCGCGCCAGCCGCGTGCGGGCCTTCGAACAACTCAACTTCGCCGTCGGCCGGCCCATTTTCAAGTAGCTTTTTGTAGCCTGTCATCCTGAGCTTGCGAAGGACCTTATGGGATACGAACGACAGACATAGCAACGGCTTTTTCAGACGTGGTTAGGTCCTTCGCAAGCTCAGGATGACAGCTACTTTCCCTCCCAAACGACATTTCACCCCAACGTATATGAACCGCCTTGCCCCCCTCCTGCCCTTTGCCCTGAGCGTTACGCTGGCGGGCTGCTCCCACAAGGATGCCGAAACGGCGCCCAAGCCCGAAGCCGGCTTCTCGCTCTCGGATACCATGCTGCGCGAAATCAAGATTGATACGGTGCACGCCCAGCCCGTGCGCGACGAGCTGACGCTCTCGGGCCAGATTGCCTCCGACGGCGACAAAACCGTGAAAGTGTACCCGCTGGTGGGCGGCGTGGTCGAGCAGCTCTCCGTGGAGCTCGGCGACCATGTCACCAAGGGTCAGGTGCTGGCCGTCATCCGGAGCGGGGAAATTGCCGATTTGCAAAACCAGCGCAGCTCGGCCGGCACCGACCTCGACATTGCCCGCAAAAACCTGCAGGTGGCCGAAGACCAGTTTGAGGCCGGCCTGGCGTCGGAGCGCGACGTGACGCTGGCCCGTAAGGAGCTGCAGCGGGCCCAAGGCAACCTGGGCAAAACCCGCAAGCAGATGAGCGTCTACGGCGTGTCGGACGACGGCACCTACGAACTGCGGGCCCCGATTTCGGGCTTTATCACCGAGAAGAACGTGACGGACCACATGCAATTCAACGCCGACAACGTGGGCAACCTGTTCACCGTCAGCGACCTGGACGACATCTGGATTCTGGCCAACGTCTTCGAGTCCGACATCAGCAAGGTGAAGGAAGGCTACGCGGCCGACGTGACGACCCTGTCTTACCCCGACAAGCACTTCACCGGCCGCATCGACAAGGTGTTCAACGTGTTGGACCCCGAAAGCAAGGTGATGAAAGTGCGGGTGCGGCTCAACAACCCCGGCTATTTGCTCAAGCCCGAAATGTACGCCCAGATCAAGGTCCAGAACACCGAAAACCGGCAGATGCTGGCCGTGCCCGCCAAATCGGTGGTCTTCGACAAGGACCGCAACTTCGTGATGGTCTTCAAGGACCGCAGCCACGTGGAAACCCGGGAGGTGCAAGTGGCCAAAACCGTGGGCGACGTGAGCTACGTGCAAGCCGGCCTGCAAGCCGGGGAGCGAATCATCGGCCAGAACCAGCTGCTGGTCTACGACGAGCTGAACGACTAAGCCGGTCAACCCACAGCCAACAGAACGTCATGTCGAACGCAGTGAGACATCTCGCGTGCAATGCCATTGTCATGCTGAGCTTGTCGAAGCATCTCTACCGCTTCGTTGCAGCAGCAAGTACCACTGCGGGAGAGATGCTTCGGCTCCGCGTTGCTCCGCTCAGCATGACGTTCTTTTTCGACAACGTCAGCCCGCGAGATGTCTCGCTTGGCCTCGACATGACCTTACATACCTAAGAATTCAAGCTCCCTACCATGGGTAAGTTCATTCAATCAATCGTCGCGTTTTCGCTCAAGAACCGGTTTTTCGTGTTCTTCATGACGGCCCTGCTCATTGCCGGCGGCGTGTATAGCTACCTGCACACGCCCATTGAGGCGTTTCCCGACGTTACCAACACCCAGATTATCATCGTCAGCCAGTGGCCGGGCCGTTCGGCCGAGGAAGTGGAGCGCTTCGTGTCGACGCCGATTGAAGTGGCCATGAACTCGGTGCAGAAGAAGTCGAACATGCGCTCCATCAGCATGTTCGGGCTGTCGGTGCTCAAAATCAACTTCGACGACGACGTGGACGACTTCTACGCCCGGCAGCAAGTGAACAACCTGCTGGCCGGCGTCTCGCTCCCCTCCGACTGCGAAAACCACGTGCAGCCGCCCTACGGTCCCACCGGCGAGATTTTCCGCTACACCGTGCAGGGTAAGGGCCGCTCGACCAACGACCTGCTCGCCATTCAGGACTGGGTGGTGGAGCGGGCCCTGAAGTCGGTGCCGGGCGTGGCCGATATTGCCGCGTTTGGGGGCACCAAGAAGGTGTATGAAATTACGGCCGACCCGGCCCAGCTCCAGATGTACAACCTCACGCCCCTGGAAGTCTTTCAGGCCGTGCAGAAAAGCAACATCAACGTGGGCGGCGACGTCATCGAGAAAAACGGGCAGGCCTACGTGGTGCGCGGCATCGGTTTGCTCGACAACCCCGAGGAAATCGGCAACGTCATCGTGGACCACGTGAACGGTACCCCGATTCTGGTCCGCAACGTGGCCCGGGTCACCGAAAGCCACCTGCCCCGAGTGGGCCAGGCCGGGCTGGATGGCAACGACGACGTCATCGAAGGCATCGTGATTATGCGCAAGGGCGAAAACCCGGCCGAGGTGCTGGGCCGCGTCAAGGCCAAAATCGAGGAGCTCAACACCAAAGTGCTGCCTTCGGACGTGAAGCTGGTCACGTTCTACGACCGGGACGTGCTGATGGACAAGTGCACCGAAACCGTGATTCACAACCTGATTGAGGGCATTGTGCTCGTCACGCTGGTCGTGTTCCTGTTCATGGCCGACTGGCGCTCCACGCTGATAGTAGGCGTGGTGGTGCCGCTGGCCCTGCTGTTTGCCTTTATCTGTTTGCGCCTCAAGGGCATGTCGGCCAACCTACTCAGCATGGGCGCCATCGACTTCGGCATCATCATCGACGGGGCCGTGGTGATGGTGGAAGGCATCTTCGTGGTGCTCGACCACAAGGCCCACCAGGTCGGGATGCCGGTGTATAACAAGCTGGCTAAGCGGAGCTTAATCAAGAAAACCGGCGGCGAATTGGGCAAGGCCGTGTTCTTCTCCAAGCTCATCATCCTGACCTGTCTGCTGCCCATCTTCGCCTTTGAGAAAGTGGAAGGCAAGATGTTCAGCCCCCTGGCCTACACGTTGGGCTTTGCGTTGGTCGGCGCCCTGCTGCTCACCCTCACGCTGGTGCCGGTGCTGGCCTCGATTCTGCTCAATCAGAACGTGCGGGAAAAGAATAACCCCATCGTCAACTTCTTCGACCAGATTGTGGTGCGGGCCTTTGGCTTCACGATGGCCAACAAGGCGCTGAGCCTCACCGTGGCCTTTGCCCTTATGACCGGCGTGCTGTACTCCTTTACCTTCCTGGGCTCCGAGTTCTTGCCCGAGCTCAATGAAGGCGCCCTCTGGGTGGAAGCCAAGCTGCCCATGTCCTCGTCTTTGACGGCCACGACCAAGCAGGTGGCCGAGTTTCGCCGGATTCTGGGCTCCTTCCCGGAAGTAAACGGCGTGCTGAGCCAAACCGGCCGCTCCAACGACGGCACCGACCCCTCGGGCATGTACTACGTGCAGTGCCAGGTCAACCTCAAGCCCCAGGAAGAGTGGAAGCGCCACATTACCAAGGAGCAGCTCATCGACGAGATGGACAAGAAGCTGCGCGTGTACCCCGGCGTGATTTACAACTATTCCCAGCCCATCATCGACAACGTGGCCGAGGCCGTGGCCGGCATCAACGCTTCGTTGGCAGTGAAGATTTTCGGCAATGACCTCCAGGAAATCAATGCCAAGGCTGACTCGGTAGCCACCATTCTGCGCGGGGTGCGGGGCGTGAAAGACCTGGGCATTCTGCGCAACCTGGGTCAGCCCGAAATGAGCGTGCTGCTCGACCAGAACCGCATGGCCACCTACGGCGTGGCCGCCGCCGACGCCCAGGCCGTGGTCGAAATGGCCATCGGCGGCAAGGCGGCCACCCAGCTCTACGAGGGCGAAAGGAAGTTCGACATCCGCATCCGCTACCCCGAGCAGTACCGCAGCACCGAGGCTGAAATCGGAGAATTGCGGGTGCCCACGCTCAAGGGCGGCCGGGTAGCTTTGAAGGAAATTGCCACCATCCGCACCGCCAACGGCCCGGCCTCGGTGTACCACGACAACGGGCAGCGCTTTATTGCCGTCAAGTTTTCGGTGCGCGACCGGGACATGGGCTCCACCATTGCCGAGGCCCAGAAGAAGGTCGATGCCCAGATTCACCTGCCCAAGGGCTACAGCATTGCCTGGGCCGGGGAGTTTGAAAACCAGGTACGGGCCCAGCACCGCCTCAGCCAGATGGTGCCCGTGGCGCTGGTCATCATCTTCATTCTGCTCTTCATCACCTTCGGCAACGCCAAGGATGCGGGCCTGGTGCTGGTCAACGTGCCCTTTGCCCTGATTGGCGGCATCGTGGCCTTGCATGTCACGCACACCAACTTCAGCATCTCGGCCGGCATCGGCTTTATTGCCCTCTTCGGCATCTGCATTCAGAACGGGGTAATTCTGATTACAGTGTTCAAGCAGAACATGCGCAAGAAGATGAGTTTGGCCGCGGCGCTAAAACGCGGGGTAGAATCCCGGGTGCGCCCGGTGGTCATGACGGCCCTCATGGCCATGATTGGCCTGTTCCCGGCGGCCCTGAGCACCGGCATCGGCTCCGAAACCCAGAAGCCGTTGGCCATCGTCGTTATCGGCGGACTGGTGTCGGCCACGGTACTGACGCTGCTCATTTTCCCGCTGATTTTCAACGCCGCCTACAAAGCCGGGCACACCCACTACGGCGACCCGGAAGAGGAGCAGCTCACGCCCGAGCCCCAGTTGGTGCTGCACTAGCAGCCGAGTTGAGTAAGCATAAAAAAGGCTGGCAGGATCATCCTGCCAGCCTTTTTTATGCTTACTCAATCAACAGCCCCACAAAGCTTTACCGCTCCAGCTTGGCGCCAGGGTCTACCGTCACGCGCTGGGGCGTGTTGGCTACGGCCCAGCCGGTGGCGTACATCCAGCGCGTCATGCGGGCCAGCTTGGCAATATCGATGCGGGAGGCCTCGTCGCGGGGCGTGTGGTAGTCGGGGTGCAGCAGGGTGGTGAAGAACAGGCCCGGGATGCCCGCCCGCACGTAGGGCACATGGTCACTGCGGAAGTACCAGCCCTCGGGGTGGTCGGGGCTGTCCCAGGACGTGTCGAGGCTGAACTTGGTAAACTGCTGGTTGGCTTTCAAAGCCATGTCAACCAGGGCCGTAGAGTTGCGGTGGGGCCCCGTGGAGCCCAGTAGGGCCGCCGAATCCGGGGCGTTACGCCCGATCATGTCGCCGTTGAGCACCGCTACGATGGACGACTTGGCCACGGTCGGGTTTTCGGCGTAGTAGCGCGAGCCCAGCAAACCCCGCTCTTCAGCCCCGTGCCACACAAACAGCGCCGAGCGTTGGCCGGGCCGCTTTTTCCAGGCCCTGCCGATGGCCAGCATGGCCACGCTCACCGTGGCGTTGTCGTCGGCCCCGTTCCAGATGGAGTCGCCGGCCACGGGCGTCCCGATGCCGTCGTGGTCGTGGTGGCCGCTGAAGAGCACGTTTTCCTTGGCCAGAGTTAGGTCGGCTCCCGGAGCCCGGGCAATAACGTTGACCGACGGATACTCGAAGGTTTCCATGCCCAAATCAGCCTTGAGCGTAGCCGTGCCCAGCGAAAAATACTCCTGGGCCGCCTGCCGCAGCAGAATAACCGGCACGGCGGGCGCGGCCACGGGCATGGAGGGCAACTGGTACAGACCGTCCTGGTAGCGGTGGCCCACGAAGCCCAGCTGGGGCTCGGCCGTGGCATTGGCCACCAGCAGAATGGCCGCTACGCCCTTGGTGCGCAGGGCTGCGCTTTGCTTGGCCAGAGCCGCCAGAATGTAGCGGTAGCCCCACAAACTCATCTTGGGCGCCGGCAGCGGCACCGGGGCCAGCAGCTTCATGGCCACCACTTTACCGCGCAGGTTGCGGCCGGTGGTATCGGCCATGCTGTTGAGCCATACCACCGGCGCGTTCAGGTGGGCTTCCACCGGGGCCGTCACCCAGGCATCCTGCCACAGGCGCAGGGGCTGGCCGTTGAGCTGCAGACGGGTATCGGCCGACACGGTGGTGCGGCGCAATTGGTAAAACTGGAAGTAGGTGCCATTGTCGCCGGCCGGCTCCAGGCCGATTTTGCGGGCCCGCTCGGCCACCCACACGGCGGCGCGCAGCTCGTCGGGGGTGCCGGCGCGGCGGCCCCGCATACTGTCGCTGGCCAACTCAAAGAGGTCCTGGCGCAGCTCGGCTTCCTGGATGGCGGCAAAGGCCGGGGGCGCAGTGGCCGCAATGGGCCGGCGAGCGCAGCTACTAACCAGGCTGCTCACCAGCAACAAACCGGTCAGGGTGGGCAACAGGGAGGCCAGCGGCGAGGAGATTTTTTTCACGGGGCGACAAATGAAGAAGTGAAGCCCGGCGCGGCGGGCGGCGGCAAGCTACTACGGCCGCCGTCTTGTACGCAACTCCTCCCCGGCCCGCCTACTGGCTCTGTCTCGTTGCCCGGCTCAGACAATCAGCTTGTAGCCGATGCCGCGGATGTTGAGAATCTGAACCTGAGGGTCGTCCTTGACGTGGCGGCGCAGGCGGGTAATAAATACGTCGAGGCTGCGGCCGTTGAAGAAACTGTCGTCGCCCCAGAGCTCTTTTAGCACCGTATTGCGTTCCAGCACCTGGTTGCGCTGGTCGTAGAGGCGCTTGAGCAGCTCGGCTTCGCGGTTGGAGAGGTCGGCGCTGGGCCCCCCGTCGAGGGCCAGCTTCTGCTTGGGATAGTCGAAGCGGTAGCGGCCGATGGGCAGCGGGCCGGCCGGAGCAACGGCCGCGGTAGGTTGCCGGCTCAGCTGGGCGTTGATACGCACGATGAGCTCGTCCATGCTGAAGGGCTTTTTCAGGTAGTCGTTGCCCCCCAGCTCGAAGCCCTGCACCACGTCGGCAGTCTGGGAGCGGGCCGTCAGAAAGATGATGGGCACGGCTTGGTCCCGGGCCCGGATCTGGCGGGCCAGGGTAAAGCCGTCGAGCTTGGGCATCATCACATCGGCCACCACAATGTCGGGGGTGCGGGCCTGAAACCTGCGCAGGCCTTCTTCCCCGTCGGCGGCGTACTCCACCGTGAAACCGCGCATTTCCAGGCTGTCTTTCACAATCAGCGCCAGCGCGGCTTCATCTTCAATGAGCAGAATGGTAGGCATGGGCAAGGGGATGATGCGGAGGTCTATATTGGGTAATGTCGAGCAGAGCGAGGCATCTCGCGTGCTGACGTTGCAATGGTAAACAGTCAAAATCAGGACGTCATGCTTGATCTGGCGGCCACGCAGTCGAAGCATCTCTACCGCTTCGCTGCAATGGCAACTGATTACCATTTACGGGAGAGATGCTTCGACTCCGCTTTGCTCCGCTCAGCGTGACAGTTACCATTGCAGGCGAGATGTCTCCCGCTGGTCGACAGGACGTTCTTAATTTAAGCAGGCAAGCACTTTAGGCGGGCAGCCAGAAGGAAAACTCGCTGCCTTGGCCAGGCTCGCTGCGCACCTCGATGCGGCCGCCGTGGCGCTCCACTACCTGGCGCACGTAGTACAAACCCAGCCCGAAGCCCTTGACGGCGTGCAGATTGCCGGTAGGCACCCGAAAAAACTGGTCGAAAACAGCCTCCTGGTAGGTGCGGGGAATGCCGATGCCGTCGTCGGTGACGGTGAGGCGCCAGCCCTGACCTTCGGCCTCGCCCCGGATACCGATGGTGACCTGCTCGCGGGAATACTTGATGGCGTTGTCGATGAGGTTGCTGATGACGTTGCCGACGTGGAGCCTATCGAAGCAGACGGGGACGGCGCCGGGCATGCTCACCTGAAAATGCACCGGTTTGGGGGCCCGCAGCTGGTGGCGGGCTACGAGCTCCTGCACCAGCTCGACGGGCTGCACCGGCTCGGGGTGGAGCTCCAGGGTCTGGCGTTCTTCCACGGCAATGTGGAGCACTTTTTCCACCAAATCGGAGAGGCGCTGGAGTTCCTGCCGCGAAATGGCCAGGTACTTTTCGGTCTTCGCGGGGTCGTGGAGGGCGCCGAAGTGCTGCAGCGCCTCCACCGCCGCCGACACCGTGGCCAGGGGCGTTTTGAGCTCGTGGGTCATGTTGTTGATAAAGTCGTTCTTGACTTCGGAGAGCTTCTTCTGCCGCAGAATCGTAGTCAGCATCAGGCCAAAGCAGCCGGTGGTGAGGCCCAGCAGCAGCACCGAGCCGGCCAGTAGTCCGCCCATGCGGCGCAGCACGTACGACGTTGGGGCCGCAAACGAAGCCTGCACGTACTGGTCGCGCACGGGGTTGAGCAGCAGCGGCGGCGTACGGAAAGCCCGGCCCGCCCGCGGCGCCTGCTGGGCAAAGCGCACGAGCTGCACGCCGCTGCGCGCCTCGGCCCGGGGCCGGATGGTGAGCGTATCGAGGGTGAAGGGTGCATCGGCCTGACGCAGGCGCAGCTCGGCACGGTAGGCACGGCTGAGCTGGGCCAGATTTACGGGGCGCTTGTCGGACCAGTCGTGGAGCAGCAGCCGGGTCAGGTTGCGGGCCAGGGTGTCGGCGGCGGGCAGTGGGCCCCGACCGGGCCGGCGGCGCAGCTCCCGCTGCACGCTCACGGTTTGCAGCGCGCCGTCGGTAGTGGTGGTTTGGCGGGTGGTGGTCAGTTCCAGCTGGTCGGCGGTGTCGCCTTCGCCAAACTGGCGCAGAATCACGCGGACGGGCTTTTTGCCGGGGCCGGCGGGCAGCAAGTCCCGGGCTTGGCGCAGCTGCTGCTGCTGGAGCACGGTGCGCAGGGCCTCCCGGGCGGTGCGCTCCAGCTGGGTATTGGTGAGCTGATACGTAGTGTAGAGCCAGTACGCCTGGAAGCCGTTGATGCCCAGAATGCAGAGCGTCATAAGCCAGAAGATGGAGCGGATGCGCCGTTTCATAGGGCGGGGGCTAAGGGGAACGGGACGAAAATAGCTGGTTCCGAAGGGTTTTGGTGGCCCGTTAACACTCTTTAACAATCTATAACAGTGCTTAACACGCCAAAGCCGGAGGTTTGAGCCGTCAACTAACCGCTCATTTCCCATGAAAAAGCTTTTCCTTTTGCTTAGCGCCAGCACGGCTCTGCTGGCCAGTGCCCGGGCCCAGACTTCGGGCCAGATTCAGTACGAAGTGACCCAGAAAGTTGACCCCTCGCAGATGCGGGTCATGGTAAACGGGCAGGAGGTGAAGCCCGGCAGCCCCGACTTCCCCAGTGACATTTCCGACGTGCGCACCTTCCCGATGACGCTGAGCTTTGCCGGCGGCTTTGCCAAGGAAGAGCGGCAAAACGGGGCCGTGCGCACGGTGGTGGAAGGCGGCCCGGGCGCGGCTCCGCAAACCACCAACCTGGGCCGGCCCTTTGAGGAAGCGGTGTACGTGAACATGGCCCAAAACCAGCTCAGCACCGTGCTGACCGTGAAAAAGGACAACGCCACGACCACCTACCGCACCGATGCGCCCTTCGGCAAAGCCGCCGACTGGCAAAATACCGACCAGACCAAGAAAATTGCCGGCTACACCTGCCGCAAGGCCACGGTGCCCTTCAAAAAGGAAACCTACACCGTGTGGTACACCACCGAGCTGCCGTTTACCTACTCGCCGGTGAAGGAACTGCTGCCCGAAAAAGGGGTGGTGCTGGCCCTGGAAAGCTCCCGGGAGCAGTACCGGGCCACGAAGGTGAATCTGAAAGCCGTGGCCGAAGCCGAAGTGAAGCCCACCGCCCAAGCTCAAATCGTAACGGCCGCCCAGCTGCAGGATTTGCGCGAAAAAGCCCGGGCCGACTTCCGCCAGCGCCTCTTCGACCAGGAGCAGCGCGGCAACTAGCCCCCGACGATGCGCCTGTTCCTACTTTTGCTGCTGGCCGCGCTCCTGGCCGGCCCGCCCGCCCGCGCCCAGAAAGCCCCGGCCGGCAAAGGCACCATCACCGGTACCGTCCTGGATTCGGTGAGCGGCAAGGTGCTGCGCGAGGCCTCGGTGTCGTTGCTGGCTGCCCGCGACTCATCCTATCTGACCTTTACCATTACCAACGGCGACGGGCAGTTTGGGCTGCGCAACGTGGCCCCGGGCTCCTACCAAGTGCTCATCACGTTTCTGGGCTACAAAAGCCGGCTGGTGCCCGTGCGCCTGACCGAGGCCGACCCCACGGTGGCCCTGGGCGGGCTGGCGCTACGGGCTCAGTCGCACACGCTGGGCGAGGTGGTGGTGGAGCAGGAACGGGCGCCGGTGGCGGTGCAGGGCGACACGCTGGCCTTCAGCGCCCGGGCCTTCAAAACCCAGCCCAACGCCGCCGTGGAGGCGTTGCTCAAGAAGCTGCCGGGCGTGGAAGTCGACCGGGCCGGCAACATCCGGGCCCAGGGCCAGGCCGTGAGCCGGGTGCTGGTCGATGGCAAGCCCTTCTTCGGCGACGACCCGAAAATGGCCACCCGCAACCTGCCCGCCGACATCATCGACCAGGTGCAGCTCTACAGTCAGCGCAGCGACCAGGCCGCTTTTTCGGGCATCGATGACGGCAACCAGCAGCGCACCCTGAACCTGGTAACCAAGCGCGACAAGCGCCGGGGCTACTTCGGCACCAACGGCGCCGGGGCGGGCACCGACGGCCGCTACCAGGCCCGGCTGGGGCTAAACCGCTTCAACAACGGCCGGCAGCTCTCGGCCCTGGGCATGGCCAACAACCTCAACCAGCAGGGCTTTTCCGACAACGGCGGGCCGGCCTCGGCTTCCTTTGGGCCGCCCGCCAACGGGCCCGGCGGCGGTACGGCCCGCGTCCGGACCGGCGGCAGCCGCGCTACCGATTCCGACAACGAGCAGCCCGACAACATCCTCGAATCGGGGGCGGTGGGGCTCAACTACCGCGACGCCTGGGGTAAGCGGGCCGAAGTGGCCACCAGCTACCTGGGCAGCCGCACCCGGGTGCTGACCGACCAGCAGAGCCGGCGCCAGAACGCCACCACCCAGCCCGACGAGCCCACCGAAACGGCGGCCCCGCTGCTAACCGACCAGCAAGTATCGGCCCGCGAAACCACGCCCGGCCACCGCTTCAACCTGCGCCTCGACTACACTTTCGACTCGTTGACGACGGTGCGCGTCACGCCCTTTGCAGCCTGGCAGCGGCCCAAGGAGCAGCGCCAGAGCGCGCAGCAAACCTTCCGGGCCGGGCAATTGCTCAACCAGGGCCAGGTAAGCTACCAAGCCAGCACGCCTACCTGGAGCGGGGCCAACAACCTGCTGCTCATGCGCCGCTTCCCAACTGCCGGCCGCACGTTTTCCCTGAACCTGAACACGACCCTGAACGACCAGCGCGAACAAACCACCAACCAGGCCACCAACACGCTCTATGCCGCCGCCGGCACCGCCCGCAGTAGCAGCCTCGACCAGCAAATCCGGGACAACACCAGCGGGCTGACCAACGCGCTGAACCTGTCGTGGACCGAGCCCCTGTCGTTGACCCGCAAGCTGGAAGGCCACTACAACCTGAGCGCCACCCAGGACCGCGCCGACCGCGCCGTGCGTGACTACGCCGAAGCTACCGGCCACTACGACGCGCTGAACCCGGCCCTGAGCAACAAGTTTACCAGCCAGTTTTGGGCCCAGCGGGCCGGGCTGCTGCTCCAGACGCGCCGCCTGCGCTACACCTACAGCCTGGGCCTCGACGCCCAGGAGTCGGGGCTGCGCGGGCAGAACCAGACAGCCGACAGCCTCTTCAGCCGCCGTTTTCACCATGTGCTGCCCAACGCCCTGCTTAGCTACAACGGCAGCCAGAGCCGCACGCTGCGCCTGAACTACCGCACCCGCCTCAACGCGCCCCCGGCCGCCCAGCTCCAGCCCGTGGCCGACAACTCCAACCCACTGAATATGCAGGTGGGCAACCCCGCGCTGCGGCCCGAGTACGTGCACGCCCTGGTCGGGTCCTTTTCGCAGTTCAACGCCCGCACCAACCGCAGCCTGTTTGTGCGCCTCGACGCGGCCCAGGTCCAGGACCGGATTGTGACTTCCACCACCTTCAGCGCCAGCGGGGTGCAAACCACCCGGCCCGTGAATGCCGACGGCTACCGGGCCCTGAACGGCTTTCTGGCCTGGGGGCAGCGCCTGGCCGCACACAAAGTGAATCTGAACCTGACCACCAACGCCGGCCTGACCCGCAGCCGCAGCTTCGTGAACGAGGCCCCGAACCTGGCCCGCACCTGGAGCCTGGGTCAGGGCCTGAGCCTGAACTCGACCTACAACGACCGGCTGGAATTTGGCCTCAGCGGCAACCTGACCTACCAGCAGGCCCGCTACTCCCTGCTGCCCCGCCAGAACACGGCCTACTTCACCCAGACCCTCACGGCCGACGTGTTTTACCAGTTGCCCGGCCACTTTATCGTAACGTCCGATATCTGGTTTGTAAACAACTCGGGCCGGGCCGCGGGCTACAACCAGCGCGTGGGCCTATGGAACGTGGGCCTGACCAAGCAGTTTTTGGCCAATCAGCAGGCCGAGCTCAAGCTGCAGGTCTATGATTTGCTCAACCAAAACCGCAGCGTGGTGCGCAACGTGACGGACACCTACCTCGAAGACGTGCGCAGCCGGGTGCTGACGCGCTACCTGCTCTTAAGTTTTACTTACAACCTGCGTAAGTTTGGGGTGTAGCCCGCCGGCGGCCGGAGTTGAAATTCGCTGAGGATGAAGGCGAACCAACATATTAGACGAGTAATATACTGTTCGGCTAATAGTTGTTTCTTACTTTTACACATGCGGAAACTACTTCCCATACTATTTTTAGGGTATTGCACTTTCTTCAGCGGGTGGTCCCGGGCCCAAAGTCCGCAGACGGCCGGCCTGCGCGCAGCCCTCAGCCAGGCCCGGCACGATACCACCCGGGTGCTGCTGCTGGCCGACCTGAGCGCCTCTTTCCGCTATTCTCGCTTCGATTCGGTGCTGTGGTACGCCCGGCAGGGCTTGCAGCTGGCCCGCCGCATCGGCTACGCCAAAGGCGAGGGCCGCTGCCTCTCGCGCCTGGGTATTCTGACCAGTGAGCGGGGCAATCTGCCCCAGGCCCTGCGCATCGACTTGCAGGCCCTGCAGCTGCACGAGCAAAGCCACGACCCCGAAGCCACGGCCCGCACCCTCAACCAGATGGGCCTGCTTTACCACGCCCTGGAAGACTACCGCCCGGCCCTGTCGTACTTCTTCCGGGCTAAAAGGATTTATGAGCAGGGCTTCGGCGACGATTCCCAGCTCATCAGCGTGCTGACCAACCTGGGCGCCAGCTACGAGGGCCGCCACCAGCTCGACTCGGCCGCCTACTTTCTGAACCGGGCCTACGACCTGACGCGCCGCTCCCGCACCGTGCACCAAAGCTGCTGGGGCAACCCGCGACCCTACGTGCTGCGCGAGCTGGGTTTGCTGCAGGCTTCGCTGGGCCGGCCGGTCCAGGCCCTGGCCTACTACCGGCGCAGCGCCCAGGCCGCCTTCCCGGAAAACGACCGGCGCAGCGCCTGCCGGGCCTACCAGTACATGGCCGAGCTTTACCACCAGCGCCAACAGCCCGATTCGAGCGTGTACTACGCCCGTAAGGCCCTGGCCCTGGGCCAGTCGCTGCCGTTTATCATTGGGGTGGTGCGCACTAGCCAGCTGCTTACCGAAGCTTTCCAACGCCAGCAGCGCACCGACAGCACGCTCAAGTACATGCGCATTATGTTGCAGGCCGAAGACAGCCTCTACAACCCCCAGCGCATCAAGCAGCTCGACGCCATCGGCTTTGCCGAGCAGCAGCGCCTGCGGGAGCTGGAGCAGGAACGCACCCAGTTTGAGGCCCGCAACCGGCTCTACATTCTGGCCGCCGTGCTGGGCAGCCTTCTGCTGCTGGCCTTGCTCTTGTGGCGCAACAACCGCCTGCAGCAGCGCGCCAACGCCCGCCTGTCGGCCCTGAACCAGGAAATTACCGACCAGCGCGACAGTCTGGGCCGGATGCTGCACGAACTCAAAATTACCCAGAGCCAACTGGTGCTGCGCGAGAAAATGGCTTCCCTGGGTGAGCTGATGGCCGGTGTGGCCCACGAGATTCAGACGCCCGTCAACAACATGCGCGACCTGGCCGGCATCAGCGTTGACCTTGTGGACAGTCTGCGCCGGGAGCTGGTCAAACCCGAGGCGGTGGAAGAGCCCGACGCGGTGGCCGACAACCTGCAGACCCTGGGCCAGTACCAGCAAAGCATTGTGCGCTCCAGCCAGCGGGCGGCGTCCATCGTGAGCGGCATGCTGGAATACTCGCGCAGCAGCCCCGGCCCCCACCAGGCCACCGACGTCAACGCCTTTGTAGAGGACTATTTACGGCTGACTTACCACGATACCCGGGCCAAGAACCGCTCCTTTTACGCCGCCCTGCTGCCCACCCTGGACCCGGCCGTGGGCAGTCTGTCCATCATCCGCCACGACTTGGGCCGGGCCCTCATCAGCTTGTTTACCAATGCTTTCTACGCCGTGCAGCAGCGCCAGCGGCTGGGCCAAGAAGGCTATATTCCCCAGGTAGCCGTCAGCACCCGCAAAGTGGATAGTCACATCGAAATCCGGGTGCGCGACAATGGCCTGGGCATAGCGCCCGAGCTGCTGCCCAACGTGTTTGAGCGGTTTTTTACGACCAAAGCCCCCGAAGCCGGTACCGGCCTGGGCTTAGCCCTGAGCTACGACCTGATAACCAAGGGCCACGGCGGCACGCTCACCGTTGAAAGTCAGCAGGGTGAGTACACCGAGTTTATCATTACCCTGCCCGTAGCGGCCCAGCCCAGCTTCGCGGGGTTGGCCGCCCCGCCAGCAGCCCGCTAGAGCTCTTTTTCCAGTACCAACAGCTCCAGCGGCTGGCGCGGAATTCCAAACCGGGGATTGTCGGGGAAGGGTACTACGGCGCCGGTGCGGCGGTAGCCTTGGCGCTCGTACCACGCCAGCAGCTCGTGGCGCACCGATATAACCGTGATTTTCATTCGGCTACAGCCCTGGGCCCGGGCGTAGTCGTCGGCGGCCCCGAGCAGGTATTTGCCAATGCCCCCGCCCTGCCGCGTGGCGTCCACGGAGAGCATGCCCAGATACATAGTGCCGGCCGGCTGCTGCTGCAAGTACACCGAGCCGACCAGTGCCCCGGCCGCGTTGCGGGCCATCAGCAAGGTAGCGCCCTGGGCCGTCAGCATTTCCGCCAACGATTCGGCGTCGATACGCGGGCCGTCGAGCAGGTGGGCTTCGGTGGTCCAGCCCTGCCGGGAAGTTTCGCCGCGGTACACGCTGTTGACGAAGGCCACCAGGGCGGGCACGTCGGCGGCCGTGGCCGAAGTAATGGTAAACGTGGGGTTCATAGTACAAAAGTATACCTTGACGGTTGTTGCCTAAACATCCGCTTTTTTCCGTCTTTCAACTTCCTGCATGCCCGCCGACCTTGCTCCCGCCATCCGCGTTGCCCACGTCCGCAAGCAGTACGGGACCCATGCGGTGGTACAGGACGTGTCGTTTGCCCTGGCACCCGGCGAAACCCTGGTGCTACTCGGGCCCAGCGGCTGCGGCAAAACGACCCTGCTCAAGATGCTCAACCGCCTGGTGGAGCCCGACGCGGGCCTGGTCGAAATCAATGGGCGCGACGTGCGCCAGCAGCCGGCCGCCGCGCTGCGCCGGGGCCTGGGCTACGTAATTCAGCAGGTGGGTTTGCTGCCCCACTACACCGTGGCCGAGAATATTGGGGTGGTGCCCCGCCTGCTGGGCCAGCCCGAGGCCCAGGTCGAAGCACGCACGGCGACCCTGCTTACCCGCCTGCACTTGCCGCCCGCGCGCTACGCCCGGCAGTATCCGCACCAGCTCAGCGGCGGGCAGCAGCAGCGCGTGGGCCTGGCCCGGGCCCTGGCCGCCGACCCGCCCATCATCCTGCTCGACGAGCCTTTCGGCGCCCTCGACCCCATCACCCGGGCCAGCATCCGGCGGGAGTTTCGGGAGCTGGAGGAGCTGCGCCAGAAAACGGTGGTGCTCGTGACCCACGACGTGACCGAAGCCTTCGAGCTGGCCGACCGGATTCTGCTGCTCCACCAAGGCCAGGTGCAGCAGCTGGGCACCCCGCGGGAGCTGCTGCTGCAACCTGCCACCGACTTCGTGCGCCGGTTTTTTGCCGCCGAGCGACTGGCCTTGCAGCTGCGCGTGTTCACCCTGGCCGATTTGCAGCCCTACCTGCAGCCCACTGCCGCGCTGCTGCCGGCAATGGACACGACGGTACACGAGGCCCTGGAAAACCTGACCAGCGGTGCCCAGATGCAATATTCTTTTGATGTAGCCCAGCTCATGGCGGCCTTTGGGCGGGCCGTGCAAGACGCCGAATCCGCATGGAAACTCTAACTGAGCTGCTCACCTTCTGGCACATTCAGGCCGGCAAGCTGGGCGAGCAAACCCTGCAGCATATTGGCCTCACGGCCGCCTCGTTGCTGCTGGCCGTGCTGCTGGGCGTGCCCCTGGGGCTGTTGCTCACCCGCCGGCCCCGCTGGGCCCCGGCCGTGCTGGGCGTGGCCGGCGCCTTGCAAACCGTGCCCAGCATTGCCCTGCTCGGCTTCCTGATTCCGCTGCTGGGTATCGGGCCTAAACCCGCTATTTTCGCCCTGTTCCTGTACTCGCTGCTGCCCATCATCCGCAATACGCTCACCGGCATTCAGGGCGTGAATCCGGCCGTGGTGGAAGCGGCCCGGGGCCTGGGCCTGACCGACGGCCAAGTGCTGCGCCGGGTGGAACTGCCGCTGGCCTTGCCGGTGCTGTTTGCCGGCATCCGCACCGCTACGGTCATCAACGTGGGCGTGGCTACGTTGGCGGCCTACGTGGCCGCCGGCGGCCTGGGCGAGTTTATCTTCGGCGGCATTGCCCTGAACAACCCGGTTATGATTCTGGCCGGGGCATTGCCGGCAGCCGCGCTGGCCCTGGCCTTCGATGCCGCCCTGGCCGGTTTGCAGCGCCTGAGTTCCCGGCAACTGGTACGCGTGGGCGCCGCCCTGCTGGTGTTGCTCCCGCTGCTGGGTGCGCTTTACCTACTGCCCCGGGCCGCGGGCAAGCTGCTGGCCGGTTTCAGCCCCGAGTTTGTGGGCCGCGCCGATGGGCTGCCGGGCCTGCAGAGCGCCTACCGGCTCCGCCACCTGCCCAGCGTGGTCTTGGCTCCGGCCCTGGTGTATGAAGCCGCCCGCCACCAGGACGTCGATTTGATTGACGGCTACTCCACCGATGGCCGCATCCGGGCCTACAACCTGCTGGTGCTGCGGGACGACCGGCGCGTGTTTCCACCCTACTTCGCGGCTCCGGTCATTCGGCCGGCCGTGCTGCGGGCTCACCCGGAGCTGGGGCCCGTGCTGGCCCAGCTGGCCGGGCAGATTTCCGACTCGGTGATGACCAACCTCAACTACCGCGTCGACTACCTGCACCAGGAGCCGCGGACGGTGGCCGAGGCGTTTCTGCGGCGGCGCGGCCTGTGGCAGCCGCCCCGGCCGCTGGCCGCCGGGGCTCCGGTAGTGCGGCTGGGCTCCAAGATTTTTGCCGAGCAATACATTCTGCTGGAAATGTACGCGGCCCTGATTCGGGGCAATACCGGGCTGGCCGTGGAAACCAAAACCGGCCTGGGCGGCACCACCATCTGCTTCGAGGCCCTGCGCACCGGCGCCATCGATATGTACCCCGAATACACCGGCACGGGCCTGCTGGTGCTGCTGCAGCCCTCGGCCGCCGTCCTCGACTCGCTCGGGGGCCGCCCGCCGGCGGTGCTGCGCTACGTGCGGCAGGAGTTCCGGCGGCGCTACGGGCTGGAGTGGCTGGCTCCGCTGGGCTTCAACAATACTTACGCTCTGCTTATGCGCCGCCAACAGGCGCACGCCTTAGGTATTAGTTCTATTTCCCAGCTTAGTCAGTATTTACTGCCGTAGCGGCTTGGGTGCTAGCCGGATTGGGGCTGGTTGAGAAAAATGCGGAACGTGGTGCCCACGCCCAACTCACTTTCTACCTCAATGTGCCCCCCCTGGGCCTGCACCAGCCGGTTTACCAGGAACAAGCCCACGCCGGTACCCTCACCCGCTTCGGGGTGGAAGCGCCGGAACAGGTGAAACAGCTCCGAGCCGTCCCGCTCCAAATCGATGCCCAGGCCGTTGTCCTGCACTTCCAGCACGGCCTGGTTTTCGGTGGCCGTGCTGCGCACCGTAATCTGCGGGGGGCGCTCCGGCTGCCGGTATTTCACCGCGTTGGCTAGCAGGTTCAGCAGAATAGTGCGCAGACTGGTGCGCACGGCCACTATTTCGGGCAGCGCGTCGAAGTCGGTGCCTACCGTGCCCTGGGCGTCGAGCAGCTGGGGGCGCAGGGTCTGGAGCACGTCGGCCGTCAGGTCGGCCAGCAGCACGGGCTCGGTGTTTTCCTCGCCCGGGGCGCGGTCTACCTGCACCACAGCCGACAAATCGGTGACGGTCGTGGTCAGGTCGCGCAGGGACTCGTCGACCAAGCGCAGCACCTGGGCCTCGTCGGGGTCGTTGAAGGTGGCCGTGCGGCGCAGCTCCTCAAACAGGCCCCGCAGGTTGTTGATGGGCTGCTTCAGGTCGTGGGAAGCGGCGTACACGAAGTTGTCCAGGTCGCGGTTGGTGCGGGCCAGCTCCCGGTTACGGGCTTCCACTTCCTGGTTGGCAGCCAGCAGGCGGGCGTTGGTGAGCTGCACCTGCAGCCGGGCTTCAGTCAGCTCCTCCAGGGAATCACGCAGCTGCTGGTTCACGGTCTGGAGCTGCCCGTGGTAGCGGCCCACGTACTGGCGCCACTCGTTTTTCTCAATGGCGTGCAGTACCGTTTTGCACAGCAATTCCTGGTCGAAGCGGCCCTTCACCAGATAATCGAGGGCGCCGTTGTTGAGGGCGCGCACGGCCAGCTCCTCGCTGCCGCCGCCCGTAATCATGACCACGCACAGCGTATCGGGCGGCGTGAGCTGCTTCAAATCCTGCAGCAGGGTCAGGCCGTCGGTGTCGAGCAGGTTGTGGTCGAGCAGCACGCAGTCGGGCCGCACCCGCCGAAACTGCTCTATTCCTTCCTCGCCCGAGGTAGCTTCAACTATTTCCAACCGCTCGTGCCCTATCTGCTTGCCCAGATAGCGCTTATACAACATCCGGTCATGCTCGTTGTCGTCAACGAGAAGGATTCTTTTCACGCGGGCAATAACCTAATTGGTCGAGGGTAATTCCGAGGTATTGAGCCAATAGCGCACCAATAACCGGGTTTTTTCTTCCAGGGCCGCGTACTCGATGGGCTTGGTCAGGTAGCTGTTGGCCCCCAGCCGGTAGCAGTCTTCAATATCGCGGCTGTTGGTCGAGGTGCTGAAGATAATCACTGGAATAGACTGCAAACGCGGGTCGCGCTTCAAGGTTTCGAGCACGGTGCGGCCGTCGGTGCCGGGCAGGTTCAGATCCAGCAGCACAAACACGGGCAGCTGCTGGGGCCAGCTTTCGTGCTTGCCGTAGCCTTGCAGATACTCCAAGGCTTGGTCCCCATCTTCGCAGCGCAAGAGCTGGTTGGGCAGGGCGTGTTTGCGGAAAGCCCGACCCAGCGCCGTGAAGTCTTCCACACTATCTTCCACCACCAGAATGGGCTTATGAGTTGAGGCTGTCACTTTACAGGTGCTTTGAAATAGAGAAATAAAACGTGGCCCCTTGGCCTAGTACGGATTCAACCCAGATTTCGCCATCCTGCTTCTCCACCATTTTCCGGGCGATGGCCAAGCCGGCTCCCGTGCCCCCGCCATACTTTTCCTGGGGGTGTAAGCGCTTGAAAATCCGGAAGATGGACTCATGATGACGCGGGTCAATCCCGATACCTTCGTCCTGAACATAGAAGACGTGAAAATCGTCCCGGCCGCCGGAACCGCGCGGGCCCCGGACGCCCTCGGCCGCCAGCCCGATGCGAATCTGCTTCTCGGGCTGGTTGCTGTAGCGCATGGCATTGGTCAGCAGGTTGTTGAACACTTCGCGCACCCGCACCGCGTCGCAGCGGAAGGTGGGCAGCGCATCCACGATGGTCACCTGGGTGCGGGTTTGCTCGAAGCGCGGGTGCAGCAAATCCACCAGGTCCTCGACCAGCTCCTGCACGTTGGTTTCCTCGATGTTGGCTTCCTGCCGGCCCACGCGGCTGAGCTGCAGTAACGATTCGAGCAAGGACTCCATCCGCTGGCTCAGGCGCACCAGGGTCTGGAGGCGGCCTACGCCCTCGGAGTCGAGCTTTTCGGCGTAGTCTTCGAGCAGGAAGATGCTGTAGTTGTGAATGCCGCGCAGGGGCTCCTTCAAATCGTGGGAGGCTACGTAGGCAAACGAGTCGAGCTCGTCGTTGCTGCGCTCCAGCTCCGAGTTGAGGCGCACCAGGCTGGCGGCCCGGGTCTGGAGCTCGTTGAACACCTTCAGGCGCACATCCGACAGGTGCAGGCGGATTTCCTTGGCCGCTTCCACTTCCATCGGCAGCCAGGACGCCGAGGTGTTGACCACCGTCTGGGCCCAGGCCTCAAACGACTGCCGGGGCGAGAGTTTGAGCTGCCCGTCCTGCAGCACTTCGGCCTTCTGGGTTTGCCCGGCCCAGGTCACGGTCTGGATTTGCTCGGGCCGGAACCAGATGATGTAGTCGCCGGCTTCCTGGGCCAGGGAAATGGCAATAAAGCCGCTGGCCACCCCCCGAATGGCCAGGCCCTCGGGGTTGTGCTTGACGTAGGAATCGGTGTAGAACACGTCTTCCTTCACGTTGACCTTCAGCCAGTTGATCAGGCCCTGGATCTGCTCTTTGGTGGGCGTGGTACCCAGCGAGATAATATCGCCCTCGAAGCAGATGGCGGCCCCGCCGCAGTTGAAGGCGTCCCGAATGGTGGGCATGCGCTGGTAGAGGCCCTCCACGAAGTTGCTGTGCTGGCCCACCAGCTCGAAGATGCGCACCTGGGTGTCGCGGATGTGGAGGCGGTAGGCCTGCTCGTCCTGCTGCTGCTTGGTTTTGAGCAGGGCCGAGAAGGTTTTGCCCAGGAACAGGCACAGCTCGCGCAGCTCGTAGCTTACCAGGCGCGGCGTCATGTGGTGGCAGGTAATGAGGCCCCAGAGCACGCCTTCCTGGATAATGGAAATGGTCATGGTGGCCGCCACGCCCATGTTGCGCATGTATTCCAGGTGAATCGGGGACACGCTGCGCAGCACGGCGTAGGTCATGTCGGGCGGGCGGTGGGCCGTGGGGTGCAGCACGGGCACGAGCTTGGCCGGCTCGTAGCTCACGTTGGGAATAAAGCGGAGCCAGTTTTTGAGGTACATGGCCCGGGCCTGCTGCGGAATATCGGTGGCGGGGTAGTGCAGGCCCATAAAAGGCTCCAGGTCGTCGCGCTTGGCTTCGGCCACCACCTCGCCGCTGGCATCTTCGGCAAACTTGTACATCAGCACCCGGTCGAAGCCGGTGATGTCGCGCACCTGCTCCACGGCCAGCTGGCAGAACTCGGCCACGGAACTGGCGCCCAGCATCTGGCCCAGGGCCAGGTTCAGGGAAGGCAGGTCGACGGCGCTGACCGCCGTTTCGGCCACCGGCTCAAACTCCAGCCAGAGCAGACCGTCGTAGCGGTGGAGGATGATTTTGTAAAACGGCCGCTCGGCCACCGCGTCGAGGCGGGCCCCCAGCAGTCGGGCCGCTTCGGTGAGCGTGGGCAGCAGCTCCTCAATTTCGGCGATGGTAGCCGCGCCCAGCACCTTGTCCAGCCCGTGGCCGATGAGGTTTTCGGCGGGCACGCCAATCAGGGCCAGGGTATTCTCACTGGCGTGGACCACCCGCCGGGTTTCGGGCTGCAAACACAGCAGAAAGCCGTAGGGCTGCACCGAGCCGGGAATGTGAATGGGCTCCCGGTCGCAGTTGGTCAGCGTAATGGGCGAATTGAGCAGACTCTCGTCGCTGTAGATTACGGTTTCTCGATCCACGCGTGTAAAGTTTGAAACGTTGAAGCAGCTGAAGCCACAATTTCAGCCTGGTTGTCTTCGGTAGCGGCCTCGGCCAGCAGCTGGCAGAAGCTTTTCCACAGGGGTCCGGTTTGCTCGCCGTTGCTGGTGAAGTAGCGGCGGCCTTCGATACCGGCCTTGGCCAACTGCCGGGCCAACACCTGGCCGCCCAGCGTGGAGCCCTCCAATACGTACATGGCGCCCAACAGTTGAGGCCAAGTGTCGAGCTTAGGCAGGGCCGGGCACTGGGGCAGGGCGGCCGGGGTCACCCCCAGGTCCTGGGGAATAAGGTGGGCCCGCAGGCGCTGCCCTACTTGCCACTCGGGGCCCAGCGGCTGCTCACGCAGGCGGGTTTCGTAGGGCGCCAGGAAGCCGTACATCTTGGCCAGAAACTGCCCGGTAACCGCCTCCGTAATAGTGTCCTGCTGAATAGCCCGGTTAAACTCATTCTGCTCCAGGGCATCGTGGTAAGGCCGGGTTTCGGTGCGCAACAAGTGCAGAATAGCGGGGCGCTGAATAGTGGCTGACATACGGAGCGGCGGGTACAACGAGTAAAGATAAAGCAAAGACAACGGGATTTACGCGCCGGGAAGTTCAAGTTATCCGGCCAATACGGTTGCGTCAGCAAGTCGTGGAGCCTTTGGGGCCGCCAGGGTTCGGTTCAGGTCATCTTCAGAATCAGCGCGGACTTTTACAGTATTCCGAGCCTTACCCTTTGCCGCATGCGCCTGATTTTCACCGGACTTTTTCTTTTACTCACCTTCGTAGCCCAGGCCCAGCACGAGCTGCGCGCCGTGGTGCAGGACAGCCTGACCCGGGAGCCGCTGCCGGGCGTGACGGCCGTGGTGCCGGGCTCGGGCATCGGGGCCAGCACCGACGCCCAGGGCCGCGTGACGCTGCCGGGTCTGCCGGCGGGCAGCACGGCGGTGGCCTTCTCCTTGGTGGGCTACCGGGGCCGGACGCTGCGCGTAACGCTGCCCCAGGCGCCGGGCGCCGTGCTGAGCGTGCGGCTGGCTACCAGCAGCGCCGAGCTGGGTGAGGTAATCGTGACCAGCACCCGCACCAACTCCCGCATCGAGGATTTGCCGACCCGAATTGAGGTGCTGGGGGCCGAGGAAATTGAGGAGGAAGGCGGCCTCAAACCCGGCAACATCGTGAGTTTGCTCGGCGACGTGGCCGGCATTCAGGCCCAGCCCACGTCCGTCACCACGGGCAGCACCGATTTGCGCATCCAGGGCTTGTCGGGCAAGTACACCCAGCTGCTGCGCGACGGAGTGCCGCTCTTCGGCGGCTTCGCCGGCTCCTTCGGCATCCTGCAGATTCCGCCCCTGGATTTGCGGCAGGTCGAAATCATCAAGGGCGCCTCGTCCACGCTGTACGGGGGCGGGGCCATTGCCGGCATGATTAACCTCGTCTCGCGGGAGCCCCAGCTCAATGCCCCGGAGCGCACGTTCTTGGTCAACCAAAGCACGCTGCGCGAAACCAACCTCAACGGCTTCGTGGCGGCCCGCAACGAGAAGCTGGGCTACACCCTGTTTGCCGGCGGCACCCGCCAGCAGGCCGTGGATGTGGATAAGGACGGTTTTTCGGATTTGCCCCGCCTGCGCAGCTTTCTTCTGCACCCCCGCCTGTTCTGGTACCCGGCCGAGAATCAAAAGCTGATCGTGGGCTACACCGGCACCTACGAGGAGCGCCGGGGCGGCGACGTGCAGGTGCTCGGCGGCCAGCCCGACGCCCGCCACCAGTTCTTTATCAGCAATACCAGCTGGCGCCACACGGCCGATGCGCGCTACGAAAACACCGCCGCCAGCGGCAACCAGCTGCTGCTCAAAGCCAACCTGAGCGACTTTCAACGCACGGCCACCACCAACACCACCGGCCTCGACGCCCGCCAGCTCTCCTATTATACCGAGGCCAGTGAGCTGCTGCACGTTGCGCAGCATACTATAGTAGCGGGCCTGAACGTGACGGGCGAGAGTTTCCGGCCCCGCCACCCCGGGCAGCTCCGGCTGCGGAGCTACGACTACGTGACGCCGGGCCTGTTTGCCCAGGACGACTGGAAGCCCACGGCGGCCTTCACCCTGCAAACCGGCCTGCGCCTCGACCACCACAACCAGTACGGCACCTTCGTGCTGCCCCGGGTGAGTGGGCTGCTGCAGTTCAGCCCGGCGTGGTCGGCGCGGGTGGGCGGCGGGCTGGGCTATAAGGCGCCCACGTTTTTTGCTAACGAGCTCGACGAGCGGGACTACGCCAACCTGCTGCCCTTTGCCGCCGACGTGCAAGCTGAGCAGTCGGCTGGGGCCAACGTGGACGTGAACTTCCAAACCAAGGGCGGCAGCGGGGAAGACAGTTACAGCCTGACGGTGAACCAGTCGTTTTTCCTGACCCGTATTGCCCACCCCCTGCTGCTCAGCCAGGACGACGCCACCGGCCTGATCCGCTTTTTCAATGCCCCGGCGCCGTTTGTGACGCAGGGCTTCGAAACCTACGTGCGCTACCGTCAGGACGAAACCGAGCTCTACCTGGGCTACCTCTTCACCGATGCCCGCCGCCACCAAGCGGCCGACAATCCTTACCTGAGCCTGATTGCCCGCCACAAAGTAGCCGGCGTGGGCACCGTGGAGCTGGGTCCGCACTGGCGCGTGGGCGTGGAAGCATCCTACATCGGGCAGCAGTATCTGGATAACGGCCGCCGCACGCCCGGCTACTTCATTACGGCCGGCATGCTGCGTTACACCACTGGCCCGGTTTCCTTCGTGCTCAACGGCGAAAACCTGCTCGACTACCGCCAGACCCGCCGCGAAGCCGTGGTGCTCAGCGACGCCCAGGGCAGCTTCGCCAACCCCGGCTTCCGCCAGCTCTGGGCCCCGGTAGAAGGCCGCGTCCTTAATCTGTCGATGACGCTGAAGCTGTAGGGTTCAGCCTGGAACGCCCAGAGTAGAACGTCCTGTCGAGCAGAGCGAGACATCTCGCGTGCTGACATTGTTGGGAAAAGAACGTCATGCTGAGCGCAGCGTAGCGAAGTCGAAGCATCTCTACCGCAATGGTAATTCTGACGCCTGCACAACGAAGCGGTAGAGATGCTTCGACTCCGCTTTGCTTCGCTCAGCATGACGGTTACCATTGCCCGCGAGATGCCTCGCTTTGCTCGACAGGACCTTTTTCAGCTCGCAAACCCCTGGTAGCATTCGATGGCGCGACGTTTCTGAATGCTACTGAGCCGCTGCTCAGGACCTGTGGCGGAAAGCCTCGGGCGTCTGGCCCACGTACTTTTTGAAGTAGCGGGTAAAGTAGGAGGCATCCTCGAAGCCCACGGCATCGGCTACCTGGGCCACCGACTGGGCCGAGTGGGTGAGCTGGCGCTTGGCCTCGGCCACCACCCGCTCGTGGATCAGGTCACTGGCGGTTTTGTTGAGGATGCGGCGGCAGATGGCGTTGAGGTGGTTGGCCGTCAAGGCCAGGCGC
The DNA here is from genome assembly GCF_002797555.1 of Hymenobacter chitinivorans DSM 11115. NCBI lineage: Bacteria > Pseudomonadati > Bacteroidota > Cytophagia > Cytophagales > Hymenobacteraceae > Hymenobacter > Hymenobacter chitinivorans. Next base: position 199,341 of record NZ_PGFA01000003.1, on the reverse strand, counting down.
TCGGCGTAGTAGCGCACCGATTTTTCCTGGCGGAAATGCTCGTTGAGCAACTGGCTGAACTCGCGCACCTGCTGCTGCCCGTAGGCGGGCGGCGAGTTTGTTTCTTCCTGCGGAAACGTGCGGGCGGCCAGCTCCAGCGTCAGGTAGACGTAGGCGCCCACCACGGCGTCGCGGTTGGGCAACGCGACTTGGTCTTCCTGGTAAACGCGCTGTAACAGGGGCAGAATGTCGGTTTCGGCCGCCGGCAAGTATACCACGGGCTGGTGGCCGGGCGCGAAAAACGGGTATTCGGCCAGACGGCTGGCCGGGTAGTACTGAAGGTAAAATTCGGCGGTGAAGAAGAGAATGAAGCCCTGAGCATCGGCCGACAGCGCCCAGGAGTGGACCTGGCCCGGGGCGAGAAAAAACAGGCTGCCCGGCCGGAGCTCGTGGGCAATCAGGTCGATGGTGTGGGTGCCCTGGCCCTGGGTGATGTAGAGCACGAGGTAGAAATTGTGGGCGTGGGGCTCACTCACGTGCGGAAACTGCCGGGCGTGAGTTTCCAGCTGCTGAATGTAGTACCAATGGTTGTTGCCGGCCCGCGGAAACGCGTCGAGGGCCAGTACGGGCAGGGCGGGTGCTTTCATGCGGCCGGCAAGGTACCCGCCACCGGGCAAAGTTCCACCGTCTCCCGGTTCAGCCGCCGCTCCATGACTTGCCGCTGGCAGCTAGTTTAGGCACCACCACCGCTGACCTTGTTGTTTGTCGTTCTGGTGCGCGAACTACAAAGTTCGCGCTACTGCGCCACTTCCGATCCGGCGCTCTGGGGACGCGACGCGTGCTGGAAGCTGTAGTACAAATAGCCCAGCGCGGGCAGAATAAACACGCTGCCCACCAGCAGAGCCCAGCCCAGGGCCGACACGGTTTTGGCCGGGGCCAGCTGTTCCACCAACGACAGGTGCTGGCCATTGCGCAGGCGGATAAAATCGGGAAAGTGGGCGTAACCGACGGCCAGCAGAATCATCGTGACCTGAAAGCCGGCCAGCACGCGGGGCAGCCAGGTGAGGCCGCGGCCCAGCACGTACCAGAGCAAACCGAGCGAAATAGTGGCCAGCCCGATGGCCGTGAGCCCCACCGCGTTGCCAAAAATCCAGCTCATCAGCGGCAAGCCTTCGTAGCGGGCGGCCACGAAGACCAGGGCCCCAGCGGCAAAGGCGACGATAATCAGCAGGCGGGTTTTGCGGATGAAACGCTGCCGGTCGGCCTCAGTAGTAGCTTCTCCTATGGTATAGACCGAGGCCAGAAAGCCGCACAAGGCCACCGTGAAGACGCCCACGGCCACCCCAAACCAGTGCAGCCAGCTCCAGACGTAGGCCGAGAGAAAGTCCGGGGCGGCGGGGTCGATGTAGCCGGCCAGGGCGCTGCCGGCCAGAATGCCAATAAAGAGCGGCGTAACCAGGCTCGAATACACGAAAATGGTGGCATACACGCTCTGCATCCGGTCGTGCACCGCGTCGTAGTGCCGGAACACGAAGGCCGTGCCCCGGGCAATAATGCCCAGCAGCAAGAGCAGCAGCGGAATGTGCAAGCTCACCGACATCACGCTGTAGATGCGCGGAAAGCCCACGAACAGGATGACAATGGCAATGATGAGCCACATGTGGTTGGCCTCCCAGATGGGCCCAATGGCCTGATAGAGCGTTTCGTGGGTTACGCGGCGGTTTTTGCGGGACGTAAACAGCTCGATGATGCCCGCCCCGAAGTCGGCACCGCCGAGCAGCAGGTAGAGCAGAATGGCCAGGTACAGGTAGGCAATAACGACGTAGTCCATGAAACAAGCAGCGGCTAGGCGTGGGCGGCTTCGGGCGTACCGGCGGGCACGTCGTAGAGCTGGGGTACCATCCGGATTTGGCGGTAGAGCAGGAACACCACGACCAGGCTCAAGGACAGGTACACGGCCGTAAACAGGTAAAACGAGTAGGCAATGCCCGGCATGGGCGTTACGGCGTCGGCCGTGCGCATCACCCCGTTGATAATCCAGGGCTGCCGGCCGACTTCGGTGACCGTCCAGCCCGCTTCTACGGCCAGAAACCCGGCCGGCGTAGCGGCCACGAACAAACCCAGCAGCCAGCGGCTCGTGAGCCACTGCTTGTTGCGCCACAGCGCCAGGAAGTACACGGCCGCAATGCCCATCATCAGCGTGCCCAGCCCCACCATCAGCTGGAAAGCAATATGCGGCACAAGTACCGGCGGCCGGTTTTGGGGCGCAATCCGGTCGAGGCCGGTGACTTCCTGCTCGAAGTTGCCGTGGGCCAGAAAGCTTAGCATCCCCGGGATTTTGAGGGCGTAGTCCACGCGCTGCTTGTCTTCGTTGGGCAAGCCGCCGAGGACCAAAGAGGCGTGCTTTTCGGTGTGGAAGTGGGCTTCCATGGCGGCCAGCTTGGCGGGTTGGCGGCGAGCTACGTCCTTGGCCGAAAAGTCGCCGCTCAGGGGCTGGAGCAGGGCGGCCACGGCCCCGAAGGCGGCGGCAATGCGGAAGGCCCGGGTATGAAACCCGGTATTGCGGCCCCGGCGCAGCATCAGGGCGTGGACGCCGGCCACGGCAAACCCGGTGGCGGCAAAGGCGGCCAGCGTCATGTGCAGGGCCTGGGACAGCCAGGCGTCGTTGAACATGGCCGCAATGGGGTCAATGTTGAGGTACTGCCCGTTCACGTAGTCGAAGCCGGCGGGGCTGTTCATCCAGGCGTTGGCGGCCACCACCAAGATGCCCGAAGCCAGCCCGCTCACGCCCACCACGACGCCCGTAAACCAGTGAAACCAGGGGTTGAACCGGTCCCAGCCGTAGAGAAAAAAGCCCAGGGCAATGGCCTCAATGAAGAACGCCGTGCCTTCCAGGGAAAACGGCATGCCGAAGATGGGCCCCGCGTGTTCCATGAATTTAGGCCAGAGCAAGCCCAGCTCAAACGACAACACCGTGCCCGACACGGCACCCGTGGCGAAGAAAATAGCCACGCCCTTGCTCCAGGCCCGGGTCACGTTGCGGTAGGTATTGTCCCGCGTCCGGAGCCAGAAATAGTGGGCCACGGCCATAAAAAACGGCATAACCATGCCGATGCAGGAAAAGATGATGTGAAAGCCCAACGACAGGGCCATCTGGGAGCGGGCAGCAAGAAAATCATCCATACGCAACGGGGCTGGGCGGAAAGCGGAAAAGTAGCCGGTAGTAAGCCAGAAAAAAGCCCCGAAGCCAGAATTTCTGACGGCGGGGCTAGCAGTTACAAAACAGCGGGGGCGTTGGCCCGACTTCGGGGCGAGGCTTCATCGGTGGGAAGTCGCCGCAGATTAGGGTCGTATTTGATGCCCCCGAACAAGTAAAGCATGATGGCCCGGGAGTAGCGCAACGTGGCCGGAGCCGTCACCAGCACCAAAGCCGTGACCAGCAGCACGTACACCCACACCGAGGGGTTGTTGAACAGGTAGTAAGCCGCTACCCCGCCGATGGCAAACCAGGCCACCGAAAAGGCGTAGCTCACGAACATGGCGCCCCAGTAAAAGCCGGGCTCGGGCTCATAGGCCACGCTGCACACCGGGCACCGCTCGGGCATGACGGCGTACTTGGTGAGCTTATAGGCCGGGTACGAAAACAACGGGCCCTGGTGGCAGCGGGGGCAGCGCAAATCAAGCAGGGCCAGCGTAGACGAATCGATGGGTTTCATAAGGCAGAAGTCTGGGCTTCGATAACAAGACAAAATTACCTACGGTGCCCACGCCAAGTAAGACACAAACCCGCGCATCTACCGCACAAATCAACGATGGTATACCCGCCGCCTGGGCACTCTGCCATTGCGCCCCGACTAGTCTCTCTGAGCTAATCATAAATCAATTGTATAGTGAAATCCATATTATTCACCCGGAGAAATGAATGCGTATAAACACAAAATAAAATTGAAATAAATCTATTTAACATGATGTGTTATATTAATTATTGATAAATTACACTTAAATATTACTTCTGTCCTCACTTTAAGAGTTTCTGCATCCCGGCCGGGCCCTAGCCTACGCCTGGCCAAGCCCTGTGCCTTTGGCTGCCGCAGCCAGGCAGCTTGCTCTTTTATCTACCACCTTTTGCATACCACCTGTATGACCACACCCGTACCCTCCATTCTCCGGCGGAGAAGGAGCAGCGCCCTGGGGTTGCTGCTCACGCTAATTCTCTTTTTAATTGCCTTAGGCGGCGCTGCCCAATCCAGCTACGCGCCCACCGTCACCTCGGACAAGGATGACTACGCTCCCGGCGAAGTGGCCCACATCAGCGGCAGCGGCTGGACCCAGGACCAGACGGTGCACGTTGAGTTTAAGGAGGAGCCGGATTATCCCGACTACCACCGCTACGATGTGCCGGTGGCAGCGGATGGCAGCTGGCAAATTGATTACAGCATCGAGCAGCGGCACTTGGGCGTGAAGTTCACCGTGCTGGCCGCGGGCGGCACCACCGCGTATTTGGCCTCTTATCAATTCACGGACGCGGGCGAATATCCATCGGGGGCGGCGCTGATTACGACTACTGCGCAGTCTTTCTGCCTTAATGGTACTACCACGGCTCTGCAAGCCAGGGTGCTTACGTGCGGCTCGGGAAGCAAGGCCAACATTGTGTATAGGTGGTATTATAACCTTACCAATACGACCAGCTTAACCAATGCGGTACTGGTTCAGGCAACGCCAACGAGTGGGGGGGGCATCTGGGCAACCAACACTAACGGGGGCACCTACAGCTATACGCCCAACTCCACGGTTGCCGGCACCCGCTACTACTTCTGCCAGATAACCCAACTGTCGGCGCTGTCTGGGGACCCAGGTTGCGGCAACACTGCGGCGCCCTTTTCTACCGCTACGGTGGCGGTTACGGTAACTCCCCCCGTTAGTGCGCCCACGCTCATTACCGTGGTGGCCGGCAGTACCGAACCGAATTGCCCGGTCACGAGTGCCACCACCACGGCCTATACCTCCTCGGCCGCCAACAGCACAGGCCTCAGCTGGTCGTTGAACAACTCGGCGGCCGGCACCATCAATGCCAGCGGCGTGGTAACCTGGGCGGTGGGGTTCGTCGGCACGGTCAATATCGAGGCAACGGCCGTGGGCTGCAACTTCTCTTCAGCCTCCACGACGCGCACCGTGACCCTGCGGGGCCCCACCGTTAGCGTGACGGGAGCCGCTACGTTTTGCAGCGGCGGCAGCACCATGCTCACGGCCAACGCCACGGCGGGTGCCGGCACCATCACCGGGTATCAGTGGTTTCGTAACGGCTCGGCTATCAATGGCGCACCCGCCCAGCAGCAAACCTACACGGCTAGCACGGCGGGAACCTACACCGTGCTGGTTACCAACAGCAATACCTGCACGGCCATGTCGGCACCCCTGCCCGTAACGGTTACCCAACTGCCCGTGCTGACCGTCACGGCTCCGGCGGCCGTGTGCGCCCCGGCCACCGTCAGCCTGACGGCCGCAGCCGTAACGAGCGGCAGTACGCTGCCCAGCGGCAGCACGCTCAGCTACTGGACCGATGCCGCCGCCACCACGCCGCTGAGCACCCCGGGCGCCGTAGCCGTCAGCGGCACGTATTACATCAAAGCCACGAACGGCAACTGCTCGGATATTGAGCCCGTGGCCGTGACCGTGACGCCCGCCCCCACGACGGCCAATGCGGGTCCGGCTCAAACTATCAGCGGCACCAGCACCACGCTGGCGGCCAATACGCCCATCGTCGGTACCGGCAGCTGGAGTATCACCGGGGGCCTCGACGGGGTGGTAGCCACTCCCGACAGTCCGACCTCGGGCTTTAGCGGCGTGGCCGGCACCACCTACCACCTGCAGTGGGCCATTGCCAACGGCAGCTGCACCTCGACGTCGCAGGTAACCATCACCTTTTCCGAGCTGCCGACCACCCTCACCGTAGCAGAAGCCACGGGAGTTTACGGCGGCACGACTACCCTGACGGCCACGCTCAGGGCCGGCAGCACCCCGCTCAGTGGCAAAACCATTGCTTTCCGGCTCAATAACCTGGCCGTGGGCACCGCCACAACCGACGCCACCGGGGCCGCCGCGCTGCCCAACGTCAGCCTGGCCGGTATCAATGCCAGCCCCACGGCTTATGTAGGGTATGTGGCCGCCAGCTTTAGCGCCGGGCCGGGCTACGCCGCCAGCAGCGCCACTGGCAGCCTGCTGGTGCAAAAGGCCCCGCAGACCATTACCTGGCCGAACCCCGATGCCATTGCCTACGGCACGGCGCTTTCCAGCAGTCAGCTCAATGCTGCCGTAACCGGCGTGGCGGGCGGTTCGGCGCCCGGGGCGCTTAGCTACACACCAGCCGCGGGCATTATCCTCAGCACCGGCCCGCAGCAAACCCTGTTGGTGGAAGCCGCCGCCACGACTAACTACCAGGCGGCCAGCGCCTCCGTGTTGCTGACCGTTACGCAGGTAACCCCGGACGTGACGGCCAGCGGCGGCACTTTCCCCTACGACCACCAGGCCCACGGCGGCACGGGCCAGGCTACCGGAGCTGGTACGCCGGCGGAAGTACTGACCGATGTCACCCTGCGCTATGTTGGTACGGGCCTTACCACGTACGGTCCCGCGGCGGAAGCTCCAGTTCGGGCCGGTACCTACGCGGTTACGGCGGTCTACGCCGGCAGCCTCAACTACACCCCGGCCACCAGTGAGCCCGCCGCCCTGACTATTCAACCCAAAGTCCTGACGGCTTCCTTTACGGCGGCCGGCAAAGTATACGATGCTACCCGGGCGGCCAGCATCACCGGCCGCGCCGTCAGCGGAGCCATAGCCGGCGACGAAGTCAGCCTGACGGGCGGCACGGCCACTTTTGCCGACAAAACCGTGGGCCCGGGTAAAACCGTTACCGGCCTGGGCTTCGGCCTCACCGGGGCCGATGCGCCCAACTACCGCCTGCTGGCGGGCCCGGTTACGGCCACGGCCAGCATCACCCCCAAAGCCCTGACGGCGGCCGTCACGGCCGACTCAAAAACCTACGACGGGACCACGGCGGCCATCCTGACCACCACCAACTTGGCCGGTATAGTGGACGGCGATGCCGTCAGCATCTCGATTGGTGGGGCGGCCTTTGCCGATAAGCACGTGGCCACCAGTAAAACCGTAACGGCCACCGACCTGACGCTGACGGGTGCCGACGCGGCCAATTACAGCGTCAACGCCACGGCCTACACCACCGCCGATATTACTCCCAAAGCCCTGACCATTGCCCTCAGCGCCCAAGACAAAGAGTACGACGGCACCTCCACGGCCGGCACGGCGGCCTTGCTGGCGGCAGGCAGCGGCCTGCTGACCGGCGACGTAGTAACGGTGACCAGCAGCAACGGGCAGTTCGACTCGAAAACGGTGGGCGCCGGCAAGCAGGTAACGGCGGCCGTAGCCATCAGCGGCGGGGCCGACGAGCACAACTACGCAGCCAATCCCACGGCTAGCGCCACGGCCAGCATTACGGCCCGCTCCCTGGTTATCGGCATCAGCGCCCAGGGCAAGCAGTATGACGGCACTACGGCGGCGGCCGTCAGCGCGGCCATCAGCAGCGGGCTGGTGCCGGGCGACAAGGTGAGCGTAGCGGCCACCAATGGGCAGTTCGACGACAAAAACGTGGGTTTGAGCAAGCCCGTCATGGCCGGCGTGAGCAAGTCGGGGGCCGATGCGGGCAACTACGCGGCCAACGCCACGGCTACTACTGCGGCCGCCATTACGGCCAAAGCCCTGGTAGCTTCCGTAACGGCCAGCGCGAAAGTGTACGACGGGCAAACCGGCGCCACCGTTACGGGCCGCACCCTGAGCGGGCAGCTCCCCGACGACGAGGTGGTGCCCGGGGGCGGCACGGGCAGCTTCGCCAATAAACACGTGGGCACCGGGAAAACCGTAACCGTGACGGGCCTGACCCTGACGGGCGCCGACGCGGCCAACTACAGCGTCAACGCCACGGCCTTCACCACCGCCGATATTACTCCCAAAGCCCTGACCATTGCTCTGACGGCCGCCCACAAGGTATACGACGGCACCCGCACGGCCTCGGTAACGCCGGTGCTGCGGCCGGCCAGCGGCCTGGTAGCCGGCGACGTCGTCACGCTCGGGGCCGCCAATGGCTTATTTGCCACTAAGAACGTGGGCACCGATAAGCTCGTCACGGCCGACGTGAGCCTGCCGGGCGGGGCCGACAAAGACAACTACGCCCCCAACACCACGGCTTCGGCCCAGGCCAACATCACCGTGCGGGAGCTGAAGGTGACGGCCACCGCTGCCAGCAAGGTATTTGATGGTAACACGGTGACCCTAGCCACCCTCCAGGACGACCGGGTGATCGGTGACCAGCTACTCCCGGTTTACACCACGGCCAGCTTTGCCGATGCCAACGTGGGCACGGCCAAAACCGTGACGGTGAGCGGCATCAGCATCGGCGGCGAGGATGCGCCAAACTACCTGGCCAATACCAGCACCACGGCCACGGCCAACATTTCCACCGCCACTTCGGACCTCATTCTCAGTCATAGCGGCCCGGTGCAGTACTCCGACCAAGTGACGCTCACGGCTACCGTGACTTCACTCTCGGCCCTGAGCGTGCTGACGGCTGTGGGGGGCACCATCGACTTTAAGCTGGGCACTACCACGCTGGGCAGCGTCGCGTTTCCGGCGCCCGGCGGCCTGAGCACGGTTAGCAAGACGTTTATTATCAGTCAGAAAGCCGGCAGCTACGCCATTACGGCCCTGTTCCGACCTAACACTACCAACGTGGGAGAGGCTACCGGCGCCACGCCTACGAATTTGGTTGTAACTCCGGAGAATACCGACGTGGTGTACTCGGGCCTGGAATACTTTGGCACGGCCAACTCGACTTCGGCCACGGCCAACGTGGAGTACATTGCTACGCTGACCGATGCTGCGGACAATTCGCGGGGCATTATTGGCAATGCCCGGGCCGCGTTTAAGGAGGTGAACGGCCTGGGGGAAACCAACCTGTTCGGCACGACTACCTTCGCCGTCAGCCCCGTCAGCACCGCCAACCTGCAGGGCACGGCCCGCACCGGCGTACTACCCGTAACGCTGAGCTCAGCCGACTTCGGCAACGGCGGCCGCACCTTCGATTTGCTGGTGGAAGCCCAGGGTGGCTACTACGCCGGCCGCACGCCCGAGCACACCCTGATTACCATTGCCGTGCCCGGCCAGGACTACGTGAATGGCGGCGGCAGCGTAGTGGTGGCCCAGTCGGGCGGCTCGTATGCGGCGCCGGGGGGCTCGAAGATGAACTTTGGCTTCACGATGAAGTGGAACAAGAGCGGCAAAAACATCCAGGGCCAGGCCACCATCATTTTCCGCCGGCTGGTAGGCAGCCTGTGGCGCACTTACCAGATCAAGAGCAACTCGATTAACACCCTGGGCACCGTGTCCAGCGCCAGCGGCAACCAGGGCGACTTCAACACCAAGGCCACCCTGAGCGACATCACCGACCCGCTGAATACAACCGGCCTCAGCGGCGGCCTGGACTTGTCGGTGCAGGCCTTGGAGTCGACCGTGACCGGGGCTCCGCATAAGATTGGCGTCACGCTGCGGTCCTCCACCGGGGAGCTGCTGTTTTCCAGCAACTGGACCGGGGGCAAAACGGTACTTCAGGAACTCAAAGGCGGCAAAATCAGCGTGCGGAGCAGCACCGCCATTACCACCACGGCCCCCGCTCCCACTACGACGACGAGCGTGACGCTGGGCAGCACCCCGGCCAAAGCCGCCGCCTTGCTGAGCAACGCCGCCGGGCTCGAAATCTACCCCAACCCGGTCGTGGATCAGGCCACCATCCGCTTCCGCCCGACGCTGGGCGGCAAGGCCCAAGTGTATTTGTACAACGAGCTGGGCCGCCTGGTAGCCACGCTCTACAACGCTGAGGTGGTCGGCGGCCAGGACTACCAGCTCGACCTGGGCCGCGCCGAGCTGCCCAACGGCGTCTACACCTGCCGGCTGATTACCAACAGCACCGTCGAAAACCGCCGCTTCAGCATCGTGAAGTAGCGGCGCGCTGCCGACGCCATGGCAGTGCGTAAAAAAGGCCGCCGGGAGTTTCCCGGCGGCCTTTTTCGGTCTTTACGCCCGGGCCCAGCTATTTCGCAGCAGTAGTTTGCAGGGTCACACTGGCGCTTTTCAGGCCTTTGCCGGTGGCTTGCAGCTGCACGGGCCCGGCCTTATCGGCGGCCTGCACGATGGCCACGAGCTGCCCCTGAAATGCTTTCATACGGGGCTCGTGAAACAGCTCCAGGCTGGCCGCGTTGCCGTTGGCCGCCGCCCGAAACTGCCCCGCCCCCGTGACCTTGAACTGCACTTCGTTGCTGGCTTCGGGGCAGAGGTTGCCCTGGGCGTCTTCCACCCGCACGGTTACGTAGGCCAAGTCCTGCCCGTCGGCGGCCAGGCTGGGGCGGTCCGTGACCAGCTTGATATGGTGGGGCTTACCGGCGGTGCGCACTTCCTCCTCGGCCACGGCTTTGCCCTGGGCGTCGTAGGCCACTACTTTCAGGCTGCCGGGCGCGTATTTCACCTCGTTCCACATCAGGCGGTACTGGGTCTGGGGCTTGTCGGATGAGCTCTTGGTTTGGCGGCCCTGGCTTACGCCGTTCACGAACAGCTCGGCCGAGGGATAATTCGTGTAGCAAAACACCGGCGTGGTCTGGCCTTCGCGGCCGGGCCAGGTCCAGTGGGGCAGCAGGTGGAGCGTGGCCGCGGTGGGGTTCCAGCGGGAGCGGTAGAGGTAAAACCGGTCTTTGGGCAAACCCGCCAGGTCCATGATGCCGAAGTAGGAGCTGTGCGAAGGCCAGGCTTCGTCGTAGGGCGTCGGCTCGCCGAGGTAGTCGAAGCCGGTCCACACAAACTCGCCCATGAGGTAGCCCAGCGCGTCCTGGGCCGCGAATTCCTCGTCCGGCGTCTGGGACCAGTTGCAGGCTTCCAGGTCGTAGGACGACGACTGATTATCCGGATACTTCTTATCCTTGGCCGTTACCACCGGAAACTTGTACACCCCGCGGGAGCTGACCGTGGAAGCCGTTTCGGAGCCCAGCATCAGGGCCTGGGGCAGCTTGGTGTAGGCTTCGGGGTAGCGGTGGGGCTTGTAGTTGAAGCCCGGCACGTCGAGCAGGGCCGCAAAGCCGTTGCCCACTACCGCGTCGAACTGGTCCATACCGGCCGTCACGGGTCGGGTCGGGTCTTCGCGGTGCACAATGTCTTGCAGGCGCCGAGCAATCTTGGTGCCGCCGGGGGCCCACTGGTCGGGCACCTCGTTGCCGATGCTCCACATAATGACCGAGGGATGGTTCCGGTCCCGGTGCACCATGTTCACCACGTCGCGCTCCGACCACTCGTCGAAGTACTGGCTGTAGCCGTTCTTGACCTTGGGCTTTTTCCACTCGTCAAACGACTCCACAATCAGCATAAAGCCCATTTCGTCGGCCAAACTCACCAGCTCCGGGGCCGGCATGTTGTGAGTCGTCCGGATGGCGTCGGCGCCCAGGTCCTTGAGCAAGGTCAGCTGCCGGCGCAGGGCGGCCGGGTTGATGGCCGCGCCCAGGGGGCCCAGGTCGTGGTGGTTGCACACGCCCCGGAAGCGGCGCGGCTGCCCGTTCAACGAAAAGCCCTTGTTGGCCTCAAACGTAAACGAGCGGATACCGAAGCGGGTCTGATACTCGTCTTTGAGCACCGAGCCGGCGTACAGCTTCGAGGTGGCCGTGTAGAGCACCGGCGTTTCCGGCGACCAAAGCCGGGGCTGGGGCACCACCAGGTTTTGCTCGAACTGCTGCCCGTCGGTAGCGGCCAGGGGCGTACTGGTGGTGGCTACCACCGTGCCCGCCGCATCCCGGATTTCGGTGTCGAGGCGCAGGCTCTGGGCCGCCGTGGCGCCGGCTACTGCGGTGCGCAGCTTTACCTTGGCAAAGTCGGCGGTGATGGTGGGCGTGGTGACGTAGGTGCCCCACACCGGGATGTGCACCTCATCGGTAACGACCAGGTGCACGTTGCGGTAGAGGCCGGCGCCGGGGTACCAGCGCGAGGCTTCGGGCTGGTTTTCCAGGCGCACGGCCAGGGTATTGGCGCCGCCGCCCGGGCTCAAAAACGGGGTGATATCGAAGTGAAACGAGTTGTAGCCGTAGGGCCAGTAGCCCACTTCCTTGCCGTTCACAAACACGTGGGCGTTGCTCATGGCCCCGTCGAAGACCAGCTCGGCGCGCTTGCCCGGCCCGAAGCCCGGCACCGCCAGCCGCCGCCGGTACCAGCCCGTGCCGATAAAGGGCAGCCCGCCGGTGCGGCCGGCTTTGGTGGTAGCCTGCTTCTCGTTGTTCTGCTCAATCTTGACCTGCTGCAAGTCGTTGGTGCTGCTAAACGGACCGTAGATGGCCCAGTCGTGGGGCACGCGCACGGTTTGCCACTTGGCGTCCTGGAAGCCGGGCTGGGCCGCGCCGGCCACGTCGCCCTTGGTAAATTTCCAGTCGGAAGTCAGCAGAATATCCTGCCGCGACTGGGCCAGGGCCGGGGCGGCCACCATCAGGAGCAGGGCCAGAAAGGAAGAAGAAAAGCGCATGCGGAAGAGTTTGGAAGCAAATGGAGTGGCAAGATACCCAGCTGGCCGAAGGCACCGGGCCCGCAGCGGGTGAGCAAGCGGCATTTACCGCAGGAAAATCGACTCAATATCAACCTGGGTAGCCGCGGCGGCATCTACCAGCAGCTGCACCACTTCGGTGTCGGCCAGCCGCAGCGGGCCGGGGTTAGAACTTTGGAAGCGCAGCGGCAAAAAACCCGGATACGGCCTCGGGCTCAGCAGTAAAGCACTGGCGTTGAAGCTACTCAGCGGAATCCGGATTTCGCGCAGCTCAGTAGTTAGCGGTACGGGCGCGGCAAAGGCGGCGGCATCCTGGGTGGCCAGCACCACCTGCGCCCCCACCGGCCGGCTGGCCCGGGCCTTGACTACCACCTCCGTAAAGCCGCTCAAATCCTGGCGGCGGGCCGGCAGCTTGTCACCGTAGTAAGCCCGCAGGCAGGCGGCCGGCCCGGTTTCGGCGGCCGGAGCCGCAGCCTCTTTGGCCTCGCCCTGCACGAAGCGCAGCGCCAGCGCCCCGGCCGCTTCGGTCGTGACGTACTCCGTCCAGGCGGTGCGGCTCAGGCTGCGGGCTTCCACCTGGCCTTGGTCGGCGGCAGCCCGAAACAGGAACAGCGGCGTTTGGGCCGTTACCAGCGGCACTTCCCAATGCTCCGGGGAGAAAAAGTCCCATTCCTGGGGCTGGCCGCGGAAGCCGCCGGGAAAGGTGAGCGGCTGCCCGGCCTTTTTCAGCACCAGCCAATAGCGCAGCAAGCCGGCGGTGGTCAGCTCGGCCGGCACGGTGGCTTCCACGGTGGCATACGCCGGCTGCCGCACGGGGAGCACCCGCGTACGGCCGTAGTAGTGCTGGGCCACCAGAAATACACTGTCGGCGGCTTCAATGCCGGTCAGCGTGGCCCGGATAATGAGGGGCTGCCCGGCCGTGGCCTGGGCCGGCGGGGTGTGGCGTACCTGGGGCCCGAGCTTGGTGGGCGCCGGGGCCGCAAACTCGCCCAGGCGCAACGAACCCAACGGCGAATCGGCCGTCCAGGCGCTGGTTTGCTTGCCGGCCGCGGCCAGCAGGTACACGCCCGGCCGCACCGTCAGGCGGCCGTCGGTGGCCTGTGCCTGGGCGGTGTTGCCTTCATTGAGGCCGCGCAGCGTAAAGCGGGGCCCCAGCTCGGGCAGCGCGAGGCGCAGGGGCTGGTCGTTCCACAGAATCTGAGTCACGGGCTTTTGCAGGGAGGCCGTTTCAAACGGGTCCCGGATAGGCACCGCGTCGGGCAGCACTTCCAGCCGCCACATGCCCGGCGCCACCCGGTCCAGGAAGTAGGCCCCCGAGCCCCCGTACTGCACCAGTGGGGAGCTGCCCACACCGGCCACGTGCCGTAGCTTGGCCACTTTCTTGACAATCGTTTGTGTAGAAGCCGTGTAGTAAAATTCCTCCTCGGTGCTCATCTCGCTCAGCCCCCGCCGGTAGCTCACCCGGAAGGCATCGAAGACGGAGTCGGCGGGGTAGCGCCCGAAGCTTTGGCCCCGCCCCACCCGGCGAAATACCTTGCCGGCAATAAGCAGGCTCAGGGCTTTGGCCGGGGTGTAGGCCAGGTTCAGATAGTGGGTCTGGTACTCGGTGTTGGCGTAGGCAATGGCCAGCGGGTCGTAGGCAAACTGGGTGGCCCACTGAAACCCGGCTTCCCGGAAGCTGCGGGCCATCATCGGGTACATCACCGGCTGGATTATGTCGCCCGACTCAAACTCGTACACCAGCTTGGCCCGGCGCCGAAACCGCGGGTCCTGCCGAAACGGAATGGGGTACTGGTCCACGTGGGGCAGCAAATTGCCGCGCAGCGTGTGCCCGCTCACTAGGCCGGCCGGGTACCACTGAAACGTCAGCCCATCCACGTTGGCGGCCAGGATGGCGTCTTCCACTTCCGGGTTTTCGGCAATGTTGTAGAAAATGGGCTTGCCGTAGCCTGTAGCCCGCATAGCGGCCACCATGCGGTTGGCAAAGGCCGTTACCTGGGCCGCCGGCTGCTGGTAGCGGGGCTCGTTGCAGACCTCAAAGGCGAGAATGTCAGGGTCTTCGCGGTTGAGCAGCCGGGTGTACTGGTTGCGGTGGTTGAGAAACTGCGTCAGATAGTTTTCCTGGGCCCGGATGGCCCGCGGATTGGTGTAGGCCTGCACTTTGGAATACATGCTGGAAAAGCCCGTGCCGGAGTCCTTCTCGGGGTAGCCGTTGTTCCAGTAAGCAATGGGCGTCAGAATAACCTTGATGCCGCGCTGCTTGAGTTGGGCCACCAGGTAGTCGAGCAGGCGCAAGTGCTCATTCTGCTGCAGATTGCCCAGCGTGTCAGTAATTTCCACGTCCCAGACGTGAATCCGAAAGGCGTCGAGGCCCAGGCGCGCAAGGTGGTACACATCCTGGTCGATGGCCTTTTCGGCGCTGCCGCCCACGGCCTGCTGGGCCCGGTAGGCGTGGGCAAACGGGGCGGTGTAATTGACCCCAAACAAGGCCACTTCCCGCTTGGTCTGCTGCCAGCGCAGCACGCCCTGCCCGTCTACGTACACGTCGCCGGTGGGCGGCGGGGTTTGGGCCCGGGCCGCCGGGCAAAGGCTAAACACGAGGGCCGCAAGGCCGAGCAGCCAGGGAAGAGCGGATGGCATAGAGAAAGTAAAATGGTAAACAGACCCGGGAGCGGTACTATCCGGCCTACGGCTGAACGGGCCAAACAGCAACGGCCAGCCCCAGGTTTTGTCCGCTGCCAGTTCCCATTCCGCCGGGTCATCGCGCCGCGGCGGGCTATTCCCGACGGCCAAAATCCCGCCCAGGCCATACCCGTTGCCAAAGAAAGCAAAGCATTTCACAAGTTAGCGCCGCGGAAGTCCCGTGATTATGCTTTTTCGTCCTTTCAATCGCAGTGTTGATACGCAGCTTTAATTACGAACTAGGAATTATGCGGCCAACTATACTACTTGCTCCCGCCTTCACTGCTCTGCAGGTGTAGAGCATTATAAATTATATAGCAAGGCATATTATTATTATGGAAAAGCAATTGATGACGATCCGCGCGTGGAAAGATGCCGAATACCGCGCTACCCTCACCCCCGAGCAACTGGCCCAGGTGGAGCCCAATCCTGTCGGCTCGGCTCTGACCGAGGAAGAACTCACCCAAAATACTGGCGGCCTGATGGTTGGCCCCGGCTGGTGGCCCACCATTAGCGGTGAGTGTAACGGCGGCTACTGCTGCAACCCCTTCGGCTCGAACATCGGCTAAGCTGGGCAAAACCGCTGTTAATTCGCAGCACCGCTTACTTTTTCGCCTGCACTAAATTGCCGCACTGCGAACTTGGGCAATGTTCTTCTTGCAAAGGCTTCCCATCCAGATATAAGCAAAACGCTGGCATATTTATTTACGGCGAATTTATTTAAGAAAGGCAACTCCGTAATTGTCCAGATTACGGAATCTAATTTCTCCGCTTGCTTGTGCCTTAACTGCTCTGCAGTTGTGGAGCATTGTAAAAATTATAAGTAAGGCATATTTTATTATTATGGAAAAGCAATTGATGACGATCCGCGCGTGGAAAGATGCTGAGTACCGCGCTACCCTCACCCCCGAGCAACTGGCCCTGATTGAGCCCAACCCCATCGGGGCAGCCCTGACCGAGGAAGAACTCACCCAGCACACCGGCGGTGAGGCCTTCGAAGACGTAGTTGGCCCGGGCTGGTGGCCCACCATCAGCGGCGAGTGCAACGGCGGCTACTGCTGCAACCCCTTCGGCTCGGGCCGCTAGGCTGCCCGCAACCAACGCCTGACTAGCGAATCACGCTACTCCGTTCCTACCTCCTGCTTTCGTTGGGCCTGAAGCGCGGCACTCCCCTTAGGGCTCCGTTTTCCGAGCAAAACGCCCCCTGGCCATCGGCCTCAGCCCGACTCCTCAGCCCCGGCGAAGGCAGGACGTAAGCCCAAACGCATCCGGTAGCTCACCAAGCTACCGGATGCCTGCTTACCAGTTCTTCTACCACTTGCGCACGTGCTGGCCCCGGCTGTTCACCAGCCCGTTACCTCTATCCTATTCTAGCCTTATCGTTATTCTATTCTATTCTATTCTATTCTCTTCCTATCATGAGCGACAAAACCGTTAGCCTCGCCGAACGCGCCGCAACCCTGCGCCGGACTGCTGTTTATGCTACTTCCCGCGCGCGCAATTCGGAATCAGCCTCTTCCTTTCGCGTGAAAGCGTGGCTGGAAACGCTGCGCCACCCCGGCATTCTGGAAAAGCGGCTCAAGGGCATCGGTTTAAGCCAGGAAGAATTCACCACCATTATCAGCCAGCCCGCCGAGCCCGACCAAGCCGTGGAAGCGGCCCTGGCTACCGTGCTATCCGAGCTGCGGGCACCCAACCGGCCGGAGCCCACCGACAGGCTCTCGGCCTCGTTCCGCCACGAATACCCGGTGGCCGGCTTCTTCGATGTCGTCGAGCCCATTTTGTTCTGGCAGCAGCAGCTCCTGGCCGCTGAGCTGGCCGAGCGCCACCCGGCCCACGCCGAGCTGCGCCACACTGGCATTCTGAAGTGCAAGCGCGGCCTGGGCGCCATCCTCTTTGAAATTATCAACCGCACGCTGGTCCTGGACATGAACGTGTCGCGGGAGCTGGGCCTGCTGCAGGGCGCCACGCCGGCCGAGCGGTTTGCTTTTTATTTGAACTCGCTGCGCAATCCGGCCAAAATCGAGAGCCTCTACGAGGAATACCCGGCCCTGTTCAAGGTGCTGTATATTACGCTCAGCAACTGGCGCCGCAACAGCGCCGACTTAATCAGCCGCCTGATTACCGATCAGGCCCAAATTGAAACTGAATTCGGCATTGTGGCCGATACGCTGATAAAAGTACAGCTCGGGGCCGGCGATGCGCACGTGGGCGGCAAAGCCGTGACCATTCTGACCTTTGCCTCCGGGCACAAAGTGGTGTACAAGCCCCGCTCCCTGGGCTCCGACGAGAAGTTCCACGACATCATCCGCTGGATCAACACCCAGCAGCTGGGCTTCACGCTCAAAACCGTGCGCACCATCGGGCGCGCCGACTACGGCTGGGTGGAGCACATCGACCAGCTGCCCTGCCAGAATGAGGCCGAAGTAGCCTGCTTCCACCAGAAGCTGGGCGCCCTGCTGGCCCTGTTGCACCTGACCAACGCCACCGACTTCCACTACGAAAACCTGATTGCCCACGGCTCCGACCCCACGCTGATTGACCTCGAAACCCTGGTTACGCCCAACCTGAAGGCCATCGACTCAATTGAGGGCATCCTGGAAGACTCCGTGCTCAAGATTGCCATTCTGCCCACCTGGCGCTACGACAAGCAGCAGCGCAAACGCGTGGACCTGAGCGGCATCAGCGTGGCCCAGGACCAGCAGAGCCTGACGTTGCGCCCGGCCTGGAATGCCTTCGAAACCGACGAAATGCGCATCGAGCCCCAGCAAATGCCGCTGGGCCGGGGCAAAAACAACCCGACGCTGAACGGCCAGAAAGTGGCCGTATCCGACTACATCCCGCAGCTGGAAGCCGGCTTCCGGGCCGTGTACTCGCTCATCGAGCGGAACAAGGAGCTGTTTACCGGTCCCGGCGGCTTTATCGACGCCTTCGGCACTACGCCCGTGCGGGTACTACTGCGCAATACCAGCGCCTACGGCGACCTGCTCTACGCCAGCTACCACCCCGACTACCTGATTCATTCCCTGGACCGCGACCGGCTTTTCGACCGGCTCTGGCACCAGGTGGAGTCGGACCGGCTGCCGGCGGCCCTGATCCAGCTGGAGCACGAGGACCTGACCCGCCAGGACGTGCCCCTGCTCACGGCCTTCCCGGCCTCGCGGGACTTGTGGCTCGACCATGCCCACTGCTTCCCCAACTTCTACGCCGCCTCGGGCGCCGACTGCTGCAAGGAAAAAATTGGCCGCATGAGTACCACCGACCTGGAGCGGCAGTGCTGGCTGATCCGCTCGACCATTGCCTCGGCCCTGCCCAACCAGATCAACTTCTCGACCCTGCGCTACCTCGAGGGCGGCACCCTGCCCGTCACATCGGAGTTGCTGCTGCAGGAGGCCCGCCGCATCGGCGACCGGCTCAGCGCGCTGGCCATTCACTCGAGCGACGACACGGTGAGCTGGTTTGGCTTCTCGATGAAGGGCGAGGTCTACGAGATATGGCCCGTAGGCGTCGACTTGTACAGCGGCCTGCCAGGCATCATCCTGTTTTTGAGCCACCTGAGTCATATTACCGGCGAGGCCAAGTACGGCACGCTAGCCAGCCAAGCTCTGCACACCTTCAACGGCTACGTAGACAACATCCTAGCCAAGGGCCGCCGCCTCGACGACAACATCGGCGCCTTCGACGGCGTGGGCGGCTGGGTTTACCTCTACTCCCAGCTGGCCCTGCTCACTGGCGACGAAGCCCTGGCCGAGCGGGCCCGCCGCATCGGGGAGCAGGCCGCCGAGGCCATCGACACCACCACCAACTTCGACATCATCAACGGCATGGCCGGGCTGATTCTGGTATACCTGGGGCTGTACAAGTCCACGGGCTCGGTGGCGGCCCTGGGCCACGCTACCCGCTGCGGGGAAGTGCTGCTGCGCCGCGCCGTGACTCCCGAACCGGGCGGCAGCGCCTGGCTTTCGTACAGCCAGCAGCCTCTCACCGGCTTTGGCCACGGCACCAGCGGCGTGGCCCTGGCCCTGGCCAAGCTGCACCACGCCACCCATGACCCGCGCTTCCTGGCCCTGGTGCAAGGCGCCCTGGCCTACGAGCGGACTCAGTTTTTGCCCGGCAAAGGCAACTGGGCCGACTTGCGCAACCTCAACGTGGAGGCCGGCAACGCCAGCAACGAGGTGGTAAACATGACGGCCTGGTGCGCCGGCGCCACCGGTGTGGGCCTGAGCCGCCTGGCCATGCAGCCGTATTACACCGATGCCCAACTGCCCCACGAGGCCGAAATAGCCCTGTGCACCACCCTGCGCTTCGGCATGGGCTGGAACCACTCCCTCTGCCACGGCGACTTCGGCAGCCTCGAATACCTGCAGCAGTATCAATTGGCCCATCCTGAGGCTGGTCTGGACGCCACGCTGGAGCGGCTGCTGGGCGCGGTGCGCTATAGTTTCCAGGAGCACGGCCCGATTTCGGGCGTGGCCCTGGGCATCGAAAACCCGGGGCTGATGACCGGCCTGGCCGGCATTGGCTACCAGCTGCTGCGCCTGGCCCGGCCCGCTCAGGTGCCGTCCATTCTGCTGCTGGAGTCGCTGTAAGCTGCTCTCTGGCAGGCAGCTGCGGGGGCACTATCCTTTGGGTCTTAAGACTATTCCGGATGAAAAACTTTCCTTTTTATCGGCAGCAAGACGAAATGGACTGCGGCCCCACCTGCCTGCGCATGGTGGCCAAGCACTACGGCCGCGACTATTCCCGGCAGTACCTGCGCCAGCATAGCTTCCTGAACCGGTCGGGGGCTTCCCTGCTGGGCCTGAGCGAAGCCGCCGAGGGCATCGGGCTGCGCAGCCTGGGCGTGAAGCTGACCCTGGAGCAGCTCAGCACCGAAACCCAGCTGCCCTGCATCCTGCACTGGGACCAGAAGCACTTCGTGGTGCTGCACAAGGTGGCCCGGGGCCACTACCACATTGCCGACCCCGGCCTGGGGCCCACCATCTGCACCCGGGCCGAAATGGAGCGGCACTGGCTGGGCGGCTCGGGCGTGGGCATTGCCCTGCTGCTGGAGCCCACCCCGGCCTTTCATGAGCGCGACGAGGAAGCCGGCGACGATGCTCTGAGTGGCTGGAGCCTGCTGCGCAGCTATATGCGGGTGCACCGCCCGCTGCTGGTGCAGCTCTTTATCGGGTTGCTCATTGGCAGCATCATTCAGCTGGCTCTGCCCTTTCTGACCCAGGCCATTGTGGACACCGGCATCCGGACCCGCAACCTGAACTTTATCTATCTGATTCTGGTGGCCCAGGTCACCCTCTTTGCCGGGCGCACCGGCGTGGAGCTGCTGCGGCGCTGGATTTTGCTCCACCTGAGTACCCGCATCAACGTGGCCCTGGTGTCGGACTTCCTGACCAAGCTGCTCAAGCTGCCGGTGGCCTTTTTCGAAGCCAAGCGTATCGGCGACCATCTGCAGCGCATCCGGGACCACGACCGGGTGGAAAGCTTCCTGAGCACCTCGTCGTTGAACGTGCTGTTTTCGCTTTTCAACCTGGTGCTCTTCGGGGCCGTGCTGGGCTACTACGATGCCACCATTCTGCTGATATTTTTGGGCGGCAGCGCCCTGTACGCGCTGTATATCACCTTTTTCCTGAAGCGGCGCAAAAAGCTCGACCAGCTCCGCTTCCACCAGCTGGCCCAAAACCAGAGCACCCTGATTCAGCTGCTGCACGGCATGACCGAAATCAAGCTCAACGGCTGCGAGGTGCGCCGCCGCTGGGACTGGGAGGCCATCCAGGCCAAGCTGTTCCGGCTGAACGTGCGCACCACGGCCCTGAACCAGTACCAGCAGGTAGGCAGCGCCTTTATCAACGAGCTCAAGAACCTGGTCATCACCTTCGTGGCTGCCCAGGCCGTTATCAACGGCGACATGACCCTGGGTATGATGCTCTCGGTGCAGTTTATCATCGGCCAGCTCAACGCCCCGGTCAACGACTTCATCGGCTTCATCCAGGAAATGCAGGATGCCAACACCAGCCTGGAGCGTATTAGTGAAATTCACTCCCTGGCCAACGAGGAAGACAACCAGACGGCTCAGCCCGCCCGGCGCCAACAGGATATCCACCTCCAGCACCTCGATTTCCGCTACGACGGTCCCGGCTCCCCGCTGGTCCTCGACGATTTGTCGCTGTTTATTCCCAAGGGCAAAGTCACGGCCATCGTGGGTTCCAGCGGCAGCGGCAAAACCACCCTGCTCAAGCTGCTGCTCAAGTTTTACCCGCTCAGCGGCGGCCATATTCTGGTCGGCAACAGCCCCCTGGACCAGCTTAGCTCCCGGGAGTGGCGGCGCAAGTGCGGGGTGGTCATGCAGGACGGCTACCTGTTTTCGGACACTATTGCCAACAACATTGCCGTGTCGGATGAGGAAGTCGACCCGCAAAAGCTGCAGCACGCCGTGCAGGTGGCCAACATTGAGGACTTCATCCAGTCCTTGCCCTTGGGCTACCACACCAAGATTGGCAGTGACGGAATCGGGCTGAGCCAGGGCCAGAAACAGCGCCTGCTCATTGCAAGGGCCGTGTACAAAGACCCCGACTACCTGTTTTTCGACGAGGCCACCTCGGCCCTGGACTCGACCAACGAGAAGGTTATCATGCAGAACCTGAACAAGTTCTTCGAAGACCGCACCGTCGTCGTTATTGCCCACCGGCTGAGCACGGTGAAGAATGCCGACCAGATTGTGATGCTGCACCGGGGCAAAATCGTGGAGGTGGGCACCCACGCCGAGCTGACCCGCTCCCAGGGCGCCTACTACGCCTTGGTGCACAATCAGCTGGAGCTGGCCTGAGCCCCGACCTTCGCTAGAGCCTTATCCATTATTTAGCTATCCGTTATGCCTACTATTCAGTTCACCGACCGCAGCGACGGGATTCAGGAAATAATCGGCACTACTCCCTCCTGGCTGCTGCGGGCCGGAGCCGGCTACTTGCTGGGGCTGCTGGTGCTGGTACTCACCCTGAGCGGGGCCGTCCGCTACCCCGACGTGCTGCCCGCTTCCATCGTCGTCACGAGCGAAGTGGCACCTTTTACGGCCGTTACCCGCGCCAATGGGGCTCTGCAGCTGCTCGTGCGCGAAGGCCAGGCCGTGCACGCCGGGCAGCCGCTGGGCTACGTGGAAAGCGCCGCCGCTTTTCCGCAGGTGCAGGCCCTGAAGAAAGTGCTGGCCCCGGGAGCTACCCCCGCGTGGACCGGCGGCGCCCCCGACCAGTTTCGGCAGCTAGGCGAGCTGCAAGCGGCCTACGAAACCTTCCGCAAGGCCACGGCCGACTACCAGCACTTCGAGCAGCTGGACGAGTACAGCCAGCAAGTGCGGGCTTTGCAGGACGAGGTGGCCGCCTACGAAACCCTGAACCGCAACCTGGCCGGCCAGCGGGAGCTCCAAACCCAGGAGTTGGCCCTGGCCCGCAAGCGCTACAGCATCGACAGCGGGCTGCTGACGAGCAAGGTAATTGCCGAAACCGACCTGGACGCTTCCCACCGCACCCTGCTACAGCAGCAAAAAAGCGTGGCCAACTCCCAGGCCAGCATCATCTCCAACGCCATTACGGCCTCCGAGCTGCGCCGCCGCATCGGGGAACTGCGTCTGCAGCGCGACGAGCGGCGCCAGCAGCTGCGGCTGGCCCAGGAGCAAACGGCCCGCTCCCTGCGCAACGCCATTGCCCAGTGGGAAGCCGACCATGTGCTGCTAGCCAAGCAGGCCGGCATGGTGGCCCTGCTCAAAGAGTGGGTGGCGGGCCAGTTTGTGCCCGCCGCCACACCCGTGCTGTCGGTCCTGACGCCCGCCACGGCCATGACCGGGCGGCTGCGCCTGCCGGTGCAGGGCTCGGGCAAGGTCAAGACCGGGCAGCGCGTTAATATACTGCTCGACAACTACCCGGCCGAGCAGTACGGCATGCTCGAAGGCCTGGTGGCCCGCGTAGCGCCCCTGCCGCAGGGCAACTCCTACGACGTAGTAGTACGGCTACCGACCGAGCTTATCACCACCTACCACAAACCCATTGCCTTCAAGCAGCAGCTACAGGGCCGGGCCGAAATCATTACCGAGGATTTATCTTTATTACAGCGCGTTTTTTACCAGTTCCGGGGCCTGTGGCAGTAAGCCAAAGCGGCCTTTGCTTCACTTAGAGCAGTATATCCAGCTATGCGTGTTCAAGACCTAAAACGGGCTGTGGTACTGCAGCTAGCCGTTATTTACACCCGCTACCTGCTCGGCGGTGCTTTTGTGTTTGCCAGCATCATCAAGATAAAAGGTCACCGCTTTACCACCCTGAGTGGGGAGCTGAGTCCGATTAACAGCGCTATGCACTTCTTCGAAACGATGTACCAGTCGGGGCTATACTGGCAGTTTATCGGGCTGGGCCAGTGCGTGGCGGGCCTGCTGCTGCTGACTCAGCGCTACGCCTTGCTGGGCGCGGTGCTGTTTCTGCCGATCATCAGCAACGTTTTCGTCATCACCGTGTCGTACAGCTTCTTCGGCCTTACGCCCCTCATCACGGGCGCCATGCTGCTGGCCACCGTGGGGCTGCTGGCCTGGGACGCCAACAGCCTGCAACCTCTTCTCAACCGGCCTTCCGTGGAGCTGCCTACTTCAGCCCTGTATCAAAGCAAAATCTGGGAAGTAGCTGGCCTGTTGCTATTTATGTCCACAGCGGGGTACCGCGCCTTCATCGACCACTACGATTTCCTACTGTGGGCCGGCGTGTGCACCGCCCTTGGCGGTGCGGCCCTGCTGGCCGCTTGGCTACGCTACCGCAAGCAGCAGCCGGCAGCCGTGCCCCAGGGCTTCTAAAGCCACGGCACTCCCATTGCAACGCGTAAGCTCTTGCAAGCCAAGGGTTGACCACAGAGCTTACTTGCTCCGCTAGCTACCAGGTATACTGCACGAGCAAGGCAGCCTGAGCTTAGGATTAAAAAGAAAAAGGGCGTTTCCGGATTGGAAACGCCCTTTTAGGTAGCGGGGACAGGACT
Source organism: Hymenobacter chitinivorans DSM 11115 (assembly GCF_002797555.1). Lineage (NCBI taxonomy): Bacteria > Pseudomonadati > Bacteroidota > Cytophagia > Cytophagales > Hymenobacteraceae > Hymenobacter > Hymenobacter chitinivorans. Next base: position 175,043 of record NZ_PGFA01000003.1, on the reverse strand, counting down.
CGAACCTGTGACCTTTGGGTTATGAGCCCAACGAGCTACCAACTGCTCCACCCCGCACTGTTTGGTGATGCAAATGTAAGAGGGTTTTTCGGAAATGCGTCATGCAAGGTTACAATACGGCCCGTAGTCAGGTCTTTTCACTGATTATCAGGAACAATAATTTTTCCTTGCTGCTTATTTTGGTTGGACAACACTGTATAGCAGTATTGTTATATCCTACTGAAAATTAGAATTACACAAACATTTAACTCAACGGGGCGTACTGGGAGAACAAGCTCAACTGCTCTCAACCACTACACCATGACTAGTTCTGTTCTTTTTGCCGGCCGCCCCGCGTGGCTGGCCGCTGCTCTGTTTGCCTCTTCGCTGGGCCTAGCCTCCTGCAACTCCTCCGCTACGAGCGAGCAAACCACCGAATCCACCACCACTGCCGACGCAGCCGTAACGGATTCGGCCGCTACGGCGGCTCCTAAGCCCGTGCAGCCCGCCGGCCCGGCTCCGGCGTGGGCGCCCAACATAGCGCCCGAGATGCAAACCGTTATTGAGAAGCTGGCCGCGCTGCAGGGCCCCACCCCACCCGAAACCCTCATGCCAGCCGAGGTGCGCAAAGCTCCTTCCGCCACCGACGCCACCATGGCCGTCATGAAGGACTTTGGGATTCCCACCCCGCCTTCCCCCCTCGATACCATGAGCAAAGAAGTGGCGCCGGGCGTGAAGGCCCGAATTTATATTCCCAAGGGCGCCACCGGCCCGCTACCGGTGGTGGTGTACTACCACGGCGGGGGCTGGGTTATTGCCAACCTGGACACGTACGACCCCTCGGTGCGGGCCCTGGCTGAGAAAACCAACGCCGTCTTTGTGTCGGTGGCATATCGGCAGGCTCCGGAAAACAAGTTTCCCACGGCCCACAACGACTCGTTTGCCGCCTACCAGTGGGTGCTCAAAAATGCTGCTTCCATCAAGGGTGACCCTAAGCGCGTGGCGGTGGCGGGCGAAAGTGCCGGCGGCAACCTGGCCGCGGCCGTGTGCATGATGGCCCGCGACAAAGGCGTGATGCAGCCCAAGCACCAGCTGCTGGTGTATCCCATTGCCGATTACAGCATGAATACCGAGTCGTACCAGAAGAATGCCCAGGCCAAGCCGCTGAGCAAACCATTTATGGCCTGGTTCTTCAAGCACTACCTGCGTACCCCGGCCGACGGCAACAGCCCGCTGATTTCGCTGGTGAAGGCCCCGAACGTGAAGGGCCTGGCGCCCGCCACGGTCATCACGGCCGGCATCGACCCGCTGATGAGCGAGGGGAAGGCCTACGCCGACAAGCTGCAGGCCGCCGGAATTGCAGTCAAATACCAGAACTACGACAACGTGACCCACGAATTCTTCGGCATGAGTGCCGTGGTGCCCCAGGCCAAAGAAGCCCAGGACCTGGCCGCCGGCGAGTTGAAAAATGCGCTGAAGTAGCTCAGGGTAGTTTCCGGATTGTAAAAAGCCCGCTCTGGTTTGCAGAGCGGGCTTTTCTGTGCGCCTTGAGCGAAGTCAAAACCGGCTGATAATGCCGAAGTGAATCTTGGAATTGCTCAGCGACATGCGCTGGTTGTCGGAGCGGCCCACCGAGTACACAAACTGGAACAAACCGGCCCCGGTGCGGAAGCTCAGGCCCGCCCCCAGGCCGGTGGGGGCCTCCCGGGTTTTGTCGTTCAGCAAGTCGCGGCGCAGGTAGGCTTGGTCCACGAAGAGGAATACGAAGGAGTCGGCGCCGGTAAACTGCCGGAATTCGGCGGTCCCGATGCCGTAGGTGTTGGCGTAGAAAGCATACTCGTTGAAGCCGCGCAGCGTGGCCAGCCCGCCGAGGCGAAACATGTCGTTGAGAAACAGCCGCTCGTTTACCAGCGACTCACCCCGCAGCCGGGTAAGCAGCACGCCGTTGCGCCCGATGCGGAAGTAGCGCTCCAAGCGCAGGCCCAGCGTTACCTGGGTGGTTTGCAGGGGTACCCGGTTGTAGAGCGAGTCTTCCAGGTCGGCATTCTTGGTGATGCGCTTGGTACCCACGGCCGCCTGCCCCGCCGCTAGGAAGCCCCGGCGCGGAAAGAGCAAGTCGTCGAGGCTGTTCCAGTTGTAGTCGAGGCCGTAGGAGTTATACTGCGAGTCAATGTTGTCGGGCAGCTTATCCAGCTCCCGCAGACTTTTGGGCTTGTCACTCAGCAGGCGGGAGCTACGGCGCTCGGTAAAAAAGCTGATGCGCCCGGCCCGTACCGTGGGGTAGGTAATTTGCAGGCGGGGCTGCACCGTCAGAAAGGCGTTGGTTTGCCGGTAGAGCTCGAAGTTGCCGCCCAGTTCCAGCGGCGTCCCGAAGAAGTTGGGGTGCACGTAGTGGGCCGCCAGCTGCTGGGAAGCCGCGTCGAGCTTGCGCCACTGCAGCCCCACCTGCTTGCCGCCCCCGCTCAGGTTGCGCAGGTTGATGTTGACGTCGCCGGTGAGCTGCAGCTTCTTCTGGCCCACGCCCGGCGAAGGGTTAGGCAGCACGCCCACAATGGCGTCGAACTGATTGGAGGGCCGGTCTTCGAGCAGCAGATACAGCCGGGCCTTGCCCTGGAAAAAGCGTACTTCGGGCTCGGCCTGCACCTGCAGGTAGGGCAGTTGCCGCAGCAGGCGCGCCGCGGCGTCCACGCGCTGCTGGTTGTAGGGCTGGTTGGGAAAAATCTGCAGGTACTTGGTCAGAAACCGCTTTTTCGTCTTGGTTTTGCCCACTAGCTGAATCGAGTCGAAAACCACGACCCGGCCCCGGTCCAGCACCACCCGGCCGCTGATATCGGCCCCGCGCAGCCCCAGGGAGTCGAGACGAACGGTAGCGAAGGGGTAGCCCTGGTTTTCGGCTTCGGCAAGGATGTTCTGCTGCAGCTTGCGCCACTCGTCGGGCTCGAAGGGCGTGCGATTGTAGAGCTTTTCGCGGTAGCCGGCCCGGGTCATGAGCCCGTCGCCGAGGTTGCCGTTGCGCAGCCGGGCCCAGCGGAATTTCTCGCCCACGTAGAGCTGCACCCGCAGCGTGTCGTGGCTCCAGCGCATGCCGTCGGCCGAGGCCGTCAGGTAGGAAGCGGCCTGCAAGGCCAGTACCAGCTCGCGCACCTCGCGGAAGGCCGCCAGCGAATCGGGCACCACGCTGCGGTAGCGGTAGCGGCGCAGCAGGGCCTGGTCGGCGGCCTCGGTTTCGAGCCGGATAACGAGGCGGCGAGTCGCACGAACTGCCCGAGCCCGCAGGCTGGAATCGGGCCGGGCTGGCGGTGGGGGCGGGGGCGGGGTGCTCAGGCCGGGCTGGTTGGGCACCGGCAACGTCGGGGTTTGGGCCCGCGCGGCCCCGGGCCAGCCGCCGAGCAGGCAGCTAGCCAAAAACAGGAAAACGAGGGCGCGGGCGTACATTTGGAAACACAAACGCGAAAACGCGCTTTTAATTTCCCGAAAATACGGCGTCGGGCCCTTTCGGCAGCCCGGGCAGTGAACGAAGCACCGGCCCGGCGCTGTTTTCCAGCGTTACCCGACTTTTCCGCGGGGCGCTTTTCCCTTTTCCATGGCTGGCATCTACCTCCACATTCCCTTCTGCAAACAGGCCTGTCACTACTGCGACTTCCACTTCAGCACGTCCATGGGCCTGAAAAGCAAGCTGGTCGACGCGCTGGTGCGGGAGCTGGAAATCCGCCGGGACTACCTGGGGCCGGCCGCCACGCTGGAAACCATCTACTTTGGCGGCGGCACGCCTTCCTTGCTGACCGAGGCCGAGCTGAATACGCTATTCGAGGCTATTTACCGGCATTTCCCGGTTAGTCCGCAGGCGGAAATTACCCTGGAAGCCAACCCCGACGACCTGACGCCGGCCAAGCTGCGGGACTTGGCCGCCTCCCCCGTCAACCGGCTCAGCATCGGCCTGCAAAGCTTCCACGAGCCCCACTTGCGCCTGATGAACCGCGCCCACTCGGCCCAGGAATCCACGACGGCAGTGCGCACGGCCCAGGACGCGGGCTTCGAGAATATTTCGGTGGACCTGATTTACGGCGTGCCCGCCCCCGACCATAGCCTGTGGGAGCAGGATATGGCCGCCGCATTTGCCCTGCAGGTGCCCCACCTGTCGTGCTACGCCCTCACCATCGAGCCCGACACCGTGTTTGGCCGCCGCCTGCGCAAAGGCTCGTTCACGGCCCCTCCCGACGACTTCGTGGCCCAGCAGTTTGAAATGCTGCTCCAGAACCTGCCCGCCCACGGCTACGAGCAGTACGAAATTTCGAATTTCTGCCGGCCCGGCCGGGAGTCGCGCCACAACTCGAACTACTGGCGCGGCGTGCCCTACCTGGGGCTGGGCCCGAGTGCCCACTCCTTTAATGGGCACAGCCGGCAGTACGCCGTGGCCCACAACCCGCAGTACGTGAGCAGCGTGCTGGAGCAGGGCGTGGTGCCGGCCACCACCGAAACCCTCTCGCCCACCGACCGCGCCAACGAGTACCTGATGACCTCGTTGCGCACCAGCCGGGGCTGCGACCTGGACTACCTGCACCACACCCTGGGCACGGACCTACGCACGGCCCGGGCCGCCTACCTGCAGGAGCTGGCGCACAACGGCTGGGCCACCGTGCACGGCTCCCAGCTGGTGCTCACCGACCGGGGCAAGCTACTGGCTGACCAGATTACGCTGGAGCTGTTTCTGGAGCCGGAAGCCCAGAGCTAGTTCTGTTTTCGACGTTGCGCTAACGTCTTACTTCTTAGCGGCTTGCCGAAACGGGCCGTCAAAATCGGGGAAATCTGCGTAATCAGCTTAGTTCGCGGCTTGGATTTACGTATGTTCAGAAGATGAAACGCCTCGTTGATGCTCTTGTGGATGACACCGACTTTTTCGTCGAGCAAGTCCAGATTACGGCCATTGTCTTTGATAACACCGACGACGTGACGGTGTGGGCCACCACGTTTTTTGACGACGACATCCACTTCTTCCACTTAGGACTGCAGTTTCCCACTCTCGATTTGCTGCTGCGCCTGGCCGGCTCCCGCGCCGAGGCTCTGCAGGAGCAGATTGCCGACGCCCTGGCCACCGTTACCGACTGGCCCTGCCTGCTGGAGTATACCACTGAGGATTCCCCGCCCGTGCCCCTGGACGGCGTGGCCCTAAAGCTGTCCTGCACCTACCCCGCCGACGAGCCCGAGGACGACGAGGACAGCATGCCCCACAATATATTTTACCTGGAAGGCGTGTTTATGCGCCTGGAGCCGTGAAATGGCTGCTTCTCGCGCTAACCCTAACCTGCTGCTCCGTGCCTTCTGCTGCCCGCGTCTTCTACCTGATTCCCGGCCTGGGAGCCGATGAGCGGGTATTCCAAAACCTGTTGCCCCTGCTCGACGGCGAGGCCCACGTAGTATACTGGCTGACACCCGAGCCCACCGAAACATTGCCTCACTACGTGGCCCGCATAGCCCAGGCCGTGCCGCCCGACCAGCCCTGCTTCGTGGTGGGCGTCTCGTTTGGGGGTGTCGTGGCCCTGGAAATTGCCCGGCTGCGCCCCCGCGCCCGCGCCGTGCTGGTATCCAGCATCCCCGACGCCGACGCCCTGCCCCGGCTGCTGCGCGTTATCCGGGCTACCCGGGTCTATAAGCTGGTACCGCCCCAGCTGCTCAAGCTCTTTCCCCGGGCCGGGCAGTGGTATTTCGGGGTCAATAATGGGGAGGAGTACCAGGTTTTCAAGCAGATTCTTAAGGACATGGAACCCGCCTACACCCGCTGGGCTATCGACCGGCTCCTGCACTGGGACAGTACCAACGTAGGCCGCAGCATCCAGATTCTGGGCTCCCACGACCGGGTTTTTCCGCCCGGCCCCACGCCGGTGGAGTACCTCATTCCGGGCGGCACCCACTTCATGATTCTAAGCCACGCCCCCGAAATCAGCCGGATTCTCAACGCCCTGCCCGCCGAGTAGGCTGGTAGTAGTCGGCTTGGCCCAGCCAGCTTAGTGCAGCGGATAGCTGGTTACGATGGAGCTACAGCCGGTTGCTTACCGGCCGTAGCGTTAGGCGCTTATCTTCGGGCCATCCTCGCCGCTTCACTCAGCCCATGTCTGCTACCTATTCCCACCACGGCCGCACGTTTTCTTTCGACCCCACCACCCCGCTCGACATTTCCCTGCCCCTGGCGCCCGGCCCCGGGCAGGTCAACTGCTGGTGGGCCGAGCCGGTAGAGTTCGAGACGATTCGCGTGGGCAGCTTCGTGGGCAGCGTGGCGCTGGGCGGCAGTACCAACTACCAGCGCGTGCACGTCACGCCCCACGGCAACGGCACCCACACCGAGTGCTACGGCCACATCAGCCCCGCGCCCGAGGCCACGCTCAACCGCTGCCTGCGCCGCTTCCTGTTCGTGGCCCAACTCATTTCGGTAGCTCCGCGCAAACAGTCGAATGGCGACCTGGTAATCCTGCTGGCCGATGTGCAGCCCCTGCTCGAAGCGGCGGCCGTAGCGCCCGAGGCCCTGGTGCTGCGCACCTTGCCCAACGAGCAGGCCAAGCGCCACCGCCAGTATTCGGGCACCAACCCCACGTATCTGGAACCGGCGCTGGCCCACTACCTCGTGGCCCATCATATTGAGCACTTATTGCTCGACTTACCCAGCGTCGACCGGGAGGAAGACCAGGGGGCCTTGCTGGCTCACCACGCCTTTTGGCAATATCCCGAGCGCACCCGCACCCATTGCACCATTACTGAGCTCATTTTCGTGCCCGACGAGGTGCCCGATGGGCTGTATTTGCTCAACCTCCAAATCACCAGCCTGGAGCTGGATGCCAGTCCCAGCAAGCCCGTACTGTATCAGCTTACTTAGGCCTGAGTTCGGCGCTTCGCAAGAAAGCAACGCAAAAAGGGATAGCCCGGTAGGACTATCCCTTTTCTGTGTCAAACCAGCTCCAGAGAGCGGCGACGAAGTTACTTAAGCAGCAGCTTCGGTGGTTTCGCTAACCGGAACAACCGTTACGAACGAACGGTCCTTGCGGCCTTTGCGGAACTGAACCGTGCCGTCCACCATAGCGAACAGCGTGTGGTCCTTGCCGATACCCACGTTCTGGCCGGGGTGGTGCTTGGTGCCGCGCTGACGCACGATGATGTTACCAGCAATGATATCTTGACCGCCGAAGATCTTCACGCCCAAGCGCTTAGAATGAGATTCGCGGCCGTTGTTGGAGCTACCTACGCCTTTCTTGTGTGCCATTGTATTTAGTACTTAGTGCTTGGTTATCAGTGCTTAGAATGTCGCGTTAGAGCCGAGCGACGCTGGAGTTATCCAGGCACCAAGCACTAACAACTAAGCCCTAATTAGCCGATGCTGTTGATCATTACTTTGGTGAACTGCTGACGGTGACCGTTCAGCTTCTTGTAGCCCTTGCGGCGCTTCTTCTTAAATACCAGCACCTTGTCGCCCTGTACGTGCGACAGGATGGTGCCCGTTACGGTTACGTCCAGCGTGGGCGAACCAATGGTGATGGTTCCGTCGCTGTCGGTCAGCAGGGCTTTGCCCAGCTCTACCGTATCGCCGACGTTGCCAGCCAAACGGTGGGCGTATACAAATTTATTGGCTTCGACCTTGGTCTGTTTCCCGGCTATGTTGACAATTGCGTACATCGGCGTCTTCGCGGTTTCTGAAAAATGGAAGGCAAAAGTAGAAGTTCCATTTCACAAAAGCAAGCCTAACTCGTTAATCATCATTCACTCGGGTGGGCTGCCAGCCCCCACACCTACCCCACGCGGTCCGCTGATAGTCCCTTAAGGAACGCCTGAGCGGGTGTGCGCATACTAAATTTGTGGATAAACTATCTTGTCCACAGGTGAAATGTGGATAACTTTTCTAAAATCGGGGTATTTGCACCCTTCCGGGCCCATTATGGGAAAGGCCCGCCCGGTGGATGTCCGGAAGTCATACAGAAAAATTAGCGGAGAAAAAACGTGAATACGGTCGGGCCGAGGTTTATATTTGATGCTTCGACCCGGCGCAGCAGCCCCAAAAAGCGGCCAAACATTTCGCCCTGGCCCGGGGTTGGCTTAGCTGTTCTTCCTGCCTGTTCAGGTTTTGTTAGAAGTTCTTTCCACGCCTTACTTCCCCCGCCATGGAACCCTTGCTCGTCGAGAATCCCAACCGCTTTGTGCTCTTCCCCATCCAAAACGACGATGTGTGGCAGATGTACAAGAAGGCCGAAGCCTCCTTCTGGACCGCCGAAGAAATTGACCTCTCCCAGGACCAGAAGGACTGGGACGGCCTCAACGACAACGAGCGGCACTTCATTTCGCACGTGCTGGCCTTCTTTGCCGCCTCCGACGGTATCGTCAACGAGAACCTGGCCGTCAACTTCATGCAGGAAGTGCAGATGCCCGAAGCCCGCTGCTTCTACGGCTTCCAGATCATGATGGAAAATATTCACTCGGAGACTTACTCCCTGCTGATTGACACCTACATCAAGAATCCCCAGGAGAAGGACCGCCTCTTCAACGCCCTCGAAACCGTGCCCTGCGTGAAGAAGAAAGGCGAGTGGGCCCTGAAGTGGATCAACTCCGAGAACTTTGCCGAGCGCATCATTGCCTTTGCCGCCGTGGAAGGCATCTTCTTCTCGGGCTCGTTCTGCTCGATCTTCTGGCTCAAGAAGCGCGGCCTGATGCCGGGCCTGACTTTCAGCAACGAGCTGATTTCGCGCGACGAAGGCCTGCACTGCGACTTCGCCTGCCTGCTCTACAGCTACCTGCAGAATAAACTCTCCGAGGAGCGGGTGCACAGCATCATCCGCGACGCGGTGAGCATCGAGCAGGAGTTCGTGACCGATGCCCTGCCCGTGAACCTGATTGGCATGAACGCCAAGAGCATGGCCCAGTACATTGAGTTTGTGGCCGACCGCCTGCTGCAGAGCCTGGGCTACAGCAAAATCTACAACTCCACCAACCCCTTCGACTTCATGGAAATGATTTCGCTGCAGGGCAAGACCAACTTCTTCGAGAAGCGCGTGGCCGAATACCAGAAGGCCGGCGTGATGAGCGAGCGGACCGAAAACGCCTTCTCCCTCGACGAGGACTTTTAAGTCATTGATACGATTTGATTTCAATTCGGCCCGTTGTTAAGTGCAGCGGGCCGTTTTTGTTGGTAGCACCAATGGATATTCCCCCAACTACATGGGCCCGGGCCAACGAGGCTATTGCCGGCCTGCACCCTTGGCTTAATGAGCAGACGGCCGCGCAAATCAAGACCCGGTACGGACTTGCTACCTATGCTTTGGTGCAAGACGCCTACCACACAGCGCTGGACTACCCGGTTGACTGGACGAAGGAAGCCTTGGACACTGTGCTGCCGCAAGTAGAGCACCGCCTGCGGCAGATATACCCATTTCTCACCAACGAGAGTATCCGGCGGCTAAGTGGCTGCTTCGCCTACGCCTGGCAATAGAGTACCGCGCAAACGCAAAAAGCCCCCGACGCTAGCCAGGGACTTTTTGTTTAAGACGCTGCAGTGCAGACCTTTGGTAGTGGCTACTGGACAACCACGCGCTTGGCCACCCGGAAACCGGCCGTTTGCAGTTGCAGCGAGTATACACCCGCCGCCAGCTTCCCGATGTTGAGCTCGGTGCGGATGCCGGCCGCGCCCTGGGGCAGCTGCCACTGCTGCACCTGCTGGCCCAGGCTATTGACCAGAGTAGCCTGCAGGATTTGCCCCGCGCCCACCGCAGGCATTACGAGCGTGAAGGAAGTATGGGCCGGGTTGGGGTACACCGCTACCTGAGCGGCTTGTGCCGACTGCGTGCTGGTAACCGTACCAGGGCGGAACCGCAGGCTGAAGCGCGAACCAGCCGAAGCAGTAGGCAGGCTGAAGGAGTAGCCCGCCCCCTGGCGCAGGTCCGTCAGAGTGCCGGTTTGGGCATCCTGGAGCAGCACTTGGGTGGTAGCCGGGAAGTTGAGTAGCTGGCTGGCCGTGAGCGTAAAGCTTCCCGCCGCGGCACCTTCCACACGCAAGGGCACTACCACTTCGCTCGTGAAGGGCGGCAACCCATTGATGCTGAGCTCCTGCGCACCGGCGGTAGTAAAGAGACTGGCACCGCTGGTATTGCGCAGCTTGTAGGCGTCGTAGCTAGCATCAGCAACGACGGTAGCCCCTTCCTGGAAGTAGACGTAGGCTTCGTCGGAGCCGGCACCAGCGCCGTTTAACGTGAGCTGCAACTGGGGGCGGGTGTCCGTTGTGGGTCGGTTAAAGGTAGGCTCGGCATCAAAGCTCGTCACCCGGTTGGCCGTGCCCAGCGTCAGGCTTCCCGTTTGCCCGGGGGCCGCCACACGCACGAAAAAGGCTTGCCCGGCGGCAATCAGTGGGGAGGCCCCCACCCCGTTGCTATAGCTGCGGTAAGTGCCTTCGTAGGGGCCCGTGCTTTGAAACACGTACACGGCCTGCCCCATGTTGACGAGGTTGGCACTGGTTAGCGTCGCCCAGTTAATAGGCGACGGGAAGGGGTTGCCCAGCAGGTGCCAGCCCGCCTGGGCGCCGGCGCCGTAGGTGAGGCCCGTGGCCGTGTGCGTACCCGAGCGAAATGAACCCGTAAAGTCAACCAGCTCAGTAGCCGGAATCTGCACCGTGAAGCCGCGCAGGTTGTCGTTCATCGACTCCGCCAGGCTAGCCGGCGAGGCATAGCCCTGAGTAAAGTCGTCGGCGCTGCCCGTGGCAGGTACGCGGCTTTCGTCGTAGCGGAATACGGTGGGAAACGGCGTGACGGTGTTGCCCACTGTGTTGTAGTCGGCATTCACCACCGGCGAATAAGTTGCCGTGGCCAAGTCGGCCAGGGTGTTGCCGGTAACCGGGCTGGCGTAGTGCCGGTAGCCCGACTGCCCGTTGCGGGTGGGGCTGATGTAGCGCTGCATCGTGCCCGGGCCCGTCACTACGCCGCCAGTGTTGTCAATCAGGGCGGTGCCGGCTGGTCCGGAAAGCAAGGTCAGGGCCTGGCCGTTGGTGAGCAGGTCGCCCTGGCTCAGGCGCAGCACCTGGGCCACGCTCAGCGGGCCCGACAGCGTCAGGGCGCCGCTGGTCTTGTTTACAGTCAGGTCGCGCACTTGCGTGGGCAGGCCCGAGCCGGTCACCTGGGCGCCGCTGCCGCTGTATTCGTAGCTGGCGGCGGGGCTGAAGGAGCGGCTGCCGCTGAGCTGCACGGCGCCGGTGGTGCCGGTGCTGGCAATGCCCTGGGCGTCGCAGATGCGTAAGGTGCCCTGGGCGGCCAGCACGAAGCTGCCGCTGCCGGTAACGGGCTGGCAGTTGGTATTGAGCACGCCTTTGCGCTTCACTATGAGCGTGCCGTTTACCGTGAGCGGGCCGGTCAGGGTGGCCACGCCGCTGCTGTCGATGGTTACGTTCTGGTACGTGCCCTGCACGTCCTGCGCGCCGGTTACTACCAAGTTGTTGAGCGGCGGCGTATCTTCCAGAATAGCCACGATCGGCCCGGCCCCGTTCAGCGTCAGGGAGCCGAAGGTGGAGGTAGTGCTACCCACCCTGAAGGTGGAATAAATTCGGTTGCCTTGAATGCTTAGCTGTTGCCCACTGTAATCATCCGGAGTGTCGGTACCACTGCCGCCTACTCCCTGTACCCAGGCCCAGTTGGCGGCAGTGCCCGAATCAACCAGCTTGCCTAAGAAGGTGTCTCTCGTGCGGGTAGGGGAAGTGCCGGGCAACGGCAACGAACCAATCATCATGGCGCTACTATTGGCCGCATCATTGGCGTAAGAGCCCAACACGTACACGTTAGACCCATTAGCTTCCAGCCCACTAACCCCATTGGGGCCTATGGCCGAGGTGGCCCAATCCCAGCTAGACGTAGTGCCTAAATCAGAAAGCTTGGCGACAAAAAAGTTTTCGTTGGTCCCGGCAGAAGGGACGGAAGCGTTACCAAAATGGACGCCCTGCGAGTTATTATTTGACCGCCCCCCCACGTACACGGAGCTTCCGCTAACCGCCAACTCGTAGGCCTGGTCAAGGTTGGTTCCGCCTCCAACCGCAGCCCAAACAAGACTGCTGGTCGCGCCGGCATCATTGTACTTCGCCACGTACACGTCCTCTGAATACTGCGCGGTGGCACCCAGTACAGGGGTAGCCGTAGCCCTGGATGAGCCAAAGTGTAGTTGCGTCCACAAACCGCTTATGGCATAGCCAGAGTTATTGGCCTTACCGGCACCTACCAGATACACGCTATTGCCACTCACGGCTACTTCTCCGCCTAGTACATCATCTTGGTCACCACCGGCGGTTTGCAACCAGGCCCAGTCCGCGCTGGTACCCTTATCAATGGCTTTGGCTACGAAGTTGTCCATACCGAAGTCATAGGCGCTAAAAGTGCCATTGCACATGGTAATGGGCGTGTAGTACTGGAGGTAGTAACCACCTACCGAACCTGCAATGTAAATATTAGCGCCATTGACGACGATATTATAAGGTCGGTTCGGCCCGTTACCAGCTCTTTTGGCCCACACCCAGTTGGCACTGCTGCCGTTGTCGGTCAGCTTGGCAATAAAAGAGTCAAAGCGGACATCCGTATTCGGCCCGGCCACCACGATGCTGCCGAAGCTGACCGGCTGACCAGTAGTTCCGTTGCCATTCATGGCCCCAACCAGGTACACGCTGGAGCCTACTACGGCCAAATCAACCCCGCTTTCTGCGCCGGTGCCCCCAGCCGCTATGGCCCATACCCAGCTTTCGGTAGTCGTGTTCCATTTGGCCACAACAATGTCTTTCGCCGTACCGACCGAAGTCAGGGTGGTGGCGCCAAACGTCACTTGGCCGGTGAAAGAACCCGTGACGTAGATGTTGCCATCGGCATCGGGGCAAGGCTTACCGGGCAAATACGAACTGCTGGCACCCAGCGTGGGGCGGCCCACAAAGCCTTTCCAGGTTTGGGCCTGAGCCTGGTACGCGTTGCCGCCCAGCAGCAGGGTCAGTAGGGCCGTTGCGGCCAGCCACTTGCGGGTTGGAGCCCACGCTGTTCGGGCGGGCCAGAAGGGTAAATACGGTTGCATAGGGTAGTAGTTAAAACGGAAAATACACGGAACGGAGAATCAAACAAGCAAGAGATACTGCCGGGCCAGCCTGCGCACAGCGGCGGCCATTTGCGGAAGGTAGAATCGTTCCTGCTATATTCCTATTATCCCGCTGTAGCCCGCCGGCTAAGCCCACCGCACGGAGGCTCTGCCGAAGCTCACGCCTACCAATTTTCCGCAAAACGAGCAACCCAATTTCGCAAGCTTAACATAGTCTTGCTGCTAGGCTTATTAGCAAGGAAAACCCCTTATACTGTGCGGTTTCGGCTAATGTGGAAAACTTCTAAACTTTCCGTTTGTCCTACCCAACGGAAGCGGATATCTTCCGCATCAAGAACACCGGATTAGTTCCCCGGCACCCTGCTTTTTGCACGTAGTCCCCGCCCTTTCACGGCGTGGTGTATTCCAACCATAAATCCAACACAACCTCGCACGCTTATGCTGGTAATCAAACGCGACGGCCGCCGCGAATCCGTGAAATTCGACAAAGTCACGGCACGCATCGAGAAGCTCTGCTACGGGCTCAACCAAAACTTCGTCTCCCCGATTGAGGTAGCCAAGAAGGTTATCGACGGCATCTACGACGGGGTAACGACCGTGGAGCTCGACAACCTGGCGGCCGAAACCGCTGCTTCGCTCACCACCAAGCACCCCGACTACGCCATCCTGGCGGCCCGCATTGCGGTGAGCAACCTGCACAAGGTGACCTCGAAGTCGTTTTCGAGCACCATGAAGCGCCTCTATACCTACGAGGACCCCAAGACCGGCGAGAATGCCTCGCTGATTGCCAAGGACGTGTGGGAGATTGTGCACAAGCACGCCGCTACCCTGGACTCGGCCATTATCTATGACCGCGACTACAGCTACGACTACTTCGGCTTCAAGACCCTGGAACGAAGCTACCTGCTGCGCGTGGATGGCAAAGTCATTGAGCGCCCCCAGCACATGCTCATGCGCGTGGCCATCGGTATTCACAAGGAGGACATCGAGTCGGCTATTGAAACCTACGAGCTGATGTCGGAACGCTGGTTTACCCACGCTACGCCCACGCTGTTCAACGCCGGCTCGCCCAAGCCCCAGCTCAGCTCCTGCTTCCTGCTCACGATGAAGGACGACTCCATCACGGGCATCTACGACACGCTGAAGAACTGCGCCCAGATTTCGCAGTCGGCCGGCGGCATTGGCCTCAGCATTCATAACGTGCGCGCCACGGGCTCCTACATCAAGGGCACGAATGGCACCTCCAACGGCATCATCCCGATGCTGAAGGTGTTCAACGACACGGCCCGCTACGTAGACCAGGGCGGTGGGAAGCGCAAAGGCGCCTTCGCCATCTACATCGAGCCCTGGCACGCCGATATCTTCGACTTCCTGGACCTGAAGAAAAACCACGGCAAGGAAGAAAACCGCGCCCGGGACCTGTTCTACGCCCTCTGGACCCCCGACCTGTTCATGAAGCGGGTGGAAGCCAACGGCGACTGGACGCTGATGTGCCCCAACGAGTGCCCCGGCCTGGGCGACACCTGGGGTGAGGAATTCGAGAAGCTGTACGCCAAGTATGAGCGCGAAGGCCGTGGCCGCCGCACCGTGAAGGCCCAGGACCTGTGGTTCGCCATCCTGGAAAGCCAGACCGAAACCGGCACGCCCTACATGCTCTTCAAGGATGCCGCCAACAGCAAGAGCAACCAGCAGAACCTGGGCACCATCAAGTCGTCGAACCTGTGCACCGAGATTATGGAGTACACCGACGAAAACGAAATTGCCGTCTGCAATCTGGCGTCGCTGGCTTTGCCCCGCTTCCTGAAGGAAGAAGGCGGCCACCTGGTGTTCGACCACCAGAAGCTGTATGAGGTGACGTATCACGCCACCAAGAACCTCAACAAGGTAATCGACATCAACTACTACCCCGTGCCGGAAGCGGAGCGCAGCAACATGCGCCACCGCCCCATCGGCCTGGGCGTGCAGGGCCTGGCCGATACCTTCATTGCCCTGCGCATGCCCTTCGAGAGCGACGAAGCCACGGGCCTGAACAAGGACATCTTCGAAACCATCTACTTCGCGGCCATGACGGCCTCCAAGGACCTGGCCAAGAAGAACGGCGCCTACGAAACCTTCCCCGGCTCCCCGCTGAGCAAGGGCAAGTTCCAGTTCGACCTCTGGGGCGTAACGCCCGAGTCGGGCCGCTGGGACTGGGAAACGCTGCGGGCCGAGGTAGTCGAGCACGGCGTGCGCAACTCCCTGCTGGTAGCCCCCATGCCGACCGCCTCCACGGCGCAGATCCTGGGCAACAACGAGTCGTTTGAGCCCTACACCTCCAACATCTACGTGCGGCGCGTGCTCAGCGGCGAGTTTATGGTGGTGAATAAGCACCTGCTGAAGGACCTGGTGAAGCTCGGCATCTGGAACGAGCAGATGAAGAACGACATCATTGCCGCCAACGGCTCGGTGCAGGACATTCCCACCATCCCGCAGCACATCAAGGACCTGTACAAGACGGTGTGGGAGATTTCCCAGCGCCGCATCATTGACATGTCGGCCGACCGGGGTGCCTACATCTGCCAGAGCCAGAGCCTGAACCTGCACGTGCAGAACGTGAACTTCGGCAAGCTGACCAGCATGCACTTCCACAGCTGGAAGAAGGGCCTCAAAACCGGCATGTACTACCTGCGCACCAAAGCCGCCGCCGACGCCATCAAGTTCACGGTGCAGAAGCAAGCTGCCGAAACCCTGGAGCCCCTGAACGTATCGGCCCAGAACGCCTCGGACATGGCCTGCTCCTTGGATAACCCGGACGCCTGCGAGGCCTGCGGGTCGTAGGGCGGGTAACGGCTAGTGTAGCCCCTCCGTAAACAGGACGAGACTAGCACCCAAGAAAAGCCGCCTCAGATAGGGCGGCTTTTCTTTTTTCTTGGTAACAAGTTCCGGGTGCCAGACTAATCTGAGTACACTTCATACTTTGCTTCTATGTTCGGGAACTACGAAATTGACTTCGCCAAAGTCAACTTGCACTGGATTAACAGCGTCAGTATTCATTTGGATGAAATAACCCATCTGCTCGAAGTTGCGGAACGTGCCCAAACATACTTGCGGACGAATGGACAGATTGAAATCGTAGGATATACGAACCACCGAAAGTTTATTGCCGTTCTTTATACCGTTGTCGGACAAACGCTTGTCATTGACGACGTAGAGCTCCCCCGTTATGAAACCATCCAAGACGTTGTCCTCCGCCGACTCGCCGAAGAATCCGAGTAACCTTTCTATGAACGGTAAGACCGACGAAGAATGGGTAGCTGGCCGCATTAGCGGCCCTCTGTCAAAGCGGGAGTTGTTTGCGTACTTAAAGAAAACGGGCAAGCTCCCTCCTGATGCCCAATACCGGTAGCCGCGGCTGTAGCACGATAAAGCAAGCCGCCGAAACTTTGGAGCCTCTGGACGTATCGGCTCAGAATGCTGCGGACATGACTTGCCCGCTGGATAACCCGGACGCCTGCGAGGCCTGCGGCTCGTAAGGGAAGGCCGTAAATCCTAATTAACTAATCGAAAGGCTGCTATTCAAGCTATGAATAGCGGCCTTTTGACATTATACTCCGCTAACCCATTCACCTATGGCGCTTAATAAAGGCTGGCTGACAGCTGCCTTCTGCTGCTCACTTGGTTTGAGCAACTGCACATCGACTCCGGACAAAGCTACTCCGCTGGGGTTTCATGATTACAGTTTGGAAGTAGAGGACACTAGCCCAATGGGCGGGGTACAATCTGCCTTCAAGGTATCGATTCCGGATGCCTGGGTCCGGCAGCAGGGCCAGCCGACTAGCTACGCGACGTTGTATCACTACTCCCGTTACTACACCGTGGAGCAACCGAAAGGCTGGATGCCGAGAACCCGCCAAGTACCTATGGACACGGTACGGATGGCGCTGAGCCGAGCGTACGTCGATACTATCTACCAAATGACTCGCGGGGTTTTCGCTATTGCTGCTTCCCCTGAACTCTATAACCTTAAATACCCGCTGCAACCTTCTTCACATGACTTGGATAACTACCTAATCGTGCGCTTTTCTCAACCAGCCTATGGTGGCCCAACCATGCAGTGTTCCGGCTACGAGGAATACAATTGGGCGGCTTATTCCCTGGCTAAGTATCTACACCGGCTTAAAGCAAGGCTCCTGCCAGCTCATAAGAATTAAGCTTCAACTGGCGCGAGTTTAGCGCAGCATAACTCGTGCCCAGTAACACCGTGGAGGTTGTACCTTTCGCCACAGTCGCTCGGCTGTGCCGAGTGACGCTTACACCGGAGCGGCTGTGCCGCGAGGGTCCCGCGCCGCTTGGGTTATTGATGCACAACGCCGCTGAACGATGTAGAGACGCATACTTGCGTCTCATTGTCCGCGCCGCAAGCACGAATCTCGGTCAACGATTGAGACGCAAGTATGCGTCTCTACACCCAGGCGGCGCGGGCGGATTCGCAGCAGAGCTGCTCAGAGCGTAGTCGTCACTCGGCACAGCCGAGCGACTGCGCGAGGAAATAATTCAGCCCAACTTACCAATCCATTTATGCCTCCCTTATCCGCTTCTACTCAGAGCCTATTGATAAAGGCCGGATGGCAACCCGGAAGGCACATCATTACCCTGCGCTACCGGTTGGCCCTTTCCCTCGAAGGATATCCGTGGCTTCCCGTAGTTGAGAAGTTCCTAAGCGAATTTGGAGGCTTGCGGATAACGTTTCCCCGGTACGATGGGACAGATACTTTCCACTTCGATGCCGCCGACGCAGCAGCTGGTATAGACGTGTACTGGGTGCAGAAGAACTATGCACAGCGGCTCGGTACCGACAAGCTTTGCGTGATAGGGGAAGCCTATGGCAGCCATTTACTGCTCTTCATGAGTGACACTGGCAAAGTATACGGCGGCTATGATGACATCCTCTGCTTCATTGCTAGCAGTGGAGAAGAGGCTATTGAAGCTATTTGCCAGTGTAAGCCGACACAGGATATTCCAGATCTAGAATAACTCCCCCACCCCCTGCAGTCGCTCGGCTATTGCTGAGTGACGCTTACGCTGGAGCGGCTGTGCCGCGAGGGTCCCGCGCCGCTTGGGTTATTCATGCCCATCGCCGCCTGCGTGTAGAGACGCATACTTGCGTCTCATTGTCCGCGCCGCAAGCACGAATCTCGGTCAACGATTGAGACGCAAGTATGCGTCTCTACACCCTGGCGGCGCGGGCGGATTCGCAGCAGAGCTGCTCAGAGCGTAGTCGTCACTCGGCACAGCCGAGCGACTGCGCGAGGCTGCCGCGAAGGTTAGCGTAAGCCCTGCTTAAACTTCAGGAAGTTTTGGAGCAGGCGGTTGATGTTCTCGGCTCCTACCGGGTTGGCCGAGTGGACGTTGAAGTTTTCGACCACCAGATCATTTTCGACCAGCCACTTGGCGCAGTCGTAGCCGCTTTTCAGTTCGCAGTCGTGCTCGTCGTCCCAGCCCAGGTCATGGTCGAAGGATATTTCCTGGGGCAGGCCGAGTTGGTTGATAGTCGCGACAAACTCATCGAAGCTCCTTACGACGGTCCAGCCCTCTCCCTTCGGCGTGCGGATATCATCTAGGTATAGTTTGTAGCCTGGCATGCGCTGAAACGGAATGATAGTGTGGGAAGCTCGCAAACATACGGCCGGTAGAAACTCCTCACCCCTCTCCTACAAAAGTTTCCAAGCCCTGAGGAATCCTCACGGCTTGGAAATTTTTATTTATACCCGGTGAGGATTCCTCACGGCCCGGAAACAATCGTTGGCAGACCGTGAGGAGTCCTCACGGTCTATATTTTTTTGTTTGGGTCGAGTGAGGATTCCTCAGGGCTCTAAAACATTTGTTTTCAGGCCGTGAGGATTCTGCTTGGGAATAGATAAGCAGAACGGTATATTCCTGACGTTGTATCCTTTAACCCCTTTTATCAATGTCTAGTAAAGCTACCGAGTCGGCCGCCGCGCCCACTGAACCCACCAAGTCCGTGAACCGGGCCAGCCAACTACCCACTTCGGCCATTGCCCTGGCGGAAGTAGCCACGAATGCCGCCAAAGCCTGGCAAGCCTCCGAGCTGCCCGTGCTGCTCTGGCTCAGCAAGACCGACTTTGCCGCCCAGGCCGCGGCCTTCGCCGAGAGCCGTGACGAAGCCGATGCGGCCGGTGATGCCCGCACCCCGCAATCCAGGCGCCTGCAGACGTTGGACACGCTGCTCAACCAAAGCCTGCGCTACGTGAAAGGCTACCTGGCCGAGGCCAACGACGACAAAAAAGCCTACTACGGCGAGTTTGGAATCGAGAAAGTAAACAAGTCCTATCAGCTGCCCCGCCACCGCACCGAGCGGGTGAAGTCGCTGGATAAGCTGCTCAAGGCCCTCAAGGCGCACAAGTTCGACAAGAACAAGTACGGCACCGCCCACTGGGAGCCGCTAATAACCGAGTACAAGGCCCTGGTGAAGGACAGCTCCGATACCAGCGGGGAGCGTAGCGGCAAGGTGAGCAGCAAGGACCAGGGCGAGGAACAGGTGCGCAAGGCCCTGCGCGCCCTGATTCACCACATCAAGGCCCAGTTCCCGGATACGTTCGAGGCCAAGCTCCGGGAGTTCGGCTTCCAGAAGGAAAGCTACTAGGAGCGGCGGGGGCTCCTGCCCCACGGGGCGGGCCGCGCGCCACTCGTTAGCCGACGGGGAGGTGCAAATGGCCCCGCCCGGCCCCCCGCCGCCCGAACACCCCGGGCGGCGGGGCTAGGCTTACCGGGGCGCCGGGCCGGGTTAGAGCGGCCTTCTTCCGCTCCTTTCCCTATCCTGCAACCAACATTCTACCTCCAGCCGAGCCCAATTTTTCAGCTCTATCGTTATGGCAACCACCTTGTATGCCCGGGTAGCCGCCGCCGGCACCTTGTTCCTGCTAAGCGCCAGCGCCTGCCGGGCCCAAACTCCCGACCCCGTCGGCTACCGCTGGTACGTGGGAGCCGACCCAACGCTGGAAATCCGGACGGTGGCGGTGGAGGACAGAAATGGGCAGGGCGTTTACTTGCTGGGCACCACCCTGCACGCGGGGTACGAAATCTTGCCGACGCTGACCCTGCAAGCGGGCCTGTTTCACGGGCGCGGCGGCAGCCTGGACGATAATTTTGCCGACGACGGCACTCCCAACTACGTGGCCGAGACCTTTAAAGAATCCGTGTGGGGCGTGCCCGTGCTGCTGCGGGTGCGGTTTTCCGAACCCACCCGCCGGTTTCAGGTCGATGCGTTGGCGGGAGTCAGCTTCTACCATATCCGGCAAACCAAGACCTACAATAAGCTGAATACCTACGTCAGCACCGACGGCTGGACTCCCATCGTTTCCCAGGCCCAGGCCTGGAACAGCTATTACACCTTCGGGTTCGGCTTTCGCTACGTCCTGAATCGTCGATGGAGCCTGGGCACTGATCTTACGGCCAGTGGCAACCTGTACCAACGGTGGCCATACGGTTTGGGCTCCGGGGCGACTCTGGGGGCGCGCTACTATTTCCACTGAGCCCGCCTGGCAGGGGAGCAAGCGTAGCCGGGCCCCGAGACCCTAACACCGCGCCGTCGGGAGGCACCCAGGCGGCGTGGTTGTTCTTGTCCTTGGGCTCGTCCGGCGCGCCCTGAGTTACCATCCCAAGGCCCAGTTTGCGGGCACGTTTGAAGCCAGGCTTCGGGAGTTCGGGTTCCAGAAGGAGGGCTACCAGGGCTGCAACCTTTACCGCCAAGAGCCGCTCCTAACCAGAAGCAGCTCTTGGGTTGCCCTAACCGCACCCTCACCCGAGTTGCCACCTTAGCCAGCACTGCACGGGGTTTGGTAGCAATATAGGGGCCGGCTATGTATCGTTTTACTTGTATCGAACTTCCCTATGAGGCCTCTTTTCGCGCTCCTACTCACGGCTGTCACTATTGCCTTGCCCGCCTGCGCCGACAAATCCGACGCCGACCAGGCCCCGCAGCCGGCCGCCGAAACCCGGATGCAGCGGGAGCTGCGGTATCCGCTGACGCCCTCCACCCCGAACGGCGACACGGTATTGGTGCTGCAAAGCGGCTACCCGGCCGAACGGATTAAGGCCACGGCCATGGGCCCGGGCGCGCTTATGTCGTCGTACCAGGGCCTGCAAATCGTGCTGGAGGTGCCCGACCAGGCCGAGCAGGTACGCCTGATGGTGCCGGCCACCCAGCTCGGCGCCGCCTGGACCGGCACTCACCCGTTCTACCTCTACAGCATCAACCAGCTGGGTGCCGGCGGGGCCTACCTGGTGGGCCCCGCCGTGGCCCGGCCCCTCATCGATACCTACTTCAGTGCCCTGGGCAGCGGCTCGGTCACCATCAGTAAGTACGACGCCCGGGCCCGGCAGGTCTCCGGCTCCTTCGTGCTGCGGCAAATCAGCGTCTCGGACCCCGGCGCCCTGGCCGGCTTGCCCGAGCCGCTGCGCAAGAAGTGCACGGTGGCCGTGACGGGCACGTTTGTGAACTTGCCGGTGCAGTAACCCGGCCCCACCGGTCTGTTGCCATGCCTACTAGCCGAAACCCCGCCGCTCCCTCGGCCGCCCTGGTACACGCCCTCAATGCGGTACCGAGCGTGCTGTGGTCGGGGCTGGCGCTGGTCCCGCTGAGCGTGTTTTGCTACCAGCACATGGCCCGGCCCTGGCTCTGGGCGCTGCTGGGGGTGAGTCTGCTGGGCTATCTGGTACCCCAGGCGTGGTTTCGGCACTGGCAGCTGAGCCGCTCGGCGGCGGTGTACCGGCGGCTGGGGGTGCCGGTGGTAGGGCGCTTCACCCAGCACGGCACGTTGGTGAATACGTTGCTGCGCCGCCGCTACCCGCAGTACCGGCACGTGCCCCACCGGCGGGCGGTGCGGGCCCTGGTGGCAAACAGCTACCACATGGAGCGGTTCCATGTAGTGCTGCTGGTGTTCTTTGGGCTGGTGAGCCTCTATGCGTTGGCCCACGGCTACTTCGGCTGGGCCGCGCTGCTGCTGCTGACGAACGTGGGCTACAACCTCTACCCGGTGTGGCTGCAGCAGTACCTGCGCCTGCGGGCCCCGACTGTCGGGGGCCCCGCCGGTCCGCGCTAAAGCCTGGCTTACCACAAGCCGGATGGTTACCGCCCCACCCCGGCCCAGGGCCCGCACGCAAGGCTGGCTTGTTTTCCGGCTGAGCAAGTCGGGACGCAGGTTTAAATGACCCGGGGGTAGTTAAATAACGCCGCCGGGGAGTTTTTCCACTTTCCAGGAGTCTCTACAAAACAGAGGCAGCCGGAATGATTTATTCCGGCTGCCTCTGTTTTGGCCTTTTGCTCAACGGGCCGGGCTACTATTACTGGGCTACTCAGACCCCGAAATAGTGGCCCTGCTCCAGGTCGGCGAGCAGGCCGGGGTGGGTGGGCTGCCAGCCCAGGCGCTGCCGGGTGAGGGTGTTGGTAGCGGTCAGGTCGAGTCCCACGAAGCGGGCCATCCAGCCGAAGTGGTCGGGAGCTTCCGCCGCCGTTTTGGTCACGACGGGCACGCCCAGGTGACGGCCGATGAGGGCGGTCAGGTCGCGCAGGGCAATGCCTTCGTCGGCCACGCCGTGGTAGCGGGCCCCGGCCTGCCCCTGCTCCAGGGCCAGGCGGTAGAGGCGGGCAGCGTCGAGGCGGTGCACGGCGGGCCAGCGGTTCAGTCCTTCGCCCACGTAAGCCGCCACGCCTTTTTCGCGGGCAATGTTGATGAGCGTGGGCACAAAGCCGTGGTCGTTCCGGTCGTGGACGGAGGCGGCCAGGCGTATTACTATGGCCCGCACGTCCTGCTCGGCCAGGGCCATAGCCGTCGGCTCTGAGAGGCGGGGCAAAGCGACGGGGAGGTCGTCCTCAGTAGCGGGGCGACCCGGGGCAAAGCCCGCCAGCCCGGCCGTGACGAGCAGGGGCCGCCCGGAGCCAGCCAGCACCTGGCCCAGGGCCTCAATAGCCAGCCGGTCGGTTTGGCCGGCGGCCTCGTACTCCTGGAAGTTGTGGTTGAAGGCGGTATGAATAACGCCGTCGGCGGCCTGGGCCCCGCGGCGCAGGCTGTCCAGGTCATCGAGGGAGCCGCGGTGTACCTCGGCGCCGGCCGCGGTCAGGGCCTGCGCGCCCGCCTCGGAGCGGGTCAGGCCGAGCACCTGGTGGCCCGCCCCGAGTAATTCCTGAACAATGGCCGAGCCGATAAAGCCCGTAGCGCCGGTTACGAAAACTCGCATGTGATATGGTTCTTTAGAGAGTAGTAGTTTTTTACCCTGCAAAGGACCGGAGCGCGGGCCGCCGCACCATTGCGCGAGTCAAACCATCTGCTGCAACATTCAAACAACGGGGGCTAGCTGCGGAAGTCGCCGGGGGTAAGGCTGGTCTGGCGCTTGAAGAAATTGCAGAAGTGGGCCACGTCGGTAAAGCCGAGGCTGTCGGCAATTTCGGAGACGGTCCAGGTGGTTTGCTTGAGCAGCATCCGGGCCTCCTGGGTTACCCGCCCGCCAATGAGCTCGGTGGTCGTGTGGCCGGTGGTTTCTTTGAGCACCCGGTTGAGGTGGTTGACGTGCACGGCCAAGTGGTCGGCGTAGTCCTTGGCCGTGCGCAGGCGCAGCTGCTGCTGGGGCGCGGCCAGGGGAAACTGCCGCTCGAGCAGCTCGCCAAACAGGCTGGTGAGCCGGGCCGCGGCGCTGTGATTGGGCGCCGCAGCCGGGGCCGGCTGCAGCTTCTGCCCGCCGTGCACCAGCTCCCAGAGGTAGGTGCGCAGCAGGTCGTACTTATAGGCGTAGGTGGAGGTGATTTCCCGGGCCATTTTCTCAAAAACGGCCTCCACGGCGGCATATTCGGCATCATTCAGTGCCAGTACTGGCTGCCCGCCGGGCTGGAACATCGGGAGTTCTTCCAGCACCACCCCGCTGCGGCCGGGCAAGAGAAACTCCTCGGTGAAGATGCAGAAGTAACCGCTTTGCTCCAGCGTGTGCGGCAGCCAACGGTAGGGCACCCGCGAAGAGGCAAACCACAGGGCCTGCCGCTCGACTTCCACGGCCTGGTCGGCGTACTCCACCCGGCTACGGCCCCGGATCAAACTCATCTTGTAGAACTCCCGCCGGTCGAACGACATCTGGGGCCGGTTGGGGTAGGTCCGCATCAGGTCTTCCACCCGAAAGATGTTGAAGTGGCCCACTTCGTGCTGCCCACCCGCGGCGGGCCGGGGTGTAGCCTCGGTGGGGGCCCGCAATTTGGCGTAAAAGTCTTCGAGGGAGTTGGGTTTCATACCGGACGACTTGGCTACTGTATAAATCAAAGGTAGGGCATCTACCAGCAGCCGGCGTAATAAGTTTGAACAGCAAGGCGGCGCAGCTCCCCTCAGCACCACCCCGACTAGCTGGTAGTTTGTCGAAAATGGGAAACAGCCGGCGGGCTCCCGCCCTGTTCAGTTGGCGGTTGTTTGTTTTGCGCGCTTTTGCTTAACTCGGAGCAGCAACCTCCTGCCCAGCGCCGCGGCTGGGAGGTTGGATATCTGCTTCTTATCCGTTACCGCCATGCCACTGCCCCTCCGCTACCATCTGTCCGCCCTGCTTGGCTTTGCCGCTTTGCTCACCAGTAGCTGCCAGGGTAAC
The DNA here is from genome assembly GCF_002797555.1 of Hymenobacter chitinivorans DSM 11115. Lineage (NCBI taxonomy): Bacteria > Pseudomonadati > Bacteroidota > Cytophagia > Cytophagales > Hymenobacteraceae > Hymenobacter > Hymenobacter chitinivorans. The sequence continues at coordinate 150,365 of NZ_PGFA01000003.1, read as the reverse complement.
TCGGCCAACTCCCCCGCAGGCGGCGGGCTAGCCGAGAGCCTTACTCCCGACACACTGGAATGGGTGGGCCAGAAAACCCAGCGCCTGCACCTGCGCGCCTTCCGTAGCCCCAAACTCACTTCCCGCCCCACGCTGGTGGTCATTCTGCACGGCGACGCGCCCTTTCGCCCACCGGAGTACCAGTACACCCTGGCCCGGCAATTGGCCGCCACCTACCCCAACGTAGTGGCCGTGGGCCTGCTGCGGCCCGGCTACACCGATGCGCAGGGGCAGCAGTCGGCCGGCACCCGGGGCGAGGCTACCGGCGACAACTACACCGCTGCCGCCGTCGATGCCGTGGCGGCCGCCCTGCGGGAGCTGCGGGAACATTATCACGCGGGCCGGGTCGTCGTGGCGGGTCATTCGGGCGGAGCGGCCATAGCGGCCAACGTGCTGGGTCGCTACCCCGACCGGGCTGATGCAGCCCTGCTGGCTTCCTGCCCCTGCGACGTGCCCCGCTGGCGCAGCCATATGCTACAGCTGGAAGAAGGCAAAGCCATCTGGAAAAAGTCGGTGCGCAGCCTCTCGCCCCAGGCCTTGGTTGGCAATGTGGACGTGACCGTGCCCATTACCCTGGTTGTGGGCCAGGCCGATTCGGTAACGCCGCCGCGCTTCAGCTGGGCGTATTGGGAGGCTTTGCACCAGCGGCGCAGCCTCGCCAAATTAGTGCAGCTCCCCGGCCAGGGCCACGAGCTATTTCTGCTACCGGCAGTGCGCCAACAAATTGGGCCGCTGCTAGCCAGTCGGTAGCGGCAGTTTTTACTGTTTCCCCGCTTCAGCCCGATGGTAGGCAACTGCGGCCCGCACCTGCGCATCTGGGTTTTAGAATATAGCTCCGCTCCCTGCCGCCGCAGGAGGGCACGTTACTAGTTGTATCTTTTCATTTGCTTGTATGTCCCTATTTACCAAACGCCAGTTGGGCGTCGGTGCCCTGCTTCTGCTGCTGACCCTGCCGGTGCTGGCTGCCCCTTCCCCCGATTCCACTGCCTTCAGCGTAGAGGCCGCCACCCAGCACTACCTCAACACCCTGACCACGGCCCAGAAAGCCAGCTCCGATGCCTATTTTGAAGGCGGCTACTGGCTGCAGCTCGGCAACCTGCTCTACGGCCTGGCCCTGGCCGCCGTGTTCTTGGTCCTGGGCCTGTCCCGCCGTATGAAGGCCTGGACGCAGCGCCTGCCCACCAAAGTGCTGCCCACGTGGGCCTACATTGCCCTCTATATACTACTGGCCCACCTGCTGAGCTACCCGCTGAATATCTACGACAACTACGTCCGGGAGCATCAGTACGGGCTGTCGAACCAGAGCTTCGGCCAGTGGCTGACCGATGACCTGAAGAGCTTGGCCTTGTCGGTGGTGGTGGGTAGCGTGGCGGTGCTGGTGCTGTACGTGGCCATCCGGCGGGCGGGCCGCCGCTGGTGGGTGTGGGCTACGGCCCTGGCCGCGGGATTTCTGGTAGTGGCCGTATTTGTGTCGCCGGTTTTTATCAGCCCGCTGTTCAATAAATACACCCCGCTGCCCGACGGCCCGGTGCGCCGCCAGATTCTGAGCATGGCCCGGGCCAACGGCGTGCCGGCCGACAACGTGTACCTGGTGGATGCCTCCCGGCAGAGCAAGCGGATCAGCGCCAACGTGAGCGGGCTGGGCTCCACTATTCGAGTGTCGCTCAACGACAACCTGCTCAACCGCTGCACTCCGGCCGAGGTGCAGGCCGTCATGGGCCACGAGCTGGGCCACTACGTGCTCAACCACATTCCCAAGATGCTCATCTTCTTCGTGCTCATCGTCGGGCTGGGGCTGGCCTTCGTCGACTGGGCCTTTCACCGCCTGCTGGGCCGCTACGGCACACGCTGGGGCATCAGTAGCATCGGCGACGTGGGCGGCCTACCCCTGATAGCCGCCTTGTTCGGGGTGTTTACCTTCCTGGCTCAGCCCGGCTTCAACACCATCATCCGAACCCAGGAGCAGGAAGCCGACGTCTTTGGCCTGAACGCCGCCCGCCAGCCCGACGGGTTTGCCTCCACGGCCATGAAGCTCTCCGAGTACCGCAAAATCAGCCCCACTCCGCTGGAGGAAGTCATCTTCTTCGACCACCCCAGTGGCCGCACCCGAGTCCTGACGGCCATGCGCTGGAAAGCCGAGCATCTGCAGGACAAATAGGCCGGCGGGTTCGGCTAAAATGAGTTCAAATGACCAGAAAAACCACTTTCTGAAGTGTAACTACCGGTTTTTTGCCCGCGTATTAAGGCCGCTTGTATTCGTTTGTTTCACTTCAAACCTGTACGACCATGGCTATTCAAAAGTATCAGGATTCGTTTTCGGATCTGGCTTCGTCAAGCTTCAGCACGATGCTCGACCGGTTCTTCAACGACTCACTGGCGGCGCGGGGGCGCGTGAATAGTTTCTCTCCCCACGTAGATGCCTACGAAACTGAGAAGAGCTACGAGATTGAGGCGGCCCTGCCCGGGCTCAAGCGCGAGGATATCAAGGTGGATTTCCACCAGGGCCGCTTGACCATTGCCGGGGAGCGGCACTTCCGCAACGAGCAAAACCAGCGCCGCTACCACGTGGTAGAAAGCTCCTTCGGCTCGTTTAGCCGCTCCTTCCAGCTGCCCGATACCGTCGATGCTAGCGGCATTCAGGCCGCTTTTGAAGACGGTGTGCTGCGCGTGAGCGTGCCCAAGGATGAGCAAAAAACCCGACGCCACCAGATTGAGGTGCGCGGCGGACAGCCCCTGAGCAACGCCAGCACCTCGGGCGCCGGGGCGGGCCGGATGTCGGAGCGCGTGGGGCAAGAGGCGACCGATGTGCCCGTGCAAAATGGTCCCACCGGCACCGGTGGGCCGGACGACAACGCGGCGGCCGCGCCCGAAATGGCCGGCACTGAGCCCAGCAACGGCGTGGGCTCCTAGTTCCTGTTCGATACTGCTCCGTTACCAACAAGGCCTTTCCAGAGTGGAAAGGCCTTGTTATTAGGGCATGCTTAAGCCAGTGGAAATTGAACTACGCAGCGGCGGCCCCAAGCCAGTGCCACACTACCGCGCCGCAGATGGACTAAACATATAGAACAATCAATACTTTATATAATTCAATTTAACACCATCACGCTATTAAAAGGCTTCGTAGCAGGGGTATCGGCGCTGCCGGAAGATCTTGCCGTCCTTGAACTCGAAAACCAAACACAGCTGCGACGCTAGGCGTTGCCCCCGGGCCAGGTCCATTACGTCGCTCAGCACCGTGGCCTGCCAGTGGCCCTCCACGATTAGCGTGTCGTCGGCGCAGAGCTGAGTGCGCTGTACCTCGAAGTGGGGGTCGTGCAGTAGTTCCCGCCCAATGCGCAGATTATCGATAATATCGCTGAATGTGCGGCGCTGCATGGTCTTATACAGCGCATTAGGGTATTCGGTCTGCACCACGTCGGGGTGGAGCACCGCCGCATACGCGGCCGGATCAGTCGTGAACGAATCGACCAAGTCGAAATAGGCGGTGACTACGGTAAGCAGGGAATTCATAGAGCAGGGAAATGACGAGCCGCTCAAGATAGATACTGCATGGCATAGTGCCGCCATCCTCGCTGGCGGGCCTTCGTGCCCAGCACCAGAGCCCACCCTTGCAGTAGGGCGGGGCCAGGGCGCCCCTCCGTTCTTTTTTATAACCGCCGGACTTTGATACAACTTCCTTTCCTCCTATTTTGCTTCACCAATTCCCCGACCCTGCGCTTAGCGCAATTTCTCACACCTATCCAGCAATCATTTTTGTCAAATCCATGATTATTTCTACCTCCCCCGCTTTCCATGAAAAAGCTCCTCTTCGTTTGGCTGCTCCTCTTCTCCTCCTGTGTTGCTTTTGCTCAAACTAATCAACTGGTAGTAGCCCAGGACGGCAGCGGCACCTACACCACGGTACAGGCCGCGCTGGATGCCGTGCCGAAAGGCAATGATATTCCGATTACCATCTTCATTAAGAAGGGTACTTATAAGGAGAAGCTAAACCTGGCCAAAAAGCAGAACTTCGTTAAGCTGCTGGGGGAAGACCTCAACGAAACCGTCCTCGTCTACGACGATTACAACGGCCGCCAGACCGACGCCGGCGAAAAGCTGGGCACCTCCGAAGCGGCTAGCTTCCGGGTTTTTGGCAACAACTTCACGGCCGAGAACATTACCTTCCAGAACTCGGCCGGCCTGGCTGGTCAGGCCCCGGCCATGTGGGTCTACGGCGACAAGGCCCGTTTTATCAACTGCCGCTTCCTGGGTTTCCGCGACACGCTCTACACCTACGGCTACGGTAGCCGGCAGTACTACAAGAACTGCTATATCGAAGGCACCACCGACTTTATCCTGGGTGCCGCCACGGCCTGGTTTGAAGACTGCACCCTGTTTTGCAAGCCCAAGGGCACCTGCATCACCGCCGCCTCCACCCCCGACAGCATCGGTTTCGGCTACGTGTTTCAGCGCTGCAAGGTAGTCGGCGACGCGCCCGAGGAGTCGTATTTTCTGGGCCGGCCCTGGAAGCCGGCCGCCAAAACCGTGTTCCTGAACTGCGAATTGAGCAACGTCATCAAGGCCAAGGGTTGGGACCACTGGGGCAAGGAAGACAACAAGCAGGACGCTTTTTTTGCCGAATACAAGTCGAAAGGTCCCGGGGCCGGGGCCAAGGGCCGTACGGCCTGGTCGCGGCAGCTCAATGTCGACCAAGCGGCTTTCTACAACTACGAAACCGCGTTGCGCGGCTGGAATCCACAATCGGAAGAGGCTACAGTGCCCTCTTTGAGCACCACGCAGCCCTAGGTAAGGCAGGGGCAGCAGCCGGGCGGCTTACTCGGGCTGGCTCGGCTGCTGTAGCAACCATTCTTCGGCCTGAGGGGCCTTTTCAAAGGACCGGTACACCAGCGGCAACCCCTGAATATGGGTGGTAATATAGGCCGTAGCCAGGCGCACCATCACGTCGGCCGACACAATAATGGCCCCGTGCCGGTAGCCGGCCTGCACCGCCCGCGGCACCCATTCCTGGGCTACCCAGTGCTGCTCGGCCGATGAAAAGGGTGGCATGCCAACCTGATTAATCAGAATTCGGCTCCAGCCGTGGCGCTGCAAGGCCATGAGCATGTGCGTAAACAACGCCTGAGTATCCGGCAGCTGCCGGGGCGCCGCCGTCCAGTTGACCCGCAAAAACCCGGCAGGGTCTTCCAGCAGTTGGCCGGCCGCATTTTGGAAATAAATGGCCGAAGCCCACTTTGCACTCATATGTAGTATAGCAATAAACCGTCTTACGGTCCCAGTGTTCTGCCCGACTCAGCTCTGAATGGCTGGTTTGGCAAGTAACTAAGGTAGTAACACTGATTTATACGCAGAAAAAAGCTCCGCAGAGCTTTTTTCTTGTGGCCCTTTGCCAAGGGGTAAGCTGGTGCAAAACGGGCTGCTTATTTTTTGCGCTTGGCCGCAGCTATAGTAGTGGCGCGGATGTAGCGAATCAGCTTCTGTTGCTGGGTTTCGTCGATGTCGGGGGCCATTGTAGTGCCGCCCAGCAGAAAGGAGAAGTCGGTGCCAAACTTTTGTTGGGCCACGCCGTGGCAGCCCTGGCAGCCCCCGGCCGAGAGCAGCTTGCCCTTGAGCAGAATATTGGGCTTTTGGTCGTGGGGGTGCGCGAAGCCGCTGCCGTGGAAGTTGGCCAGCAGACTATCCGACTCTACCACGTAGTTGGCCAAAAAGAAGTTAGGGGTGCTGGTGTTGCTGGTGGGTGTGCCTTGTACGCCTACCAGGCGGTAGTTGAGCAGTACCGAGTTCCGGTTCATTGCCTTGATCTTACGGTGCGCGGCAACGGTGGCTAGGCTGTCGACCTTCGTGAGGGGATGCAGGCGCTGGTACGGGTAGTGCAGGGCGCTCAGGGAATCCTGCTTCTGTTTATTTTGCAGAATGAGGCGGAAGCCCATCTTATCCTTCTCCACGTCCTTGTGCTCAAAGGTCGCAAACACGAAGTCGGGGTAGTTTACGGTCTTGTGGATGATGTGCATCCCGATAAGCGCGAAGGTGGCATTATCGTAAAACAGGGTATCGTTCCCTGCTTTCTGGCGGTAATACACCACGTTGCGGGTCAAGAATTTGGAAGCGTCCTCGTTGGCGTTGAGCTGGCGCCAGGCCGTTTTTACCTCAATGGTGCCGATGCCCTGGCGAGTCTTGAGCGTGTCATTACCGCAGGGTAGGCATAACACACCGGGTGGGCAGTAGCAATTGCCTTTGTATTTTTTGTTTTTCGCGGCTGTCGTATCGTAATAAGCCTTATACTTTTTGATATTGGCTATGTTGGTCTTTATCGCCAACCCTAACGAACCTTGCTTGGGGTAGCGTTTAAGAATATAGTTATACTCGTTGCTGTTGACCTTAGCCTGGTACAACACCATCTGCTGCGGGGAAGAGGTTACTTGCCCATACAGGTTGCAGGAACCAATTTCGCTGTTCTCGTCCAGGTTGTTGAATAGCGAAAAGCTGACGCCTTTGCGGGCGCGCTTAATCTGTTCGCCGTAGCTGTAGCGCGGAGCCGAGTTGAAGGGCCGTATAGAGTCGTTGGCAGGCTGCAGCTCGGTGCGGTGGGCATAGGTTTCCCACACCGTGAGCTTGGGGCTCGGGTCATGGTAGTTCCAATTGGGGTCCGGAGCGTCGCGCTGCTTCCGGATGGTGTCGTAGTTAGACTGCCAGTTCAGGGCCAAGAACTCGGCCCAGGCAAACTCAGCCAACTGCTTGGGCGTGGCGCCGGCGGCCAGCTCTGCCGGGGGCAGCGAGCTGAAAGTGATAACAAAGGCCGTGTCGGTGGACGCCCCAGCCAGGCCGGTGGTGGCGCCGGCACCGGCGGCGTCGGGTTTGCTGTTCTGCTGACAGCCCGCCAGCAACAGGCCGCCCAACAACAGCGGATACAAAAACTTCATAGAGGTAACGGTAAGAGGTTGGGGTCGAGGTTCGCAGCCCGGCCGCGTTTTCCTGAGCCCAAAGGAGGAGCTTACCCCGCGCAATCAAAACCGTGTAAACACCTGATTACTAAACCAAGTATTTTTACCTGCTGCCCGCGGTCAGGTCTTCCGCCGGGGTTCTGCAGAGGCCCGTCAAAACATTACCGGGGCCTTTCCCTGTTACTGGTATACTGCACCTCTTGCCGTTCCTTAGCTAGTATCCCGCCGTGCCCGTACCCGCCACCGAGCTCGACTTCCTGCGTCTGTCTTACCGCCCCGATCTGCACGTGCTGTTTATGCGCTGGAACCGGGTCGTGACGCCCCAGGAGCACCGGGCGGGCTACCAGGCGGCCCTCGTATTTGCCCAGCCGCCGCAGGCCGCCAACTGGCTGATTGACCTGCGCATCCGCGGGCTGGCCGAAGCCGAGGATTTCACCTGGGTTCTGACTGACTTTCGGGCCGCAATGCGGCAGGCCCTGCCCGGCCGGGAGCTGCGGATGGCGTATCTGGTCACGCCCTACCAGCAGGCATTGATCAATAGCCGGATCAGCGCCCAGGAAACCGTGTTTCGTACCTTTATTGAGGAGCAAGCCGCCTACCAGTGGCTGGGCGTGCCCTTACCGGAAGCCCACTAAACCCCTGGCTTAGCCTTCGGCCCAGCGGTAGCGCCGCTCTTTCCACAGAATCGAGCTTGGCCAGACGGTATAACCCAGCACCGCCAACGACATCAGCAGCAAGTACCACTCGTAGAGCAGCAGCACGCCCAACGACTCCCGGTGCCCAGCCTGCTGCAGGGTAATGACCAAAAACAGGGTCTGACACAGGACCTTGGCCGCGTAGAGCAGAACAATCAGCTGGAGGGGCAGCAGGCCCGGCCAGCCCAGCACGGTGTAGAAAAACGCGTAGGAGCTGAAGAGCAGGCCCAGCTGCCAGGGCAGGCGCACGGCCCCTTTCATCCAGCGTTTGCGCTGCCGCAGCAGGTGCAGCACCGTGGGCTGGGGCACGGATATTCCCAGGGCCGAGGGCGTAATAATATTGCGGTAGCCCCAGCCCTGGCGCACAATCTGGTCGAAGAGCTGCAAATCCTCGGTGATGCTGAAGGCCAGGGCCTCGTAGCCCCCGATGGACTCGTAGGCGGCCCGCGTGACAAGCATGTTGTTGCCGACGGCCGTAATAGGCAGGCCCAGGTCGGTGAGGACCCGAATCAGGTTGAGGCCGAAGAGCCAGTCGAGGCCCTGGAGGCGGCCGAAGAGGCTGCCCGCGGCCGTGGTAATACCCGTCACGACGCCCACGCCTTCGGGGGCGGCGGCCAGCATGGTCTGCACCCAGTCGGGCGAGAGGGCCATGTCGGCGTCGGTGATGAGGAAGACGTCGGCGGTGGCGGCGCGGCAGAGGTGGGCCAGCACGTTGCTTTTGCCCCGGGCCGTACCCAGGCGGTGGCGGATGGGCAAGAGCCGAAACTGGGGCTTGTCGGCAATGAAGCGCTGCACCACGCCCATCGTGTCGTCGGTGGAGGCATCGTCGCCGATGAGGATTTCGAGCTGGGAAGCCGGATAGTTAAGCCCTGCCAAGGCCCGCAGGCACCGCTCAATGGTGGCTTCTTCGTTGCGGGCCGCAATCAGAATGCTGACTTTGGGCGTGGCCGTAAGCCGGGGTAAGGCCGGCCGGGGCCAGACCAGCAACAGCAGAATCAGGGCGTAAATGCCAAAGAAGGCGCTGAAGAAAATGGTGGCAAAGAGCATACGGCGGCCGGTGGAGTAAGCGTAGCGGGGCCGGATAGTCGGCGGGGCCCGCACAGATAACAGATAGGTTAAGTGAATACGGCGCCGCCCCGGGCCCGCGTTGCCGGGAAAAGTGCGGATTCGGGGCTGGGTAAGTACGTAGTTGGGGTTGGTTGTTGGTTGTTAGTTGATTGTTGGTGGTTGATGGTTGATTGTTGGTGGTTGATGGTTGATTGTTGGTGGTTGATTGTTGGTGGTTGATTGTTGGTGGTTGTCATCCTGAGCTTTGCGAAGGACCTTCCTCAGCTGAGTAACAAGCTTGATTCAACGTGACAGAGCCCTTTACTATTGGTGGGTAAAGGGCTTTTGCGCGTTGGCATCAGGCTTTGTGGGGTAGGTGAGGAAGGTCCTTCGCTCCGCGTTGCTACGCTCAGGATGACAGACAACAACCACCAACTAACAACCACCAACAATCAACTAACAACAATCAACAATCAACTAACAACTAAAAAAGCCTCTCCCGTTTCCGGAAGAGGCTTTGTAGAGACTCAAGAGGCGCCTTTACGTGCGCGGGACCGTGGCCGTGGGCGTGTCGTAGCCGGGCGAGTCTTCGACGTGGACGCTGGGGTGCACGTCGTCGTTGTCCTTAACCCATAGCGTAAACAGGCCGGCGGCAATCATCGAGGCCCCGCCCAGGGCAATGGTGTTCAGGGTATTGCCCTGGAACAGGTGCATCGTGGCCCAGCCCAGGATGGTGGCGGCCACAATCTGGGGGATGACGATGAAAAAGTTGAACACACCCATGTAGTAGCCCATCTTGTTGGCCGGCAAGGAGCCGGCCAGGATGGCGTAGGGCATGCTCAGAATGCTGGCCCAGGCCACGCCCACCATGGCCATGGATACCATAATCAGGTTGGGGTTGCCGATAAACTTCAGGGAAAGCAGGCCCAAACCGCCGATGAGCAGGCAGAGCATGTGGGTGCGGCGGCGGCTGGTGCGGGCGGCAATGAGCGGGATGATGAAGGCGAAGATGGCCGCCACCCCGTTGCGCACCGACGAAGCCAGGCTGAGCCAGTCGGCCCCGTCGTTGTACTGCTGCTGCACCCGCTTGAGCTCGACTTTGTCGTCGTACGCGGGCTGGGCGTGGCTCACGTAGTAGTTGGCCAGGTTGATGGTGAGAATCTTGCTGGGCTGGGCGGCCTGAAACTGGTCTATTTCCCTGATGTCGGCTTGCAGGGCGCTCAGCTCCTTCTTGGCCTTGTCGTCGGTAGCCTGGTTGGTTTGGGCGGTAATGAAGCTGGTGATACGGCCGTAGAGGGCGTTATCCACCTTCATGTCGTAGATGTTGCTGGTCACGGCGTTGGTGGAGTAAATCCACATCGAGAACAGGGCAAACCAGGTGAAGAACTGCACGATGGCCAGCTGCCGCATGGCCGTGGGCATGTGGAAGATGCCCATAAACGACTCCTTGATGCCGTCCAGGATGCCGGCCTGGGCATTCTCGCGCCGGAACTCCTCCATGTCTTCGGGCGGGGTTTCGGTGGAGGTAAAGACGGTGTAGAGCACGGCTAGGATGAAGGCCACCCCGCCGGCGTAGAAGGCCCACTTTACCGAGGGCGGAATCTCGCCGCTGGGGGCCGTGTTGCTCAAATGAAACCAGTTGTTGAACACCCAGGGCAGGGCCGCGGCAATGACTGAGCCCACCCCGATAAAGAAGCTCTGCATGGCAAAGCCGCTGGTGCGCTGCTCACTGGGCAGCTTGTCGCCGACGAAGGCCCGGAAAGGCTCCATGCTGATGTTGATGCTCGCGTCCAGAATCCAGAGCATGCCGCCGGCCATCCACAGGGCCGAGGAGTTGGGCATCAGAAACAGGGCCAGGGTGGCCAGCACGGCCCCGATGGCGAAGTACGGCCGGCGCCGGCCCCAGAACGGATGCCAGGTCCGGTCGGAGAAGTAGCCGATGATGGGCTGCACCAGCAGGCCGGTGAGGGGCGCGGCAATCCACAGAATCGGAATATCGTCCTTGTTGGCACCCAGGGTTTCGAAGATGCGGCTCACGTTGGAGTTTTGCAGCTCGAAGCCGAACTGAATGCCCAAAAAGCCGAAGCTCATGTTCCAGATCTGCCAGAAGCTCAGGCGGGGTTTGGGGCGGGTGTCTGTGCCAGACGAGGCCGCGACGCTGGTAGCCATTAGTGGGGGAATTTTAGGGGAGAGTAAGAGCTCCGAACTCGGAATGGCGAGGGTAGAGCGGAGAAGCAGGCGGTAGGTGACGAAGAAAAGCGGAAGCGAATGTTTGATCAGTAGGTAAGCCGGGATGGAAAGTCCCTACCGGGCAAGCCAAAGTCACTTTGGCTTGCTGCTAAGTCCCTTCTGCTTGCCTGGAAATGGCTTAGTAGCAAGCAAAAGTGACTATTGTTCTCCCGGAAGTGACTTAGGCGCAGGCCAAAGCTACTTCGGCGCAAGCGTTAAGGCCCTTCGAGGGCGGGGAAGTGACTTCCGCTTGCTCGGTAGCCACTTCCCCGGGAGCCCAAGCACCGAGCACCAGGCCCTAAGCTCTATTCCTTGGCTTTGATTTCGAAGACGTAGGCGCTCAGGGGAGTCAGGGTGATGTTCAGGTTCTCGGTGGTCGGGGCGTTGTTGAGCACGTCGGTGTAGGTGTAGAACTTCGTGGGGTCGAGGCCCATTGCCTTCATGGCCGACTTCGGAATGTCGATTCTGGGGGTCAGGGTCACGTCCTTGCTGAAGTTGGCAATGATGAGCAGCTTCTGCTTGTCGGTGTAGCGCAGGTAAGTGTACACCCGGCGCTGGTCGTAGTTCTTGCCCAGGTTGTTGGCGTCCTGCAATTCGTAGAACCGGCCCCGGCGGATGGCGTCGCTGGTGCTGGTCAGGTTGAGCAGGCGGGAGTAGAAGTCGCGCAGCTGCTTTTGCACCCCATCGAGCTTGCCGCCGTCAAACTTGCCGCCGTTCATCCATTTCTGATGCTCGGGCACGCCCCAGTAGTCGAAGATGGTGGTGCGGCCGTCGGCCGAGCTGAAGCCCTCGGCGCCGTGGGCGGGCTCCCCCACTTCCTGCCCGAAGTACACCATCACCGGGCCCGAGCCCAGCGTGGCCGACACCGTCATGGCCGGAATGGCGGTGCGGGGGTCACCGGCAAACTCCTTGGAGGCAATGCGCTGCTCGTCGTGGTTTTCCAGGAAGCGCAGCATGCGGGAGCTGAAGCCGCGGCTTTCCTCGCTCCACACCTTGGTAATATCCTCGGTGGTCCCGCTGCCCGTCATCAGGCGGCGCAGGCCGTCGTAGAGGCCTACTTTGTCGTAGAGGTAGTCGAATTTGCCCTTCTCCAGGTAGTTCTTATACTCCTTGGGGTTATAGGCTTCGCCCATGAAGATGATGTCGGGCTTTACCTTTTTGACCTCGGGAATCACCCAGGCCCAGAACTCGGTGGGCACCATCTCGACCATGTCGCAGCGGAAGCCGTCCACGTCCTTCTGGGCCCAGTACACCAGGATGTCGCGCATCTTGAGCCAGGTGTCGGGCATGGGCTCGAAGTGGGTTTTGCGGTTGTTCTGGTAATCGACGCCGTAATTGAGCTTCACCGTTTCGTACCAGTCGTCCACCTTGGGCGCTTCCGAAAACACGTCGTTGCCGCTGGCTTTGGCCGGCGTTTCGATGAACTTACCATCTTCCTTCGGGCCCAGGGCCGCGCCCAGCGGGTTGCCGGCTTTGGGCACGACCAGGCTCTTGCCGGGCAGGTAGTAGAAGTTGTTGTTGGGGGCAAAGGCCACCGTTTTGTCGTCTTTCTCACCCAAGTCTACCACGCCCACGGGCTTGGCATTCGACTTATAGCTGCGGGCTACGTGGTTGGGAATGAAGTCGATGATAACCTTGAGGCCGTTGGCGTGGGTGCGCTTCACCAGGGCCTCAAACTCCTGCTTGCGGGTCTTCACGTCCACGGCCAGGTCGGGGGCAATGTCGTAGTAGTCCTTGATGGCGTAGGGCGAGCCGGCCCGGCCCTTCACCACGTCGGCATCGTCGGGGCCGGGGCCGCCGAGCTTGGTAAAGTCGCTCATCGTGGCGTGCTCCAGCACCCCGGTGTACCACACGTGGCTCACGCCCATCTTCTTGATGGCCTGCAGGGCCACGTCGTTGATGTCGTTGAACTTGCCCACGCCGTTTTCCTCGTTGGTGCCGTAGGGCTTGTTCAGGGTTTTCTTATTGCCAAACAGGCGGGTCATCACCTGGTAAATCACCAGCTTATGATCCTGCGGTACTTCGTCGGTAGTATTGGGGTCGGTGGCAGCGGCAAAAGACTCGGACACGGCAGAAACGGAACTCGGAAGTGGAACAGCGAAAGAAGCCAAAGCCAAACTTGCGGCTACGGCAGGCAGGAGCAGTTTTTTCATAGTACGGGGAAGATAGAAGGTTAATGTGGAGAATGTGTTGGGATGTGAGAAATGTGGAAAATGAGGCAAACCACTCATTGAAGGCAGATACTACCCATTCTTCTCATTTCTCACATTCAATCACATTCGCACATTCTCCACATTAAAACCTTACCACTCCTGCGTCAGCGGGTGGATCATGAGCTCGTCGACGACGACGTGGGGTGGGGCTTCGAGGATGTAGCGCACGGCCTGGGCAATGTCGGCGGGCTTGAGGTGGGTTTTCTCCGAGTCGGGGCTGCCGGGCTTGGATTCGTTGAAGTAGGTATCGACCAGGCCCGGGTAAATGGTGCTGACTTTGACGCCGTGGGGCCGCACTTCCTTGCGCAAGGAGCCCAGCAAGGCATCCTGGGCAAACTTGCTGGCTCCGTACACCGTGCCGTGCTCGAAGGTGCGCCGGGCCACGTCGGAGGTAATGCCCACGATGTGGCCGCTCTTGCGGTCTTTGAGGTGGGGCACCAGAAACTTGCAGAACAGGAAGGTGCCCTTCACGTTCACGTCGAAGATTCGGTCCCACTCGTCGGCGGCGTTGTTTTCGAGCAGGTTGAACGAGCCCACCCCGGCGTTGCAGACCAGGATATCGACGTGGCCGTAGTGGCGGATGGCTTCATCGACGACGTTCTGCACGTCGGCTTCGTCGGATACGTCGGCGGGAATGGCCAGGCCGTTGGTTTTGTGCACCAGCTCGTCCAGCTCGTCGGTGGAGCGGGCCACGGATACTACCTTGGCGCCCTGCATGGCCAGCAGCAAAGACACCGCCCGACCAATGCCGCGGGAGGCTCCGGTGACGATGGCGACTTTATCAGTGAGGTCGTTCATAGCTGTTCTCGTAGGTTTCTCGCAGAGGTCCGCAGAGGGATGCGCAGAGGTTAAAAGGAGGTTGTTCTTTAGAGGCCGTTGGCTATCCGGACGATGCCGTCTTTGACGTGCGGGAGGTTGAAGTTGATGAGCAAACCTAGCTTGCGTTTCGAGAGCCGCTGGTAAGTCAGGAGCTGCTTGTGATGCACGTCCAGTAAGGCGTCGACTGATTTAATTTCGACAATTACTTTCTCTTCCACCAGCAGGTCGAGGCGAAAACCCAGCTCCAGCTTCACTTCATCGTAGTACGCCGGAAGGCCTACCTGCGTAGCTGCCAGCAGCCCTTGCTTACGAATTTCGTAGGCCAAAGCTGCCTCGTACACCGACTCCAGCAGTCCGGGGCCTAGTGCGGTGTGTACCTTAAAAGCTGACCCGCGCACTACGTAGGCAATTTCGTTCTCGGTCATTTTTCCTCGTTTTACCTCCGCGCATCCCTCTGCGGACCTCTGCGAGAAAACAAGATAGAACTTACTTCCGCAGCTCCACCACCAGCGCCGTCATGGCCGGCACCTTCACGGATTTCAGATCTGCTACGGCCGCTCCGGAAGTCACCTCCACGCCCGACGAGTACCCCGTGAGGCGCTCGGCAAAGCGGCTGGTGTCCACCGTTTTTTCCTCCTTGCCGGTGTTCATCATTACCATTACCGTTTCGCCCTGGTCGTTGTAGCGGAAGTAGGTGTACACGCTGCCCTCGGGAATGAAGTGCATCAGCTTGCCGGTTTGCAGCACGGGGTGGGCTTTGCGGTAGGTGCCCAGCTTGCTCACGTACTGGAACATATCCTGCTCCTGCGGGCTGCGGCCGGCGGCGGTGAAGGCATTGCGCTTGTCTTCTTTCCAGCCGCCGGGGAAGTCGGAGCGCACCAGGCCGTCGGGGTTGGAAAAGTTCTTCATCAGAATCTCGGTGCCGTAGTAGAGCTGCGGAATGCCCCGCTCGGTGAGCAGCCAGGCCAAAGCCACTTTCAGCTTGTTCACGTCCTCGCCCAGCACCGAGAAAACCCGGCTCATGTCGTGGTTGTCGAGGAAGATGAGGTTGCGGGTGGCATCCTGGTACATCCAGTCGCCCTGCAGGGTGTAGTAGATTTTGGACACGCCCTCGGCCCAGCCGGCGTCCTTGTTCAGGGCTTCCTCAATGGCGTACTTGAGCTGGAAGTCGATGGCGCCGGGCAGGTTGCTTTTGAAGCCATCCACGGGCGGAAACACGTTGCTGGTCCAGTACGCCTGCTGGGCCACGCCCTCGGCCTGCTGCATCCAGGTTTCGCCGAACATGCCCAGCTGCGGGTACTCATCCAGCAGGGCCTTGCCCCAGTCCATGAGGAACTTCGGGTCGGAATACGGGTAGGTGTCGATGCGGTAGCCGTCGAGGCCGGTGTATTCCACCCACCAGATAAAGTTCTGAATCAGGTAGTTGGTCACCAGCGGGTTTTCCTGGGCCAGGTCGGGCATCGTCGAGTCGAACCAGGTGGTGCTGAACATCTTGCGGTCCAGGGCCGAGGCGTAGGGGTCATTTACGGTGCCGTCCCGGTAGTTGCCGCGGGTGAAGGTGGGCCACTGGTGAAACCAGTCTTTGGCGGGCTGGTCCAGAAACAGGTAGTTGTAGGAGCCCATGTGGTTGAGCACCACGTCGTGAATTACCTTCAGCCCGTTCTGGTGGGCCTTCTGCACAAACTGGGCGTACTCCTCGGTCGTGCCGTAGCGCGGGTCACAGTTGTAGTAGTCGGTCAGGGCGTAGCCGTGGTAGCTGGCCTTGGGCATGTCGTTGGTGGTCACCGGCGTGGGCCAGATGGCCGTGACGCCCAGGCTCTTGAGGTAGTCGAAGTGCTGCTCAATGCCCTTCAGGTCGCCGCCGTGGCGGGCGTACATCGAGTCGCGGGCAATGTGGTCTACCTTGGTGCCTTTCACCACGTCGTTTTTCGGGTCGCCGTTGGCAAAGCGGTCCGGCATCAGGAAGTAGATAAAGTCCGCGCTGTTGATGCCCTGCACCCGGCTTTTGTCGGTGCTGCGCTGCCGCAGCTCGTAAGCGTACTTGAGCTTGGTTTTGCCCCCGGTGAAGCTCAGTTGCAGCTTGCCGGGCTTAGCCTCGGGCGAAATCGTGAGGTTGACCAGCAGATAGTTCGGGCTTTCCAGCTTTTGGGTGCCCTCCAGCGTCACGCCGGGGTAGGCAGCCAGGCTCAGCTTGCTGTCGGCAATGCCGGGGCTGTGCACGAGCAGTTGCAGCTTGGGGTTTTTCATGCCCACCCACCAAAAAGTCGGGTCGATGCGGGTAGAGGCAGCGGCTTTGGCCGGGGCGGCAACAAGGGCGGTGGGGGCGGCGGCGGCCGTGGCCATGGCCTGGGGAGCCGTAGCCAGCAGGGCCCCGGCGAGCAGGGGCAGGAAGGTTGGGAATTTCATGGACGAAATCAGGTCAGCGGGAAAGAGGAGCAGCAAGGTAACTTTAGCAGAAATAGCGAACAATAAAAGTCCAGTTGCCCGGCGCTAAAACTGCTTTTGCAGCCTGTTTTGGCCGAAAAAAGCCTTTTAACTGCGTCTTTGTTCGGGCTTTTTGTTGCGTAGTTTATTCGCGGTCTGCTTCTGCTTTTTGAATGCCGGCAGCCGGCCGGGGAATTTCATTTAGGCAAGCCGGGTGCCGGCGGCGGCCAAATCCGGCGAAAAAGAACTTCGAATGCAAACGTTTGCTCTGAGGCTCACGCCGTTCGGGCTTTTTTTAAGTCCGGATTTGTGCTGACCTTGGCGGCTTGGAGGGCCGGCTCGCGCCGCCGTCCGCTTCACTTCTTCCCTCCCCACTTCTCATGCCCTTCCAGTTTCAACCATACGCGCCGGCCCCCGAATTCTCCACCCAGGCCGCGTACTTCTCCATGGAGTTTGCCCTCGATCAGGCCCTGAAAACCTACTCGGGCGGCCTGGGCTTCCTGGCCGGCTCCCACATGCGCTCGGCCTACGAGCTCAAGCAAAACCTCATCGGCATCGGCATGCTGTGGAGCTACGGCTACTACGACCAGGGCCGCAACGAGGACCAGACCATGCGGGCCGACTTTCGCCTCAAGTCCTACTCTTTCCTCGAAGACACCGGCCTGGTGTTTCCCATCACCATCCACGGGGCCGAGGTGAAAGTGAAGGCTATGTACCTGGCCCCCGACACGTTCGGCACGGCCCCGATGTTCTTTCTGACCACCGACATTCCCGAAAACGACTACATTTCCCGCACCATTACCCACTACCTCTACGACGCCGACACGGCCGCCCGGGTGGCGCAGTCGATGGTGCTGGGCATCGGCGGTGGCAAGCTGCTCGATTTGCTGGGCGTGCAGATGGACACGTATCATCTGAACGAAGGCCACGGCCTGCCGCTGGCGT
Organism: Hymenobacter chitinivorans DSM 11115; assembly: GCF_002797555.1. Classification (NCBI taxonomy): domain Bacteria; kingdom Pseudomonadati; phylum Bacteroidota; class Cytophagia; order Cytophagales; family Hymenobacteraceae; genus Hymenobacter; species Hymenobacter chitinivorans. The sequence continues at coordinate 133,016 of NZ_PGFA01000003.1, read as the reverse complement.
TTTACCTCTACGAAAAGCACGGCCGCAGCCTGGCGGAAGTGCAGAAGCGCCTGGTATTCACCACCCACACGCCCGAGCTGGCCGGCAACGAGGAGCACCCCATGCAGCTGCTCACCGACATGACCTTCTTCGGCACGGTGCCCGCCGACGAAATCCGCCGGGTGGCCCGGGTGGAGAACGAGACGCTGAACTACACGCTCACCGCCCTGCGCTTCTCGCGCAAAGCCAACGCCGTATCGAAAGTGCACGGGCAGGTGGCCAACGAAATGTGGGGCCACTACGAAGGCATCTGCCCGATTATCCCGATTACCAACTCCCAGAACGGCACCTACTGGCGCGACGCCCAGCTGCACGCCGCCCTGGAAGCCAACGACGACGCGGCCCTGAAAGCCCGGAAGCGGGAGCTCAAAAAGCAGCTCTTCGACTTCGTAGCCGACCAGACCGGCACCCTGCTCGACCCCGACGTGCTGACCGTGGTGTGGGCCCGCCGCTTTGCCGGCTACAAGCGCGCCAACCTGATTCTGCGCCACTTCGAGCGGTTTGCCCAGATGGTGAGCCGCCAGGACCGCCCCGTGCAGGTTATCTGGGCCGGCAAGCCCTACCCCAAGGACTACGGCGCCATCGGCATGTTCAACGACATCATTCAGAAAACCAAGCAGTTCAAGAACTGCGCCGTGCTGACGGGCTACGAGCTGGGCCTCTCCAAGCTGCTCAAAACCGGCTCCGACATCTGGCTCAACACGCCCCGCTTCCCCCGCGAAGCTTCCGGTACCAGCGGCATGACGGCCGCCATGAACGCCAGCCTCAGCCTGAGCATCCCCGACGGCTGGATTCCGGAGTTTGTGCGCCACGGTGAAAACGGCTTCCTGCTGCCCCTGGCCAACCTCAACGAGCCCGACAACGTGAAGGACGACGTGGAAGCCCGCGGCGTGCTCGACGTGCTGGAAAACGAAATCCTGCCGCTCTACTACGACGAGCCGGCCAAGTACCTGGAAATTGCCAAAACCGCCATGCGCGAAGTCGAGCCTGAGTTCGAGTCGCACCGCATGGCGACGGAGTACTACCAGGAAATGTACACGGCTTAGCCCCGCGGCTGCCGAAAGCCCGAAAAGCCCGGTTTCTGCGGAAGCCGGGCTTTTTGTGTTTGGCCCGGCTAGGCATTGGCTGCTCCCGACGCTACATATTACCTTGCCCGCCGCATGAGAAATTTGCTCCTGATTCTGACTCTGTTACTGGCCTCGGGCAAGCTGCGGGCCCAGCCAACTGTACCGGCCGGCCGGGTAGTGGTTACCTACCTCGATTCGAAGCTGCTGGCCCACAACCCCGGCGGTGAAAACCCGCGGCGGCGCGTGAGCGTGTATCTGCCGCCGGGCTACGATGCTGCGCCCCAGCGCCGCTACCCGGTGCTTTACTACCTCCACGGCTACGCCTGGAGCGACAGCCTGGTCTTCAATCAGGACGGGCTGCCCGCCCTGCTCGACCAGGCCATTGCCGCTGGTAAAATTCGGCCGCTAATCGTGGTGACGCCTGACGAGAAAACGCTGTTTGGCGGCAGCATGTACACCAACTCGGCCACCAACGGCCCCTGGGCCGACTTCACTGCCCAGGAACTAGTCCGCTTTATCGATGGGCAGTTTCGCACCCTGGCCCGCCCCGGTAGCCGCGGCCTGGCGGGCCACTCCATGGGCGGCAACGGTACCCTGCGTCTGGCCCTGCTCTACCCCGGCACCTGGGCTGCAGCCTACGCCCTGAGCCCCGCCTTCGTGGGCCCCAGCCCCGAGTACATGACCAACCCCTCGGGGCTGCGCACTGCCCTGCGTGCCCCCGGTCGGGCTGCTCTGGCGGGTAATTTTCCGGGACAAATGACCGTGGCGCTGGCCCGGGCTTTTTCGCCCGACCCAAAGACCACTCCTTTCGGGGCGGCGCTGCCCGGCTCTTTGGGCCCCGACAGCCTAACCCGGCGCGACGCGGTGCTACCGCGCTGGGAGGCCGCCACGCCTACGTACCTGCTGCCGGCCCGTGCGGCCGGGCTGCGTCAGCTGCGCGCCTTAGCCTTCGATTGGGGTGCCCAGGACGAGTTTCGCCATATTCCGGCTACCTGCCGCACCTTCAGCACGTTGCTCACCACATTTGGCATCCGGCACTCGGCTGAGGAATACCAGGGTACCCACGGAAGCGGCGTTATGGGGCCCAACGGGCGGATGTACCAGCAGCTTCTGCCGTTTTTCAACCAACACCTGGATTTTAAGCCTTAACCATACTTGGAAGTAGCCAAAACCGCTATGCGCGAAGTCGAGCCCAAGTTCGAGTCGCACCGCATGGCGACGGAGTACTACCAGGAAATGTACAATGCTTGAGCTTACGCTGGCTGAAGCAGAACAGTAGCCTGTAGTGGAGAGGTGGTTCGACAACTAAGTCGGGCCGCCTTTCCGGTTTTTTAGTAAGGCTAAGGCCGAGCTTTCAACCGGCCGTTTTACCGTTTAGTCTGGCTCTACAGCAAGTTCAACCGTAAAAGCGGGGAGGCTTACGCCAAACGGAAAAATTTGTTTAACAATTATATTAGCAAACTTCAACAGAAATCCAGTCGTATTCAAGGGCAGGAATAGAGCTATTCTGCTCCTGACTTCAACCGAATCTGTTGGATATGACTGATGAAGAACAAAATATAGAAACAACGGAATATCTTGATTTTATACAAAACCGAGACTTTCCTTGCGTGGCCGCCAAGACGGCCCTGACCTGGAACCAGATCCAGACCCTGGTCGTCGACCACATGGCCTGCCCCAAAGACGACGCGGCCATTCTGCAGTTTCTCTACGACTTTGTCGATACCTACCGGCAGAGTGAAAAGCTCTACCACAGCGCGGCCATTATTTTCAAAGGCCCCGAGCACCCGACCGAGGCGCAATTCGACGAGTTTTTGTGGCAGCGCCTGCAGGCCGTGTCCAACCTGGATGCCCAGCGCTACGGCTACGACAAGCGCGTGGTGGCCGACCCCGCTTCCCCCGACTTCAGTTACAGTCTCAAGGAAGAAGCCTTTTTCGTCATTGGGCTGCACCCGGGCAGCAGCCGGCCGGCCCGGCAGTTTAAGTACCCCACCCTGGTTTTCAACGCCCACGACCAGTTCGAGCGGATTCGGGCCGCGAGCCGCTACGACAAGCTCCGGGACACCATCCGGACCCGCGACGTGGCCTACTCGGGCTCCATCAACCCGATGCTGGAAGACTACGGTCAGGCCTCGGAAGTATACCAATACAGCGGCAAGGCGTATGACCAAGCCTGGAAATGCCCATTTTTAAGCCAACATGCCCGATAATCTCACCATCATTCCGCCCCGCAGCGGCGTTTCCTTTCTGCTCAAAAAAGGCCAGCGCCTCAAAGTTGTTGACCTGGAAGGCGAGCAGGTGTCCGACTTCGTGTGCTACAACCTCGCAGACAAAGGCGAGGTCATTTCCTCGGGCCGTACCATTGACTACGCCGAAACAATTCTGCTGACCAAGGGCCACCCCCTGTATTCCAACCGCAGCAACGTCATGTGCGAGATTGTGGAAGACACCGTCGGCCGGCACGACTTTCTGCTCACGCCCTGCAGCGCCGATACCTTCCGCATCATCTACGGGCACACCCATCCGCACCGTGGCTGCTTCGGCAACCTGTGCGCGGCCCTCAAGGACTACGGCATTAGCCCCGACGCCATTCCCATCAGCTTCAACATCTTCATGCACGTGACGGTGGACGGCGACACGGGTAAGGTGGCCGTGCTGCCGCCCAAAAGCAAGGCCGGTGACTACGTGGTGCTCGAAGCCAAGATGGACTTGCTGGTGGGCCTGACGGCTTGCTCGGCCGAAATGTCGAACAACTACGCCTTCAAGCCCATCGGCTACCAGATTGAAGGGTAAGCACTTAATCGGTTTGTCATAACTGCCCGACCAGCCCTAAGCCACTCCGTTGGTTTAGGGCTGGTCGTTTACCAGGGGGCCCAGCACGGCCCACACGTTGTTGGCTAAGATCTTCTGGCCGGCCGCGTTGGGGTGCACGCCGTCGGGCAAATTCAGCTGGCGCTGGCCCAGCACGCCCTGAAGCAGGAACGGCACGAAGGCGACGCTGTTTTTCTCGGCCAGGGTGCGAAACAGGGCCTTGAATTCGGCCGCGTAGCGCCCGTACTGGTGGCCACCCAGCACGCTCAGGTCAAAGGGAAACTCCAGGCCTACCAGCACGATGCGGGCCTGCGGATACTTGAGTTTCACCTGGTCGATGATGAACTGCAGGTTCTGGGTAGTTTCACGCACCGGAATGCCGCGCAGCCCGTCGTTGGCCCCCAGTTCCAGCACGAATACATCCACGGGCTGCCGGGCCAGCACGCTGGGCAGGCGCTGCCGCCCGCCGGCGGTGGTTTCACCGCTCACGCCGTAGTTGAAGGCTTTGTAGGGGAGTTTGAGCGAGTCGAGGCGCTCCTGAATCAGGGAGGGAAAGGACTCACTGGCCCGCAGCTGGTAGCCGGCCGTGAGGCTGTTGCCGAAGAAGATGATGTTCTGCATACGAGGAGGAGCGGCGGGTTGGCGGCGCTGAGCGGGGGATGAATCGGCCGGTCCGCAGGCGAAAAGCAGCAGACTCAGGCTTAGTATCAAGAGCTGACGCATACGACGGGCAACTACTGGATTATACAACCACCTCTATACTGCCCGGGCCGGCGCCGGGGTTGCTACTGTCGCGCTTGGCTTTTGTAATATCTTCTCTGTCAGGCTCAATATTTTCCTTAATAATTTCTAATTTTGGGAGCCTACCTAGCACACGTGTGCCCAGGTCGATTTCCGCGAGTATGAGCAAAGATTTACGGTTTCGTTTGTTGGTGGCGGCTGCCCTGGCAATTACTTCAGGATCAGCATATGCCCAAACCGGCAGCGTCGGCATCGGCGTCACTATCCCGAATTCGTCGGCAGTGCTGGACGTGAGCAGCACCACCAAGGGCATGCTAGTGCCACGCATGACCCAGGCCCAGCGCACGGCCATTGGCAGCCCGGCCCAGGGCCTGCTCGTGTACCAGACCGACGGCACCCAGCCCGGTTTCTACTACAACGCCAGCGCCACCGCTACGGCCACCTGGCTGTGGCTGCCCGACAAGGCCACCGCCGGCGACAACCTGGGCAACGCCACGGCTACCTCGCCCGTGAAGCTGGCCGGCAACACCCTCTCCAACAACGGCACCGGCGGCATCAGCATCAACGACGCGGGCCAGGTAACGGTGACCGGCAACAGCGTGGTAACCGGTAACAGCAGCGTGACCGGCAACAGCACGGTGAGTGGTGCCAGTGCGGTAACCGGTAATAGCACCGTGGGCGGTACCAGCGCCGTAACCGGCAACGGCAGCGTTGGCGGCAGCCTAGTGGTGGGGGCGGCGGCCCCGTCGGCTACCTCGGCGCTGCTGGAGGTGGCCAGCACCAGCAAAGGCCTGCTGCCCCCGCGCATGACCCAGACGCAGCGCAATGCCATCAGCAGCCCGGTCGTGGGTCTGCTTATCATCCAGACCGACAACACGCCCGGCTTGTACCAGTACACAGCCACGGGGTGGGCCACGGTGGGCGCGGGCAACTACACGGCTGAAAGCAATTCCGTGGCCCTGGCACCTACCACTTCCACGACCGTGAATCCGGCCGTGACCAACATCGTGTACAACGACAACAGCGCCACCAATGGCACAGTGACGCTGGGCACGGGCACCGAAGGCCAGCGCCTGGTCATCGTCAACAACGACAACGGCTACCTGACGGTCGTCTCGAGCAGCGGCACGGGCAACATTCTGTCGAAGTACGCGGCGCGCTATATCTACACCAACGGGGCCTGGCGCCGGGAGTCGTAGTCGGTCAGTTTCCTTCGTATTCCTCTTTCGAGCTCCGCTAGTTTCATGGCTGACTTTTCTACTTCGGCGTCCGGTTCCGTGGCCGGGCGCCGCTCCCTGCTCCAACGCTTCCAGCGCTGGCTGCGGCCCGGCGCGGTGGCTCAGCCCCGGCCGCTGGTATCCATGCGGCCCAATAGCAACCTACCCTACGTCGGGGAAATTGCCGTTTTCGCCGGCAACTTCGCCCCGGCGGGCTGGATGTTCTGTGATGGAAGCTTGCTGCCTATTTCCGAGAATGAGACTCTGTTTCAGCTGATTGGCACCACCTACGGCGGCGACGGGGAGTCGACCTTTGCCCTGCCCGACCTGCGGGGCCGGGTGCCGCTGCACATGGGGACTGGTCCGGGCTTAGGCACCACTTTCCAAATGGCCGAAATAGGTGGGCAGGAATCGGTGTTCCTCACCACCACGCAGATTCCCTCGCACACGCACACGCTCGGCGCCAGCTCGGCGCCCGGCACCTCGGCCTCCCCCATCGGGGCCGTACCAGCCGACAGCGGCTCGGGTTCGGCCCAGTACACCCAGGCTACCACCAACCTGGTGACCCAGCCCGCTCAGGTGCTGGGCCCGGTTGGCAGCAATCAGCCCCACGAGAACATGCAGCCCTACCTGGCCGTCAACTACATTATTTCGCTGTTTGGCGTTTTCCCCTCCCCAACGTAGCCTTTTGCGCACTATGTCTTCAATAAATGACTTGCCGGCCGGCGGCTTTTCCCGGCGGAGCTGGCTCAAAAAGCTGGGCGCGGTGCTGGGTGGTGGCGTGCTGCTGGGTAAAAGCCAGACCGCCACGGCCGGTTCGCTGAACGTGGCTTCTCCCCAGGGAATAGAATCCTTCCTGTCGGAAATCATGCTGGTTTCCTTCAACTTCGCGCCCAAAGGCTGGGCCCAGTGCAACGGTCAGCTGCTGCCCATCAATCAGAACCAAGCCCTGTTTAGCCTGCTGGGTACACGGTTCGGCGGCGACGGCCGGGTAAACTTCGCCCTCCCCGACCTGCGGGGCCGGGTTATTGCCCACAGCGGCAACGGCCTGATTGTGGGCGACAAAGGCGGCGAGGTAGCCCATGTGCTGCTGGCCGCCGAGCTTCCGCCGCACGTGCACGGCCTGAAAGCCAGCACCGCCACTGGCACCACCAACCTTTCGGGCACCTCGGGTCCTACGGTGCACCACTACCTGGCCGATAACGGCGGGGGCGCGCCACAGTACGGCGGCAATGTAAACACCCAGCTGGCCAACTCTCCCACCGCCACTCCGCCCGTCAACGTGTCGAGTGCCATCGGTGGCAGCCAGGCCCACAACAACATGCAGCCCTATATCAGCCTTAATTACGTTATTTGCCTGCAAGGCATTTTCCCCAGCCCCAACTAGCCGTGCCAACCGTGTCTACTGCTGATTCTTCTCCCAGCCAGCCGGCCCGCCGGAGCCTGCTCAAGCGTTTGTCGGGCGTGGTGGCCGGAAGCTTTCTGGCCGGTCCTCTACAGGCTCTGCTGGGCCGCGCCACTCCCGCCACTGCCGGTACGCTAACGGGTGGCGACGGGCCATTTCTAGCGGAAATCATCACGCTACCTTTCGACAACTTCGTACCAAAAGGCTACATGCGCTGCGACGGGCAACTTCTGCCCCTTTCCCAAAATACGGCCTTGTTTTCCTTGCTGGGTACCACTTACGGCGGAGATGGTAAATCAACCTTTGCCCTACCCAACCTGAACGGCCGCGTGGCCGTGGGGGCTGGTCAGGGGCCGGGGCTCAGCAATTACGAGCTGGGGCAGGCCGGGGGCAGCGCCACCGTGGCCTTGCTGGATACTGAGCTGCCGGCCCACCAGCACACGGTAGCCCTGACGTACAGCACCGAGCTAGGTACGTTAGGTTCGCCCGAAAATGCTTACTTAGCCAGCAATGGCTCCGGTGAGCCCCAGTATGGGACTACCGGCACTGGCTATATGGCCAGCGGGGCCGTGGGCACAGCCACGCCGCACAACAACAGGCAGCCCTACCTGACGCTCACCTACTGTATTGCCGTGCAGGGTATTTTCCCACCGCGCGGGTAAACGGCTTCTCCTTCTTACTATGAAACATTCTTTACCACTTGGGTCTCTATTTCTGCTGACGGCTCTGCCAACCCTGGGCCAGGGATTGTCCAACCAGGGCGCCGTTATCAGCATTCAGTCCGGGGCGCAGCTCGCGGTAGTCGGTGATGTTACTGTTAGCAACGGCGGTACCATCGATAACGCCGGCACCCTCTCCCTCACCGGCAACTGGACCAACAACACGACCGGCGGTGTACTCACGCCCGCTACCGGCACGGTGCAGCTCGTGGGCACTACCACCCAGCAGATTGGGGGCACGGGCACCACTACGTTTCATACCCTGGACGTGAGCGGGGCTACCAGCGCCGCTCAGCTGACGGCCGATATTTCGGTGGGCAACAGCAGCGGCCTGCTCACGCTGGGGGCCAATAAGTTGCAACTCAATACCCACGTGCTGACGCTCAACAACGGCGCTACCTCGGCCATCAGCCGCACCACCGGCTCGTTGGTGAGCGAAACCAACTCGACGGCGGGCTACGGGCGCCTGAACTGGGTTATCGGCTCCAACACCGGAACCTACACCGTGCCGCTGAGCAGCGGTACTACTGACGTGCCCATGACGGCCAACATCACGGCCGGGGGCAACAGTAGTGGCGGCCTGTCGTTTGCGACCTACAGCACCGGCCCCGACAACCTGCCCCTACCCACGGGCGTGACTTCGCTGCGCGGCAACTCCATCTACGCCTTGGACCGGTACTGGATTGTGCAGACCAACAACTACACGCTGGCGCCTACTTCCACCCTGACGTTTGGCTACCTCACTTCGGAGTTCAACACTGCTCCCAACAATATCACCGAAGGGCGCCTACGCCTGCAGCGCTGGAACGGCAGCGCCTGGGAAAGCCCCCAGGGCAACGTAAGCGTGCCCAACAATACGCTGACCTCGGACCTGCAGAACACCTACGGCATTTTTACCGGGGCCGACCAGAACAATCCCCTGCCAGTGGAACTGCGCGAGTTTACGGCTCAGGCTAAGGAAACTGATGCTGTGCTGAGCTGGACCACGGCCTCGGAGCTGAACAATGAAGGCTTCTTCGTGGAAGTCAGCGTGGACAGCAAAACCTTCCAGCGCGTGGGCTTCGTGGCGGGCAAGGGCACTACTAATATTGCCCAGCAGTACCGCTTCACCGATGTCGGTGCCGCCCGCCGCGGCAGCCTGCAGTACTACCGTCTACGCCAGCACGACACGGCCGAGGGCACCGATACCTACTCGCCGGTGCGCACCGTCAGCTTTACCCAGAGCAAGCTGGCCGCCAGCCTGAGCGCCTTCCCCAACCCCACCGACCGGGCCTACACCGTGCGCCTGACGGCCGCCAAAGCCCAGACCGTGCAGCTGACCATGTATGACGCCCTGGGCCGCATCGTTAGTCAGGCGCCGGTGGCACTGCAGGCCGGCGAAAACCAGCTGCCCACTGCCTTCGAGGCCAGCCAGCCCGTGGGCGTGTACCTGCTCACGGCCGTCATCGACGGGCAGGTGCTGCGGGCCCGCCTGGTGCGGGAATAGAAAAAGAGTTTGGGAAATTAATGACCGAATAAACCTTTTTGCCGCTTTCGTGCTTTAGATTTGCAGCCAGATAAGAATCGTTCTTATCTGGCTTCTTCTTGTTTACTCAATTTCCTTCCGCATAATGTCCGTTACGAAAGCAACTGATTCCGACTTCCAGCAACTGCTCGAAACCCATGAGAAAGTAGTGGTGAAATACTACGCCGACTGGTGTGGCAACTGCCGCCTGTTCTCGCCCAAGTTTAAGCGTATGGCCCAGGCCGAGCAGAACCAGAACATCAAGTTTGTGGACGTGAATGCCGAAACCAGCCCGGCGGCCCGTAAGCTGGCCAACGTAACCACGCTGCCTTTCTTCGCCATTTTCAAGGATGGCGAATTGGTCGACACCGTTTCGGCCAGCAAGGAAGAAGCCGTAGCCGACTTGATTAACCGCCTGAACTAAGGCCCGCTCCCGTCATGAAAATACCCGTAATCAAGCGCTTGGTGGAGACGCAGACTCTGGAGAGCCTCGTGGCCGCCGAAGAAGCCCTGCTCGAGGAGCAGCAGCCCGCTTTCGAGGTGGAAGGCGAGGACGAAGGCGAAAAGCTGACCCACGTGTTTGCCGCCATCTTCATCCTGAACCACATGAAGGATAGCGGCGCCGAGTTCAAGGACGCCCTGCGCGAGTACACCAAGAAAGTGCGCGTGTCTATCAGCTAACCAGCTGCTACATAGCTGCATAATGAAAAAGAGGAGCCCCGCGGGGCTCCTCTTGTGGTTTCGGGGCAGGTCGTTGCCGACTTACATGCGGGCAAAGTAGGAGGAAGCGGCTTTGAGCCCTTCTTCGGTGCACAGGCCCCGGATATAGTACAGGTACACACTGCGGAACACCTCGGCCACGTCGTAGCGACTGGGCGGGAAAATCTGCTCGTTGAGCACCATGTAGAGCTGCTCGATGATGATTTTGCTGACCAACGCAATGTTGATGTCGCCGCGCATGCTCTTGTGCAGAATAGCCTCGTTGAGCAGGTTGTGAATCTGGGGCATGGAGTACTCGGCCAGGTGCTGCTGCCCCATTTCCCAGGCCTGGGGGAAGTCCTGAATCAGGTCGGAGAAGTACTGGGGCGACTTCACCTTACGCAGGTCCCGGATGCCCATTTCCAGCAGGCTTAGCAGGCGGGCCACGGCATTATCGACGCGCTGGTAAAGCTCGGCGTGCTCCCGCTTCTGGCGCTCAATATCGTGCTGGGTGACTTGCAGTACCAGATCCTCCTTGTCGCGGAACATTTCCCGGAACGTGGCCGGCGAAATGTCCAGAGCCTGCATGATCTGCTCCAACGACAGGTCCGAGATGCCCCGGGCTTGAAAGAGCTGAATGGCTTCTTCGAGTAAGGTATTGCGTAACGTTGGGTTCATAGCGGGCCGTCGGAGTGGAACTCACGAAAGTTAGCGAATAAACCAGCCAAGGCCGAAGAAAAACAGCAGCTGCAGCAAGTACACAAAGGGAACCAGCGGGTTACGCTTTTCAAAGTCGGTCCGGTTGAAGTACACCTGCAGAATCAGGGCCACCGCAAACCAGCCCTTAAAGTTCTGAAGCGGAATGACGTCGTAGGCCCAGGTCCAGAAGTCGTACTGCACGGCCACGGGCTCCAGGCAAATATCCATGCCCACCAGCAGCAGGGCCGCCGCCACGGCCCGCAAAAATCCGCCCACGGGTAAATAGCGGGCCAGAATACCGGCCATATACGTCAGCATCAACCAGTTGAGACCAATGAGCAACGGTACCCCCAGCCACTTGGGCCCCAGCGTGGCCCCGTAAGAATACTGGCCGAAGAGCTTACCAGTCTGAATGCCCACCACTTCCACGAAAAAGCCCACGGCCATCGTCGTGATGCAGAAGCCGAGGAAGGCAAAGCCCCGGTCGCGCTGGAAGGCAAAGAGCAGCACGGCCGTCAGCAGCAGGTTCAGGGGCACAAACTGCAGGTAGAAGTCCGGGTCCTTGGAAAAGGCCAGCCCCAGAAAGCCCGTGACGTGAAACAGCAGCAGAATGCCCTGGGCCACGCGCAGGCGGCGCGGGTTGGTGTCGGGCACTACCGGCGGGGCGGGCAGGTGTTGGGTAGATTCGGAAGCAGACACTTAAGAAGGGAATTAGGAATCAGCAGTTAATATCTAAGAGTGGTTTTGGCCCCGGCGAAGCTGCCGACTGGCATAACACACGCTCAATTATTAATTACTAATTACTCATTACTAATTGATTAAATCAGCCACAATCTTGGCCGAGAGCAGGCTCAGCGGAATTCCGCCGCCGGGGTGGACGCTGCCGCCGCAAAAGTACAGTCCTTGCAGCTTCCCCGAAAAGTTGGGGTGGCGCAGAAACGCCGCCAGCGCGTTGTTGGAGGAGCTGCCGTAAAGGGCCCCGCCAAAGGAGGAAGTGCGCTGCTCAATACCGCGCGGGTCCCAGACCTGCTCGGCCCGCAGCAGGGGCTCCAGCTCCGTGCCCAGGGCCCGGCCTACTTTAGCCAGTACGGCCCGCCGGGTCTTTTGGATCAGCGCGTCCCAGTCCTGGCCCTGGTTGTGGGGCACGTTCACCATCACAAACCAGTTTTCGTGGCCGGCCGGGGCGTCGGTGGGCGTTTTCTTGGCCGTAATGTTCACGTACACCGTCGGGTCGTCGCTGACGGTTTTCTCCTCGAAAATGGCCTGGAACTCCCGGCGGTAATCCTGGCTGAAGAAGATGTTGTGCAGGTCCAGCTCGGGGAAGCGGCGGGCCACGCCCCAGTAAAAAATCAGGGCCGAGGACGAGCGGGGCTGGCCCAGGGTCCGCTCGGGGGCGGGCTGGGTGGGCAGCAGGCGGCGGTAGGTCGGCACCACGTCCATGTTGCTGACGACCACGCCGAAATCGTAGATGTCCCGGGCCGTGCGCACCCCGGTTACCTGCCCGCCGGCCGTCAGAATTTCCTCCACTGGCTCCTGGTAGCGGAATTCCACGCCCAGTTCCTCGGCCAGCTCTACCAGGCTGCGGGCAATGCTGTGAATGCCGCCTTCGGGGTAAAATGCGCCGATGCCGTGCTCCAGGTGCGGAATAAGGCTCAGCGTGGCCGGGGCCTGGTAGGGGTCGGAGCCGTTGTAGGTGGCAAACCGGTCGAAGAGCTGCACCAGGCGCGGGTCAGGGAAGGCCTTGGCGTGGCGCTGGTGCATGGTGCCCGTCAGGCCCAGACTGGGCAGGGCCGCCAGGGCGCCCAGCACGTCCTTGCTCAGGTAAGTACCCAGCTTGTGCAAGGACTTATGCAGAAACGTGCTTTCGGTGGCCTGGTAAGCCGCGCCGCTGCGTTGCAGAAATTGCGTGACCTGGGCCGCCGGCACGCCCAGCTTGGCCTCGACTTCGTCAGCAAACTTTTCCTCGTCGGCCCAGGCGGTGAGGCGGGTGCCGTCGGCGAAAAAGTACTGGGTAATCGGGTCGAGCCGCTCGTAGCGGAAGTGGTCCTGGGGGCGGCGGCCGGCCAGCCGGAACAGCTCATCCACCAGGGCCGGCAGGGTAAAGAGCGAGGGGCCGGCGTCGAAGCGGTAGCCACCGGGCAGGTCGAACTGGTACATCTTGCCCCCAAACGTGTCCTGGGCTTCAAACACCGTCACGGCGTGGCCTTTCAAAGCCAGGCGCAGGGCGGCGGCAATACCGGCAATACCGGCCCCAATAACGGCAACGGCGGGCTTGAGGGAGCTGCTGGACTTGGGTTTGCGGGCCAAAGCGGGGAGTTATAGGTGAAGCAGGGAAACGGTGCGTTTGCGCCGGGCGGTGGTAACGTCCACCGTAAAGGCCCGCGGCCCGAATACGGGACTGTCAATACCTTTCACAAACTGCCCGTCAAATTGTTCGAGCTGGAGTACCCGAAACCGGGGCGCCAGCACCCGCAGCTCGGCCGCTACGGTATCCAGAATTCCGATTCGGGCCAGGATACTACCCAGCCAGTTTCGCTCCCAGATGGGAAAAGCCACTCTTTGCCCACTGGGCTCCCACACGGGTGGACCGCCGCACCGTTTGTGCAACAAAAGCACGGGCTGCCCTGCTGAAACCCAATAACCTGGGGCCCATACCGGGCTGCCCTGCCCGAATTCGTGCAGTGGGCCGTAGTACATTGCCTGCGGCCGCCCGGGCGCCGGAAAGCAGCTCGGGAAATTCCAGGCGTCAACGGGCGGCTCGGTCATGCTGCGGGCCTTATTCCACGGCCAGCACCAGGCCCTTCAGGTATTCGCCCTCGGGGTGGAACAGGCTCACGGGGTGGTCGGCGGGCTGGGTGAGGCGGTGCAGGATGCGGGCCGGGCGGCCGGCTTCGATGGCCGCCGCCAGCACGGCGCCCTCAAACAGCTCGGCCGACACAACCTGGGAGCAGCTGAAGGTGAAGAGCAGGCCGCCGGGGGCAATCTGCTTGATACCGGCCACGTTCAGGCGCTTGTAGCCCATCAGGGCGTTGTGGCGGGCCGAGAGGTGCTTGGCAAACGCCGGCGGGTCGAGTACGATGAGGTCGTACTGGTTGTGGCGGTCCTTGAGGAAGCTGAACACGTCCTGGGCGTAGGCTTCGTGCTTGCTTTCGAGGCCGGTGAGGGCCGCGTTGCGCTCGGTCAGCTCAATGGCGCGTTTGGAGCTGTCCACCGAATGCACCAGTTCGGCGCCGGCCTGCAGGGCGTAGGAGCTGAAGCCGCCGGTGTAGCAAAAGGTATTCAGCACGCGGCGGCCGGGGGCGTAGCGGGCCAGCAGGCTGCGGTTGTCGCGCTGGTCGATGAAGAAGCCGGTTTTCTGACCCGTTTCCCAATCCACGGCGAAGGGGTGGCCGTTTTCGTGCACAATGTGCTCCTGCCCGTTGCTTTCCCCAAACAGGTAGCCGTTCTGGGCGCCGGGCGCGGCCTTGGCGGGCACGGTTTCGGCACTCTTGTCGTAAATGGCCCGCAAGCCCGGAATGACGGCCTGCAATGCCGCCGCAATCAGCGGGCGGGCCTTGTACATGCCCGCGCTGTGGGCCTGCACCACGGCCACGTCGCCGTACACGTCGATGATGAGGCCGGGCAGGCCGTCGCCCTCGGCGTGGGCCAGGCGGTACACGTTGGTATTACCCTGACCGGTGAGTTGCAGGCCTTTGCGCAACTCGTAGGCATTGCGGATGCGGCTTTCCCAGAAGGCCGCGTCGGGCAGCTGGGCCTCGGTCCCGAAGTCGAGCATGCGCACGGCAATAGAGCCGGGGGCGTAGTGGCCCATGCCCAGCACTTCGCCGTTGGCGGCCTGCACCATCACCACTTCGCCTTCCAGCACCTCGCCCTGCATGCGGCCGATGGCGCCCGAAAACACCCAGGGGTGGCGGCGGCGCAAGGATTGGTCTTTACCAGGTTTGAGCGTGACAATGGCGGGCATAACAAGAGAAGCTAAGTGGCGGTACGAACTACAAAAGTACGCCAAACCCGGCCAGCCCGCGTTATGGCCGGCCGATTAGGCGAATACGCGCCGGTAAATGGGCTTGCGGTAAGCAAACTGGGCCCACATGAGCGGGTAAAGCAGCGCGTCGAGCATGCGGGAAGCCGTGCGAAACTCCAGGGCATCCACAATGACGCTGCCGCCCCCGGGGCCGGGCTCGATGAGGTGGCGGTGCCGCCAAAACCGTAGCGGGGCGGGCAGGATCTGGCCCTCGTCGATGAAGAAATGAGTGCCGTCGGGCTGCACGCCGTGGTCGGTAATAAGGCTGGTCCAACGCTGGCGCAGCGGCCCGCTGACGAGCTCAATCTCCACCCGGTCGCCACGCTGGCAGCCGTCGAAGCGGTGGAGCTTCAGCCGGGGAAACGGCGGGGCCAGGGCCAGAAACAGCTCCCGGGTGAAGCCGGCAAACACCTGAGCGGGCGACTGGGCCACGGGCGTGCGAAGGGTGACGTGCATAGGCCGTGCTAACCCGGACTTGGGGGCTTTGGTTTTCAGCCGGAGGCCGCGGTACTGGTCGGGCCTGGTATTTTTTTGGCTTGCGAAGCCACCGGTAAGCAAATAAGGACCGTAAAAAAGCCGGACCTATTTTCCCAGCCCAATGCCTCTTCACCCCGAACTCGACAAGAAGCTGAGCAAGATCTACGAGGCTTCGACCAGCATTAACGACGTATTTAAAGGCTACGACATCACCTTCGTGACCAACGAGCACGGGGAGCCGATGACCCTGTTTTTTGGCAAGCGCCGCCCCGACGGGCTCATTGCCGGGGAGCGGTATACCCGCACTATCAAGCGGGAGCCCGACGGGCGGGCCGTAAAGTCCAGCCACTGGGACTTGCGCGGCAAGATCATGCGGTAAGACTACCGGTGCCGGGCAAACGTTGATTGCCGAATTCACTCAATCAGACGCCGAGGGCTTGTGGCGAACCGAAAACAGGCTTACTAAGCACTTGCCAGCCGTCAGATGAATCGATGGGGCGCGACTTCAGTAGCGGCTACTTGCCGGCTGCCGGTTGGTCGGTATCGGCGCTGAGCCGGTAGCTGAGCACCGCGCCCAGGGCCCACACGCTGACGCGGTAGTCGGCGTAGTACTGGTCCTGGTAAAGGCGGCTGTGCACCTGCAGGCCGAAGCGGTGGTGCACAAGGCCAACTTCCAGGTAGGGCAGCGCCGTGCCCCGGAAGCCAACCAGAAAGTCGTCCTTGCTGGCGCCGTACGTTATTTCCGACTCGGGCCTGAGGTAGCCGTTGATTTCGTAGCCGCCGCCGTAGATAAACTGGGTGGTGGGGCTCAGGGCTACGAAGCGGCGCAGCCCGACCTGCAGGTTGAGCAGCGTGCCGCGGTAGATAAACGAGCCGGTTCCTTTACTGTAGCGCAAGCTGACCGGCTGGGCGTGGCCAAACCGCGACGCCAGCAGCGCCGTGTGCAGCGCCAGCCGCCGCCCGCCCCCCACCACATCGGCGTAAGCTCCGAACTGCGCGTGCACCCGGCCATCGGCATTGAGGCCCGCTACGTCGGTGGCGGCGCCCGGCGCCCCGTCGAATTGGAAGGAGTTGTAGCGCACCCCGGCCAGCAGGCCCGCTCGTATGATAGTGCGGTTGGCGGGCACCTTGTCGGCGGCCAGCTCCTGACCAGCTTGGCGCGTGGCCGAACATTCGCGGTTGTAGGCCTGCACCACCGTGGTGAGGCCGGCCGCCGTGAATGGAGCCCGGGCGGTGGCGGCCGTAGCGGCGGGGCAGTCCCCGAAGTAGAGCAGCAGTTGGCCTTGGTAGTTGTTGGCATCGGCCACAACCTGCACGCCGTTTTGGAGCTTCAGGTAGTTGCGCTCGGTCATCTCGAAGTAGGGCTGCGCTTCGCGCCGCACGAAAAAATGGTGGACGCCCTGCAGCGTAACGCCCAACAGCGAAGCCGGGCCTTCTACCAGCACGTCGGCCAGCACCTGCTCGGGCTTCTGGAAGCTGCGCGCACTGCTGGGTAGGTGGCCCACGGTGGTGGTGGCGCTACGGTCGAGGGGGAGCAGCTCCAGGCGTAGTCGCCGGCCGCTGCCCAGCCCCAGGCCCCGCAGCTGCAGCGTCGAGTACGTCGTTAGGGCGGTCGTGGGTGTGGGCCGGAACCGAACCGCCGTGGGTGGGTCTTCCCAAAAGTCGTTTTCCACCTCACCCCGCAGCGTGTCGCCGCTGCTGAGTACTAAGTAACCCGGCTCGATGGTTTGGGCCCGTACGCTCACAATACAGGCAAAGAACACTAGAAACAGTAGTAGATAAGGACGCATACGAACCGGATAGTTTCCGTAAATGACGAGCTTTTTCTGCTACAAACCCGCGGCTGCTCACCTTGGTGTGATGCGAGTCAACCCGCCCGAAAACAAACCAGCCGCCCCCGGTAAGGGAGGCGGCTGGCGGCGTAAAAAGCTCTTTTGTAAACTCGATTACCCGTTTTGAGCGGGATGGCAGGAGGAAAACTATTCCACCACTACCTGGGCCCGGCTGGCGCCGGCTTCCACCAGGTAGAGGCCCGGCGTCAGGCCCGCCGTCGAAATGGAGGCGGAAGACTGTCCGGCGACCAGCGTCACCTGGCGGGCTACCCGGCCCAGGGCATCACGCAGGACCACGGCCTGGGTGCCGGTAGTGGCGGCCGACAAACGTAACGTGAAGGCGGCGCCCGACGGCGTGGGGTTGGGGTACAAAGCCAGCGGGGCGGCGTTGGCAGCCTGGCGCACCGTGAGTACGCCGGCGTTGGCGAGCTTGGCCACGTAGGCATCTCCGCCCTGCGAGCCGGTCAGCGTGGTGACGTCAAACGTGACGCTGCCGCGGCGGATGCGGCCGGCGGTCAGCAGGTTGCCGATACCGTCGAGAGTCATGTCTTCCACGGTGTAATTGCTGCTGGCAGCAGCCGTGGGGCTGGCGGGCGAAAGTTGAGCAAACTGCCACTGGCCGGCCGGGCTGAAGCGGGCCATAAAGTTGCGGGTGCTGCCGGCCGTGGAGAGCGTAGTGCTACCGAAGGCGTACGTGTCGTTGTTGGTACGATATTCCAGGTCGCCGGCCACAAGCACGTTACCCTGGGCATCGGCCGTAATCTGGGAGCCAATGGCGAAGCCGGGTCCCGAGGTCTGACGCACGATGTTGCCGACGGCACCCCACTGCCCGGCCGAAGTCAGGCGGGCCACAAACTCCTCGCTGTTGGCCGGAATAGTGCTGGTACCCAACTGGGCCCCGGTGCTGGCACTGCCCATCGTCCAGATGTTGCCGTTCCGGTCGTAGGTCAAGTCGTCGAGCTCAAAGCTGGCCGTTACGCCCTGAGGCTGGGCCAGCCACTGCCACTGCCCGGTGCTGCTGAGCTGGGCTACCGTGTTCTTCTCGTCGGCCGATGACGACGAAGTAACGGAGAGACTACCTAACGCAATGCTGCCGTTCGTAAGGCTAAAGCTCACCGCTACCTGGCCTTGGTAGCCCGCGGCTGCGGCATCAACATTCAAGTTGGCCGAAGCTCCCGTCGCGGCTACGCCCACGGCGCTCAGCCACTGGCCCGCCGCACTCAGCTTGGCCACAAAAATACCGCCTTTGGGCGCGCTGGGCAGCGTAGTGCTACCGAAGACCATGGCTCCGCCTTCGTACTCGCCTACTACGACCAAATTGCCGTTGGTAGCGTCCCAGTTCATGCTGACAACCGAAACCGAGCTGGTGGAGGTAGCACCGCTGAGCGAGGCCACGGCTATCCACTGGGGCTGGCCGCTGGTGTTGAGGCGGGTGAAGTAAGCCCCGTAGGTAGCCGTTACGGCCTGGGTCAGGCTGCCTACTTTAAGCGTGGTGTTACCTAGCTCTTCGATAAAGCCGCTGGCGTACACGTCGCCGGCCGGCGTGGCAGCGGTATGGGTAATGTAGGTACCTTCCCCATTGTTGCTCACCGGCACAGCCCACTGCCACTGCTGGGAAGTCGAAAGCTTACCGATAAAGCCCGTGCCGAAGCCGTTGCCGGCGTTGGTCAGCACCGTGGAGCCGAAGCTGCGGACGCCCGGTACCCCGCTGCCGCGGCCGTTGGTAAGGGTACCGCCCACGTAGGCGTTGCCGCTGGCATCGGCGCTGATAGCCAGGGCCTGCGACTCGGTGTCGTTGGTGGGCGCTGGGTTGACGTTTTGGGCGCCGCCCTGCCAGGAGGGCGTTTGGGCGTAAGCCGAGGAAACTGCCAGACCAAGGGTCAGGCCTAGAGTGAGTAAGGAGTTGCGCATAGAATCAGGTTAGATGCGGAGCGTGAATACCAGCACAAAGCTCTTTCAGCAGGCAAGGCGTTACAATACCTACTTGTGGGTATATTTCTAAGCCAAGTGCCCGTTTGGAGCAGTGACCCACGGACTACCCCGGAAAAAGAAAATCCGGACGCTCTATACTGCTAACGTCCTCAATCGAGTTATATAGCCTCAACCCTATTCTTACAACTCTTCCATGCCCCGTCTTTTCCACTTCGCAGCTCCTATCCTTGTTCTTGCCGGCCTGGCTTCCTGCCAGTCGGGGCCCGCGGCCACGGCCATGCCCCGGCAGGTGAAAAGCGTAGGCTACGGCAGCGTCACGGTGTACCCCGACTATGCCGTGCTGACCGTGGATGCGGCCTTTACCCGGCCCCGGCTCAAGGATGCCGTAGCCGAGGTGCAGGGCGTCGTAGACCAAGTGCTGGCGCTGTCGAAGCGCTACGCGCCGGGACCCGACGACGTGCGGGTGAGCAGCACTTCGTCGAACAAGGAATTCACCTACGCACGGGGCAAGGAGGTATTCGCCGGCTTCAACTCCACGCAGTCCGTCACGGTGCGCATCACCGATTTGAAGCGGCTGACGCCGTACCTGGAAGAGCTGCTGGCCACCCGCATCAGCCGCATCAAGGACCTGAGCTACGGCCACACCCGGGCCGACAGCCTGCGCCGCGAGGCCGATGTGCTGGCCCTGCGGGACGCGGCCAAAACCGCCGACAAGATGTGCGCGGCCCTGAACGTGAAGCGCGGGGCGGTGCTCGAAGCCAGCGACTCGTCGAGCCCCGAAAGCAGCTCCGGCGGCTACGGCCAATCGGCCGACATCGAATTGTATGGCAAGGGCTTCGGGGGCCGGGGCTTCAAAACCACGCCCGAACTGCTGCACTTCAATAGTTCTTGCAGCCTGGTATCGGCGCTGGAGTAAACGAGTAGATAAGGCAGCGGCAGCCGGCGTCTGGGCCAGAAGTTTGGTGCCGGGAAACAACCCGGCGGCCCTAGCGGTTTTAGAGCCTTACGCCGAAACCAATGCCTGACCATAGCTCCCGAGTACCCGTTTCCATTCTTGACCTGGCCGCCATTACCGAAGGCGCCACGCCCGCCGATACTTTCCGCAACAGCCTGGACCTAGCCCGCCACGCCGAGCAGTGGGGCTACCAGCGCTACTGGCTGGCTGAGCACCACAACATGGCCAGCATTGCCAGCTCGGCCACGGCGGTACTCATCGGCCACATTGCCGGCGGCACTTCCACTATTCGGGTGGGCTCGGGCGGCATTATGCTGCCCAACCACGCCCCGTTGGTGGTGGCCGAGCAGTTTGGCACCCTGGCCTCGCTCTACCCCGGCCGCATCGACCTGGGTCTGGGCCGCGCCCCGGGCACCGACCCCACCACGGCCCGGGCCCTGCGCCGCGACACGCTCGGCGCCGGCACCGATTTCCCCGACCAGGTCCAGGAACTACAGCAGTACTTGTCCGCAGAAAACCGGGTGAACAAGGTGCGGGCCGTGCCCGGCGAAGGGCTGGATATTCCCATCTGGCTGCTGGGCTCCAGCACCTACAGCGCCCAGCTGGCGGGCATGCTGGGCTTACCCTTTGCCTTTGCCAGCCACTTTGCCCCCACCCACCTGCAAGCCGCCCTGCACCTCTACCGCTCTTCCTTCCAACCCTCCGAGCACTTGCAAAAGCCCTACGCTGCGGCCTGCGTCAACGTCATCCTGGCCGATACCGACGAGCAGGCCCAGCAGCTGGCCACGTCCTTTCACCAGTTTGCCCTGAACATCATCCGCGGCACTTCCCGCCCTTTGCAGGCCCCGGTACCCAGCATGGACGGCTTGTGGAATGAAATGGAGGAAGAAGCCGTGCAGCATATGATGGCCTATTCGTTTATTGGCTCCCCGGCCACGGTGCAGAAGCAGCTGCAGTACTTTCTGGGCGCCACCCAGGTCGATGAGTTGCTGGCCGTGGCCCACATCTACGACCACGCGGCCCGCCTGCGCTCCTACGAGCTGCTGGCCGAGATTAGCAAGTGGTAGGCGGAGCTGAATAACAGTTGTAGTTCACTACAATGTATGTGGGCTATTTAGCCGGGAACAATCGGGCAAAACAATTTTCCAGTTGGTTGAAAGGGGGATATTCTCTCCCCGAAATCCATTGATCGACTGTCACTTGCCGCCCAAGATGATCTAGCATCAGTGTTTGTGATACCGGATCAGTGTGAATGAGTGTCGGTTCACCAGTATCAATATCAGTATCAATATCTGAAAAGGACATAGAGCGAAGACACCTGTTGGTAAGCATAAATAGGCTGTCTGCCTGAAGTGCAGTAACGGCTACCTCGAGGGTGTCGTATTGTGAGGTGCTCCAGTAATCGTGGTGTGCATCTACACGCGGCTTGATCAAATAACCGAGCATTACAGCATTGCTTGGCAGCTCTTCGTTCTTGAAGTTAAGAAAGCGCCAGCTCCTTCTTCGGAGCCAATATTCTGTTTGCCCTACTCGCAACATAAGGCGGTATCTGTATCCGTAGGACTGCTCGGGCTTGTATTTGCGTTGACCTTCCTGATTACAGGAGAATAACAGACAGCAAAATACTATTGGCGCTACTCGCTGCCATCGACTGCAAAAGAGTAAACTGTAATAAGGAGCTGCTGGCATTACCCCAGCAGCTCCTCAATGTCCTCCTTGGTCAGGCTCTTGATAATGGCTTCGTCGGTGGTTATCAGGTCGGTTACCAGCTGAATCTTCTTGTTCTGCAGGGCCAGGATTTTCTCCTCCACCGTGTTCTTAGTGATGAACTTGTAGGTGAATACTGTGCGCTGCTGCCCGATGCGGTGGGCCCGGTCCACGGCCTGGGCTTCCACGGCGGGGTTCCACCAGGGGTCCAGGATGAAGACGTAGTCGGCAGCGGTGAGGTTGAGGCCCACGCCGCCCGCTTTCAGGCTGATCAGGAACACCCGCAGCTCCTCGGTTTCCTGGAAGCGGGTCACTTCCTTGTGCCGGTCCCGGGTGTTGCCGTCGAGGTAGGCGTACTCCACCTGCTTTTCATCGAGCGAAGCCCGCACGATGTCGAGGTGTTTTACAAACTGACTGAACACCAATACCTTGTGGCCTTCCGAAACTACGCTGCGAATCATGCGAATCACCTCCCGCAGCTTGCCCGACTCGTGCTCGTAGTCCTCGTGGGCCATGCGCGGGTGGTTGGCAATCTGGCGCAGCTTGGTCAGGCCCTGCAAGAGCATAAACTGGGTGCCGGCCGTACCGTGCTCCTCAATGTTCTTCAGGATCTTGTTGCGGTAGTAGCTCTTGGTTTCCTCGTAGCACTGGGCCTGCTCCTCGGTCATGGGGCAGTAGCTCAGGTGCTCAATCTTGCTTGGCAATTCCTTAGCTACCTGGGCTTTGTGCCGACGCAGAATAAAGGGCTTAATCAGGGCGTGCAGCTTGCGGGTGCGCACCTCGTCCTTGCCCTTCTCAATGGGCTTGAGAAACTCCTTACGGAAAAACGTTTGGGTGCCCAGCAAGCCGGGGTTGATAAACGACATCTGGGACCATAAGTCCATCGTGCTGTTTTCCACCGGCGTCCCGGTCAAAATCAGGCGGTGGCGGGAGCGGAGGCCCCGCACGGCCTGGGACGTCGTGGAACTCGGGTTCTTAATAGCCTGCGACTCGTCCAGAATCACGTAGTCGAAGCCGTAGGAGCGCAGCAGCTCCGCATCCAGGCGCACAATGCCGTAGCTGGTCAGCACCACGTCGTAGTCGGCAAACTGCTCCACGTTTTTGTCGCGGTAGGTGCCGGTGTAGGTCAGGATGCGCAGGCCGGGCGTAAACTTGGTAGCCTCGCTCAGCCAGTTGTACACCAGCGAAGTGGGCATGACCAGCAAAGAAGCCGCGCCTTTCGACTCCCCGCTTTCCTTGCGCTGCAGCAGCAACGCCAACGTTTGCACGGTCTTGCCCAGGCCCATATCGTCGGCCAGACAGCCGCCGAAGTGGTAGTCTTTCACGAAGTGCAGCCAGTTGTAGCCCGCCTTCTGGTAGGGTCGCAGCTCGCCCATGAAGCCGGCCGGCATGGGCTGGTCTTCCACGGTTTCGAAGCCTCGCAGCCGTTCCAGCTTCCGCGACATAGTCACGGTGGCCAGGTTGCCGTTCTGCAAATCCGACACCAGCGCCAGGTGGTGCTTGCGCAAGGTCAGGGTAGAATGGTGCTCCTCGGCAAAGGCAAACAGCTCCAGGTACTGCGTAAACCACTCCTCGGGAATGATGGCAATCTGCCCGTTGGGCAGGCGGAACTCGTGGCGCCGCCCCAAGATGTAGGGCCGCAGCTTAATAAACGGTATTTCAAACTCCCCGAAGCTCACCGTGCCGTGCACGTCAAACCAGTCGTTGCCCTCGGTGATGCCCACCTGCACCGTTACGGCGCCGATGAAGTAGTCCTTGCTGGAGGAAGTGCCCTGCTGCACCGTAAAGCCCATGCGGGCCAGCTCCTCGGCGTGGCTGTGCAGCCAGCGGAAGGCGGTGGCTTTTTCGAGCACCGCGCGGCCGTTGCGCACTTCCAGGGCCCGGTCGGCCAGCTCCCGGATGATTTCCTGCTCCCGGTCCAGGTTGCGGATGAGGCGGTGGAAGATGTAGGAGTCCTCGTTCTTTTCCAGCTTCACGCACACCCGCTTGTCGTAGCTGTTGTGCACGGTATGGTCGCCGTAGCGGAACGACAGGTCAAAGTGAATATGCTCGGAAGGCGCAGCCAGCACGGCCGTCGTCCCCGAGTCGCTGCTGCCGTTGCGGCGCACGGCGGCGGGGCGGCTGCGGTCCTCGTCGGCCACCACCACGGCGCCGGGCACGTCGGTAAACGTGAGCTGGGGCCGGGCCACGTAGCGCTCCGAGCGAATGTCGAAGCCCCGGGCGTGCACGTCGAACGACTCTACCAAGGGAGCTACGAAGCGCTGGAAGTAGCTGTCCTCGACCTGGCGCGGAATGACGATAAACTTCTTATTCAGAAACGGCTGCAGCTTTTTGCCATCCACATCGTTGCGGAAGTTGTGCAGCACGTCGTTGAGCAGCATCCAAGCAGGCTGGAAGCACACCATTACGGCGTTCTTAAACTGGAAGTCGAGCTTCTGGCCCTGGTACTGAATGGTGGGGAAATAATGGGTACTGTCCTCGTTGCGGCGGAAGTGAAACAAGACCGAAGCCGGCTCCGGAGCCACCCCGATTTCCTTCCAGGTCGGCTCCCCGTCCTTGCCCATGATAAAGACGCACTTGCCCTGCAGGCGCTCCAGAATCTGGCCCATGCGGTCCTGCACGTAGCGGCAGATGGCGTCCTGCAGGCCTTTGTCGCCCTTTTCGGGGTCGTAAATCTTGAAGAAAAAGTCGGCGGGCGTCGTTTTTTTCGCCCAGAACTCCTTAATCACCGCATCCTGCTGGATTTGGTCGGTCAGGGCAATGAGCTCGAAGTCGATTTCATCCAGGCCATCCGCGAATTCCGGCGCATTTTTGGCCGAGACTGTCTGGTGCTGGAGCGTGAGTTGGCCTTTGGCGTTACGCTGAACCACGTAAGACTCAAATAGATAGCCTAAATACTCGTGCTCAAGCAGCGAATAGACAATCTGAAAAGGCTGTGAAGTGGAAACCTTCATAGTCGGATGAGAAGCCTGAATAAGGCATTGAAATTAAGGACAAATCCTAAATACCACGGTATTTAGAGAAAAGTAAAATTTATTATTGAAATAGTGAAATTATGAAGACATAAGTAGTGCAACCAGGGGACGAACGATGCTTATGAGTAGATGAACTACTATAGTAACCGCGAAAGGGTTACAAGTTCTCACGCAAATCCAAGCGGGCCGCATTCAGGGCCGGGCGGATGGAAACGGTGATAGTAATGACGATAATAGCAATGCCGGTAAGTACAATATCGGTCAGCTGCATCTTCACTGGGTATGAGTCGACTACGCTCGTGGCCATGCCCATCGATACAATATGGAAGGTCTGCTGAGCCCAGCAGATGGCCACGCCCAGCGTGAGGCCGGTAATGGCCCCGACCTGAGCCACAATGGCGCCTTCGAGCAGGAAGATGTTGCGCACCATGCGGCTGGTGGCGCCCATGGCCAGCAGAATGGCCACGTCCTTCTTCTTATCCAGCACTAGCATCGAGAGTGAGAAGAAGATATTGAGCGAAGCAATGAGCAGGATGAAGGCGAAGGTGATGAAGACGAACATCTTCTCGACCTTAATGGCCTTGAGCAGGCTCACGTGCTGCTCGTCGGAGTCGTGCACGTAGAACTTGTTGCCCAGCACGTGCTGTAAGTCCTGCTTTACTTCCTCAATCGTGCGACTGGCTCCGACCTTGACTTCCAGGGCCGTGCGGCGGTTGCCGTAGTTGAGCAGGCTCTGGGCAAAGTCGATGGGCACGAAAATGTAGCTGTCGTCGATGTGCTGCTCGATCAGGAAGACGCCGCCGGCAATGATGGTTTGCTGGCTGAAGGCCGTTTCCGGGTTCATCGACAACGTTTTCTTGCCCGTGTTGCGCGGGTAGAGCAGGTGCAGGGGCGCAAAGCGGTTGTCGAGGGCAATGCTGAGCTCGTGCTGCACGCCGGCCCCGAGCAGGGCGTAGTTTTCGCCGCCGCGCACCAGGCGGTGGTCACCTTCCACAATGGCCGAGTCGATGTCGCTCTGGGCAAAGTAGTTCTCACTGACGCCCTTCATCTTGACGACCATCTGCCGGTCGTGGTACTGTAGCAGGGCGTTGTCCTCGATTACCTCGGTAAGCAACCCCACGCCGGCCGTGCTGCGGATGCGCTGCATCAGTTGCTCGTTGGTTTCGAAGGACTTACCCTGCACGGCGGTAATGAGCAAATCGGGGTCCGACTTGCCGTAGAGCGTGCGGACCAGGTCCTCCAGCCCGTTGAACACCGACAGGACGATAATCAGCGCCATGGTGCCCACGGCCACCCCCACCATCGAGATGTTGGAGATGATGCTGATGATGTTCCGCTTGTTCTTGGACGAGAAATAACGCCGGGCGATGAGCAGGGACACGTTCATGCAGGGCGCTGTTTAGGGTTGGAGGAAGGAGAAGGTCGACAACACGAAGCACTTGTACGAAAGAAGCCGCAGAAAGCCGTGTTTACTGGCTGCGGGCCCCGGAGAATTAGCAGGCAAGATAACGGGCCCCGGGCAATTAAGCCCCACGGTAGCCCGCTTACTTCGGGTGGCCCGACGTTATTTCCAGGCTTTGACAATCAGGCCCGTGCCCGAGTCGTGCTTGGCCGTGGAGTCAATCCAGTTCAGCAGCAGGCAGAAGGGGAAGGTGATGAGGTAATAGAAGGGCAACAGGATGAAAAACCACTTCGAGATGCCCAGCATCAGAATCGGGTATTTCATGCTCAGGCGCCACGATACCTGGCCCGGCTCGCCGTAGCTGTAGCGGGCCTCAATCCGCTCGAAGCCGGCGGTGCGCAGCTTCTGCTGAATCTCGTGGATGTTGTAGCCGTCGCGCACGTGCTCTTCGATAAAGCTCGTCTCGCCGTCGGCGTGCACGTCGGAGCCGCCCTGGTCACTGGGCGTCGAAATGAGCAGCATGCCCCCGTCCTTGAGCGAGGCGTGGATGTTGCGGAACACTTCCACGTCTTCCAGAATGTGCTCCATTACGTCGACCGACAAAGCCAGGTCAAACGAGTTGGGCTCCTGGTACAAAACCAGGTCCTGGACGGCAAACTGCACGTTGGTGCGCCCGATCTGGCGGAAGAACTGGTTGGAGTCGGCAATCTGCTCGTCCTTTACGTCGACGGCCAGGATGTTCCACTTCTTGCTTAGGCCCGACAGCCAGTAGGTGTACTGCCCGTAGCCCGAGCCGGCGTCCAGAATGGTTAGGTTCTCATCCTGGCGGCCGGCGGCCCACTGGCGCAGCTCGCGGTGCACGTGCCAGGTGCGCAGCAGCAGCAAATCGAGCAGGGTATAAAACAGGCGGCGCAGCCACGGCGTCCGGTTAAATACCTGGCCCAGTGACTTCTTAATCGGGTCGTAATACAAAGCAGTGAAGGAGTGAAATGGTGAATGAGTGAGGTGGTGAGTGGGTGAATAAGTGAAGTGTTCAATTGGCGCGGTCCGGCGCCGTAGGCTGCTTCACTCATTCACTCACTCACTCATTCACTATCCTCGTCGGCGAAGAGCTTGGGGCGGGCGGGGCCTTTGGGCTCGTCGGTGGTTTTGGGGTCGGTGGGGTCCTCGGGCGTTTCAGCCGGAATGTCGAGCTTGCCCAGCACGGCGTCCATGTGGGCGGCGTACTCGGCGCTGTCGTCGAGGAAGAAAACCAGTTCGGGGATGATGCGCACCTGCTGGCGAATCCGCTTGGCCAGGGCCTGGCGGATTTCCTTGCTGTTGTCACGCACCAGTTCGAGCAGGGCCGGGCCAGTGTTGGCCAGCAGGCTGCTCAGGTACACGCGGGCCACGCCCAAGTCGGGCGACACCCGGATGGTGCTGATGCCCGGCGGTAGGCCGGGAAACAGGTGCGGTAAGTCGCGTTGAAAGACGGCTGCCAGGTCCTGCTGCAGGAGGCTGGCAAACTTTTGCTGTCGTTTACTTTCCATAAGAATCAGCAAAGATAGGAAGTTGGGGGCTTGGGGACTTAGGAACTTCGGACTTAGATTTTTCAGCCGTAGATACGGACTCCGGTTTGGGTGGGCCAACGACCCGCCGGGAAACCCGGAAAAGCGGCCGTGCGGCTTGCCCGGATGCGCGTACCTTTGCCGCTGCTTGTCTTCGAGCTTCCTAGAACCCCGCTCCCGCTGTGCTTCGTTTCTTTAAAAGTCCGCTCCCGACGCGCCTGGTGGCTTTGCTGCTGCTGGTGCTGGCTTTGCGCCTGCCGCTGCTCTGGCTGGGAGTTCCGCTTACGGCCGCCGAGCTGCGCGCCCTGCTCATTGGTGAACGGCTGAATGAAGGCGCCCTGCTCTACCGCGACATCTACGACAGCACCGCCCCGCTGGCGGCCCTGCTCTTCGGAGCCCTCAACGCCGTGCTGGGCCGGCCGCTCTGGCTCTACCGGATTCTGGCCCTGGTGCTGCTGCTGTTTCAGGCCCTGCGCCTGAACCTGGTGCTCAACCGCGCCGACGTGCACCCCGACCGGGGCTTCGTGGCAGCGCTTACCTATCTGCTGCTGGCCAGCCTCACCACCGACCTTGATACCCTCTCGCCCCTGCTTATCGGGCACACGTTTATCATCACGGCCCTGAGCGCCCTGCTGCCGACCTCGCGGGAAGGCTACGACAACCGGCGCCTGTTTCGGGCGGGCTTCCTGATGGGCGTGGCGGCCTTGTGCTACCTGCCGCTGGCGCTGTTTCTGCTGGTGGGCTTGTTTGCCGTTATCATCTTTGCAGCCAACTCGTTCCGGAGCTTTCTGCTGCTGCTCTGCGGCTTTCTGTTCCCGTACGCAGCCGTGGGCACCTTCTTTCTCTACACCGAGTCGTTGCCTAACTTCTCCCAGTTTCACTTTAAGCCCACGCTGAGCGGCCTGGTGGCGGGCACCGATGGAATGCCGCTGTTTGTGCAGCTACGCCTGCTGATTCTGCCCGGTATCGTGCTGGTGCTGGCCTTGTTCCGCTCGTTCACCACCTCCCTGGGCCTGGTGTTTCAGGTCAAGTTTCAGCAGCTGATGCTGGTGTGGCTGCTGGTAGCCGTGGCTATGGCGGCGGCGGGCCGGGGCATGGCGCCGGGTACGATGGTGCTCGTACTGCCGCCCATCACCTATTTCTGCCTGTATCTGTGGCAGAAAGCGTCCCGGGCCTGGGTACCCGAGCTACTGCTGCTGCTCGTTATCGGGGCCGTGGTGCTGGTGCGCTACCGCACCACGCTGGGCCTGGAAACCGTGATTCAGATTCCGGCCGAGCAGCGTTACGCCGTGCAGCCCAACCCCGCCTATGCGTCCTTGCAGGGCCACCGCCTGCTGGTGCTGGGGCCCGACCGGCGTTCCTACCTCTACAACCGCCTGGCCACGCCCTACCTCGACTGGCGCCTGGCCCAGGTCGATTTCGGGCACCTGAACGAGTACGGCGCCATCTTCCGCCTGGCCCACAACTTTGCCCAGCTACCCCCGGAGTACATCATCGACGAAGCCGGCCTCGTGCCCGAGCTCCAATACAAAGTGCCCGCCGTATTTGCCCGCTACCAGCTCACCCGCATTCCGAAAGTGTACCAGCGCAAGAAGTGAATGAGTGAAGTAGCCTACGGCGCAGTACCGTGCCAATTGAACACTTCACTCATTCACTCATTCACCGCTAGCAGTCAATCTTGCTGACGCGGTTTTGGTGGCGGCCCCCTTCGAAGGTGGTGTTCAGGAACTTGCTGACGATGGCGCGGGCAGTTTCTTCGCTCACGAACCGCTCGGGCACGCAGATAATGTTGGCGTTATTATGCTGCCGGGCCAGCTCGGCCAGCTCGGGCTGCCAGGCAATGGCCGCCCGGATGCCCTTGTGCTTGTTGGCCGTAATGGCTACGCCGTTGGCCGAGCCGCAGACCAGAATGCCCTGCTCAAACTCGCCGGCCGTAATGGCGTTGGCTACGGGGTGCACAAAGTCCGGATAGTCCACGGAATCAGCGGAATGAGTACCGAAGTCCTTCACCTCGTAGCCGTTGTCGCGCAGCCAGTGGGCCAGCATTTCCTTGTACGCAAAGCCGGCGTGGTCCGAACCAATGGCAAGTTTCATAGCTAATGTGCTGATTGTGGGTTGAATGTGCTGATGTGCGAATGTTTGGGTAATGTGCGAATGTGAAAAATGCGGGTAATGTGCTGCCTCCCGAAAGAAGTTGGTCTGACCATTAGCACATTACCCGCATTAGTACATCAGCACATTAAGAAGATACTCCGTCGTTTTCGGCCAGCTGGGCGTTCAGGGCGGCGGTGCGGCCCCGGGCTACTACGCGGGCAATGTTGATGCTGAGCTCGTAGAGAATCAAAATCGGGATGGTGACGATGATCTGAGCCGAAATGTCGGGGGGCGTAATGACGGCCGCCACAATGAGGATGACCACAATGGCGTGCTTGCGGTAAAGGCGCATGATTTCGGGCGTAATCAGGCCGGCCTTGGCCAGGAAGAACACTATCATGGGCAGCTCAAACACGAAGGCCGTGGAAATGGACATCGTGGTGAGCGTGCTCAGGTAGCTCTGCAGGTCAATCTGGTTTTCGATGGTCGGGTCGACGGTGTACGAAGCCAGGAAGTTGATGCTCAGCGGGGCGGCAATGTAGTAGCCAAACAGCAGGCCCAACGCAAACAGCACCGAGACGAAGAATACCGCGCCCTGGGAGTTTTTCTGCTCGTGCGGGTAGAGGCCGGGCTTGATAAAGCGCCAGATTTCCCAGAATGTGTAGGGGAAGGCCAGCACCAGCCCCACCATAAACGAGGTGCTGATGTGCATCGTGAGCTGCCCGCTCATCTCCCGGTTCTGGATGATGAAGCCCACCTTGTCCATGCACAAATCCGGGGCCCCGATCCACTGGCCAAACCGGCAGAACATGCGGTAAGTCCAGAAGTCGGCCCGTGAGGGGCCCAGAATCAGGTCGTGAAACAGGAAGTCTTTGGCAAAAAACGCGGCCGTCGCAAACACGACAATCGAGATGGCCGAGCGGATAATGTGCCACCGCAAGGCCTCCAGATGGTCGATGAAGGACATTTCGTGTACTTCACCCACAGTGGGTTGGTCAGTATTCAAGGAAGCAGTGAATGAGTGAATGAGTAAATGAGTGAGCCGAGCGTGGAATGAATAACAAAAGACAAACGAAAACGAACGGGTTCAGGATGCTACCCGGCTGGTTTTTACAAGTCAATTCACTCATTTACGCATTCACTCATTCGCTCATTGAATTAGGCAAAAAGTGGGTACTGCTGCATCCATTCGTTGATCTGGCCGCGCACTTTGAGCAGGTGGGCCTCGTCGCTGTGGTGCATCAGCACGTCGTCGATAAACTCCACGATGCGGGCCATGTCGGCCTCGCGCAGGCCGCGGGTCGTGACGGCGGCCGAGCCGATGCGCATGCCGCTGGTTACGAAGGGCGACTTATCATCGAAGGGCACCATGTTCTTGTTGATGGTGATGTCGGCCTTGATGAGGGTGTTTTCGGCCAGCTTGCCGGTCAGACCCTTGCTGCGCAGGTCGATGAGCATCAGGTGATTGTCGGTGCCGCCGCTGATAATCTGGTAGCCGCGGTCCACGAAGCCTTTGGCCAGGGCCTGGGCGTTGCGGATTACCTGGTGGGTGTACTCGGTATAGGCGTCTGAGAGGCATTCACCAAAGGCCACGGCCTTGGCTCCGATGACGTGCTCCAACGGGCCGCCCTGGGTGCCGGGAAATACGCCCGAGTCGAGCAAAGCCGACATCATGCGCAGCTCGCCCTTGGGCGTTTTCAGGCCGAAGGGGTTTTCGAAGTCCTTACCCAGCATGATCAGGCCGCCGCGGGGGCCGCGCAGGGTTTTGTGGGTGGTCGTCGTTACGATGTGGCAGTGCTCGAAGGGCGAGTTGAGCAAGCCCTTGGCAATCAGGCCCGAGGGGTGGGAAATATCGGCCAGCAGCAGGGCACCTACTTCGTCGGCGGCTTCGCGCAGGGCTTTGTAGTCCCAGTCGCGGGAGTAGGCCGAGGCCCCGCAGATGATGAGCTTGGGCTGCTCGCGGCGGGCCGTTTCCTTTACTTTCTCCCAGTCGATCAGGCCGGTTTCGGGCTCCACGCCGTAGAAGCTGGGCTGGTAGAGCTTGCCCGAGAAGTTTACCGGGGAGCCGTGGGTGAGGTGGCCGCCGTGGCTCAGGTCGAAGCCCAGGATTTTGTCGCCGGGGTTCAGAATGGCCAGCATGACGGCCGCATTGGCCTGGGCCCCGGAGTGGGGCTGCACGTTCACCCACTCCACGCCGAACAACTCCTTGGCCCGGTCGATGGCCAGCTGCTCGACCTGGTCCACAATTTCGCAGCCGCCGTAGTAGCGCTTGCCGGGTAGGCCCTCGGCGTATTTGTTGGTCAGGATGGAGCCCTGCGCCCGCATCACTTGCTCGGAAACGTAGTTTTCCGAGGCAATCAGTTCAATACCGTGGGTCTGACGTTCCTTTTCCTGGCGGATGAGGTCGAACAGGACCGTGTCCTGTGCAATGGGGGCAGTGCGAGTTTCCATAGGTTCAAAGGTACGGGTGAATCGTTTATCAGGGAACATCCGGCCGGCAACAATCGGCGGGGCAGCCCCGACGGGCTGCTTGGCGGTGCGAACTTACGAGAGTGGGCGCAGGAATGCCGGGCTCGGCTTTTTGCCGGCTTCGCTCGTATTGTCATCCATTCGTTGTTACTTGAAGCATGAACCAGCCTCTGGCCGAAGCCCTGACCCATCTGCGGATGGGAAATCAGACGTTTTTGATTACGTTTTACGAGGCCCAGCGGGACCATTTTGCCCGGTGGGCCCGCCGGCAGCACCAGTTGGAGCCCGCCGCCGCCCACGAGCTGCTGCGCGCCGTGCTGGTCGACTTCTACGACCAGGTGGCCGACGGCCGGGTGACCAAGCTACCGCCCGATTTGCGCAACTACCTCTACGGCATGGCCCAGGAGCAGATTCAGGCCCAGAAAACTACCGCCGAGCTGCCCCAGGTGGAAGCCGGCCGCCGCCAGCAGCTGCTCAAGGTGTTCACCCAGCTGGGTGCCGACTGCCAGCAGGTGCTCATGTACTTCTACTTCCGGGGCTACAATTTTGAGAAGGTGGCCGGCAAGATGGGCTTCGCCAATGCTACCGTGGCCCGCTTGCAGAAAGCCAGCTGCCTGCGCAAGCTCATCGAGCTGCGGGCCCGGGCCCTGGACCCGAACGACACCCCGGCCGCTGCCGTCTGATTCTGCGTAGCTTAGCGCCTCGTTACCGTTATTTACTTCCGCCTTTTCTTTGCTTGAACCTGCATGATGTCGCCCGCTGAGCTGCGCCCGTTTTTGGATGAGCTGGAACGCTTTGCCGACGGCCAAATGACGACTATCGAGCAGGATGCCTTCGAGGAGCGCCTGCAGCGGGACCCGCATTTGCGGGAAGCTTACGAAACCTACGAGCAGGTGACGGCTGACCTGCGCTGGGTGGCCGGGCACGAAACCCTGCGCCACCGCCTGCTGGCCCTCGACCGGCGGCTCGACCAGCGCCAAACGGCTCTGGTGCGCATCAAGCGGCGGCAGCGGCGGGCCCAGACGCGCTGGGGCACCGTGTTTACGGTGCTGGTCGTGGTGTTGCTCGGGCTCTGGTTTGTGCTGCGGCCCGGCGGCCGGCCGGCCGACAAAGCCTGGAGCACCTACTACGTAGCCGACCCGGGTCTGCCGCAGTCGGCCACGCTGGATGAGCACCGGCCGCTGCTGGCCGAAGCCATGGAGCAGTACCGGCAGGGCCACTACCCGGCCGCTTTGCACGCCCTGCGCCGGGTGCCTACCGACAACCTGGGCCCCGACACGATGCTCTACTACAACGGGGTTTTCCTACTCAGCGCCGGGGATGGCCGCGCGGCTCGCCCCTACCTGCGCCGCGTGATTCAGCAGCCCGGCTCGTTGTTGTCACGCAAGGCCCGCTACCACCTGGCCGTGGCCCACTGGGCGGCCCAGCAGTGGCCCGAAGCCCGCGCCGCCTTTCGCGAAGTTGCCATCGACTCGCTCAACCCGTACCGGCGCGCTGCCCAGCAGGTGCTGCGGGCCAACGTGCTGCGGGACGAAGATTAAGCCGGCCCCGAGGGCACTGGTTAGCGCTGCGTGATAAAGTAGGGCGGCTCGATATTGGGCTGCAGCGTGAGCTCAAACGAATCCAGCTCCAGCACGGCCAAGTGGGAAAGCTCGGGGTTGAGCCGGTACACGCAGCCCGTATCTAGGCCGATGGCCCCGGCCTTCAGCTTCACTTTCTGCTTTACCTGGGCCGTGGGCGTGGGCACGTGGCCGTGCAGCAGGCGCCGGCCCTGCAGGCGGGAAGCATCGAAGGTAAACTGCTTGGTATTGAGCATCGTGTGCCAGTCGGTGCGCATCTTCTCGGGCGGCAGGCGGAAGTTGAAGCCGGCGTGGACCAGCGTAAAGCCCTCAATATCGAGCTGGTAGGGCAGCGCCTCCAGCCACTGCAGGTAGGGTTCCGGAATGGCCTGGCAGTCGGGCACGCCGAAGCTTTTGAGCGTCAGGCTGCGGTCGGCCTGGGAAGCCCACGAGAGGTGAGTCCGCCCCCGGGCCGCGTCGAGCAGCTCCTGGTCGTGGTTGCCGCGCAGGCTCTGCACCTGGTAGCCCTGGGCCGTGAGCTGCATCAGGTAATCGAGCAGGCCGCGGCTGTCGGGGCCCTTGTTGACGTAGTCGCCCAGCAGGTAAAGCTCATCCTGCGGCCGCAACGCCAA
Source organism: Hymenobacter chitinivorans DSM 11115 (assembly GCF_002797555.1). NCBI lineage: Bacteria > Pseudomonadati > Bacteroidota > Cytophagia > Cytophagales > Hymenobacteraceae > Hymenobacter > Hymenobacter chitinivorans. The sequence goes on along the minus strand of NZ_PGFA01000003.1, from coordinate 98,510 downwards.
CACTTTCTCGACTAGGTGTCGGAAGGTGTGTAAGCAACCGTGGATATCAGTGGTGACGTAGCGGGCCATGCAGAAATGGAAGCCAGCCCAGGAGGTTGGGCCGAATTAGTTCTATACGGTACCGCCGCGGCTTCCGGTTTGCTCCTCCTTGCAGGCAGGGATTAACGGGCCCCATTGAAGCGCCTCCTAACTTGTATAACAAACCAGCGCCCGGCCTACGAAACAGAGTCGTGGGCCGGGCGCCGGGGTACTGGTAAGAAGGAAGTCAGACTAGCCTAGCTGTAGGGCGGCTTGTCGAGGTCGGGCTTTTCGAGGTTGCGGTTGGGATGGCGCTGGGGCGCATCCTGGGCTTCCTGCTCCAAGCGGTTTTCGGTTTCCTCGTCCTGCATGTTCACCGGCAGGTTGCCGGCGCCTTTGGGCTGCTCCGACTGGGAGGGGCTGCCGTGGTTTTCCTTGGACTGCTGGTTGGTGTTATTGCTCTTGTAAGGCATGGCGTTCTTCGGGTTAAAGGTTGAAAAGCAATGCAATAGAAAAAATAAACCACCGGGCACCAGGGCTGCCGCGTGGGTAGCGGCGGCCCCGCGGCCTTACTGGTCAATAGCCGTGTCGGTGGCGTTGGGGTCGGTTAGTTCGGCGTTGGTCTGGGTGGAGGCGCCTACTTTGGAAGGGTCGGGCTGAATCTGCTCCATCTGGCCCATGCCCACGCGGGAGTTGGGGTTTTGCATTTCGTCGCGGCCCCGACGGTCGTCGGCTTCGAGCTCATCCATCGGGGGCGCTACGCGGCGCTCGTCCATATCATCGTCGGCGGGCAGGTCCTGGTTGGGGCGCTGGTCGGCGCCTTCGTCGGCGGTGCGGAAGTTGTCGGCGGGGTGGTCGGGGCGGTCAGCGTCTTCGTTGACCGAAACGGCCGTGCTGCCCGTACCGCTGTCGGTGCCGTAGCCTTCCTTGCCTTCGCGGTTGCCGAAGCCCCCGCGGGCGGCTTCGTTCTTGGGCGGATCCGCGTCGGGAATGATGTGGCCGGCCTGAAACTCCTCGTTGGTCGTGTCGTCGTTTATCACCCGCACAGGGCGGTTATTTGGGTTAATAGCCATGGGGGTCGGTTGGGGGTTAGGTTGATAGGGTGGTAGGGAAGTGTACTAGGTTTTGCGGAATAGGGTTTTGCTGGGCGGTTGCGGGAAAGGCCGTAAACTGCGCCTGCTATGACGAACTCCGCTTCCTCCGCCCCTATTTATTCCCTGGATTCCCTCCGCGCCGCCCTGGCCGCCGGGCAGTCGTTCGAGTACCTCTATTTTTGGGGCCACACGCCCAAGCCGGGTGCCGTGGGCAAGGAGTGCTTCAGCCAGTGGTACCCGGCCGCTTTCGAGCTGGAAGGCCACAGCTACCCCACGGCCGAGCACTACATGATGGCCGAAAAAGCCCGGCTCTTTCAGGACGAAGCTACCCGGGCCGCTATTCTGGCCGCCAAGAGTCCCAACGACGCCAAAAAGCTGGGCCGGCAAATCCAGAACTTCGAGGAGGCCGCCTGGCTGGCCGCCCGCTTCGACATTGTGGTGCGCGCCAACGCGGCCAAGTTCAGCCAACACCCCGCGCTGCGGGAGTTTCTGCTGAACACCGGCCAGCAAGTGCTGGTCGAGGCCAGCCCCGTGGACGCCATCTGGGGTATTGGCCTGGCCCAGGACCACGCCGCCGCTGCCAACCCAGCTACATGGCGTGGGCTTAACCTGCTGGGCTTTGCCCTAATGCAAGTGCGCGACCTGCTGACTGGTTCAGATCATATACCTGAAATCAAATAGACATCATAAAAACATCCTATGCTGAGCCATGTCACGCTAAAATTTCCGGCAGTACCACCCGCTTTTGATACTGTTATCAGCAGAATCAGTAGTGTCGTAGGGCATGAATTAAGCTTTGACCCAGAAACATTTATTCTAAGTAGCAAGGAAATAGGGCGTCATATTGACCTGGATTTGGACATAAAAAAGCGCAGTTATTATGTCACGGCTTTTAACTCAACAGAGGGTAACGTTAGATACCTAGGGCTTACAGCTATATTCGTATTAGAGCAGCTGGGTGGAGCAATTCAGATAGATGTGCCTTTAACATCCCCTCGGCGGATACCAGAATGGGTTGGCCTTAGCTGGGAACAGGCCAAAATGCACCGTCTCGCTGAAACTACGTGGACCGAACAGGACAACAGCCTCTGCCGCAGCTTTCAATTCGCCGATTTCAAAACGGCCTGGGCCTTTATGAGCGAAGTGGCCGCCGAAGCCGAGCGCCTCGACCATCACCCCTGGTGGGCCAACGAGTACGGCCGGGTGGAATTTCGTCTGCGCACCCACGACGCGGGCAACACCGTCACCAAGCGGGACCACCGCCTGGCCGCCGCCATCGACGCCGCAGCCGCCCGCTACGGGGTGGGCTAACGAGTATCGAGAAAGGGCATCTCTGTATCGAAACTTCTTGTCTGTGTATAGAAAGTTATCTTCAATGGATAGATATATCTCTTCAATGAATAGAAATTTCCCTTCGATGAATAGAAGTTTCTCTTCGATGAATAGAAGGTCCTCTTCGATGCATAGAAATATCCTTGCGATGCATAGTGCAACCTCTTCGGTGCATATAAAGACCTCTTTGATGGATAGAAAAGCCGCTTCGGTAGATATAAGAAGCTCTTCGATGAATATATGGAGCCTCGCTGTAGATATATGAAGCATGAGGATATATCTATCAGTTTCGTCAACCTATCGAGTTTGCCTTACTATGTATCTATACCTTCCATATGCATATCTAGCACGGAGGAGGTAGTGAAAGTGGCTGGGCTAGTAAGCTTCCGCCAGGAGTGACGCCGCGTGTTACCTTTGCCTCTATGTCTGACTCGTCTGAAACGCCTACCGTTCTGTACCTCGTGCCCACGCCCATCGGCAACCTGGAGGATATCACCCTGCGGGCCATCCGAATTCTGGGCGAAGTGGATGTGGTGCTGGCCGAAGACACCCGCACCAGCGGCCGGCTGATGCAGCATTTGGGTTTGAAAAAGCCCATGCTGAGCTACCATCTGCACAACGAGCACCAGACCGTGCAGCGGGTGCTGGACCGCCTGGAGAAGGGCGAGAAGATGGCCTTGGTGTCGGATGCGGGTACGCCCGGAATTTCCGACCCCGGGTTTTTGTTGGTGCGCGAGTGCCTGGCTAAAGGGCTGAAAGTGGAGTGTTTGCCCGGGGCCACGGCCTTCGTGCCGGCGTTGCTCAAATCGGGCTTCGGGGCGGAGCGGTTCACGTTTGAGGGCTTTCTGCCGGTCAAGAAAGGCCGGCAAACCCGCATCCGGGAGCTACAGCAGGAGCAGCGCACCATGATTTTTTACGAGTCGCCCCACCGCATCGTCAAGACCCTGGAGCAGCTGGCCGAGGCCTTCGGGCCCGAGCGGCTGGCCTCGGTAAGCCGGGAGCTGACCAAGTTATTTGAAGAAACCGTGAACGGGACGCTGGCTGAGCTGGCGGCCGATTTTGCGGGTCGTGCAGCCATTAAAGGAGAAATCGTTGTCGTCGTTCAAGGAAATCGGGAATAGCAAGTGGGGGCCGGCGGGGCTGGCTTTCCTCACCGCGGCATTGTTATGGGTAGGCTGGCCGGTGCACCCTGCGCCCCTGGCCCTGCTCCTGCTGGTGGCCTGGGTGCCCTACCTGCGCCTGGAGCAGGTGCTGGTGCAGCGGGGCAGCAGCGGCTGGAAGGTGTTTCGCTACACCTACCTCACGCTGGTGCTCTGGAATTTGTTTGTGACCTACTGGGTGAGCTACAGCACGGTGGGCGGCGGCGTCACGGCCGTGGTGCTCAACGCCTTGCTGATGTGTTTGCCCACCATGGCCTTTTACCACACTAAGCGGCTGGCGGGCCCGGTGCTGGGCTATATTTCCTTGCCCATCTACTGGATTGCCTTCGAGCAGCTCCACCTGCACTGGGACTTCACCTGGCCCTGGCTTACGCTGGGCAACGGCTTTGCCCAGGCCAACCAGCTGATTCAGTGGTATGAGTACACCGGCTTTCTGGGCGGCTCGCTCTGGATTTGGGTGGTCAATATTCTGGTGTTCAAAGCCCTGTTTGGGTTGGGCTCCAAAACCGAAAGCTCCGCACCTGCCGCACCTCTGCGCCGCTGGGCTGCGCCGCTGCTGGCCACGGTGCTGCCCATCGGCCTCTCGTTGCTGGTTGGCAGCACCTACCAGGAAAAAGGCAAGCCGGTGGAAGTGCTGGTGATTCAGCCCAACGTGGACCCCTTCCAGGAGAAGTTTGAGGGCACGGCCAACTTCATTTCCTACGACGAGCAGCTCACCCGCCTGATTCAGCTCACCGAGAAGCAGCTGTCGCCCCAGACGCGGCTGGTGCTCTGGCCCGAAACGGCCCTGGACGAGCCCTACTGGGAAGCCAACTTCGAAAGCTACCCCAAGGTGCAGCGCGTGCGGCAATTCCTGAGTATGCACCCGGGGCTGGAGCTCATTACGGGCGTGACCAGCGTGGTGGCCTACCCCAGCAAGGAAACGGCCAGCGAAACGGCCCGCTTCCGCGACGACCTGGGCTACTACGACTTCTTCAACACGGCCGTGCACTTCCCCAGCGCCACGGGCCGGGCCGGGTTCTACCATAAGTCGAGGCTGGTGCCGGGGGTAGAAGGCGTGCCCAACTGGGTGAAGGCCGCCACCATCGACCTGGGCGGCACGGCCGGCGGCCTGGGCAGCCAAAAGGAGCGCACCGTGTACCGCATGGCCGCCGCCGACTCCACGTTGCGCGTGGCCCCGGTGATTTGCTATGAATCGGTGTACGGCGACTTTGTGAACCAGTACATTCAGAACGGGGCCACGCTGATTGGCATCATCACCAACGACGGGTGGTGGAGCGACTCACCCGGCCACAACCAGCACCTGCAGTACGCCACGCTGCGGGCCATCGAAACCCGCCGCGACATTGCCCGCTCGGCCAACACCGGCATTTCCGCCTTTATCGACCAGAAGGGCCGCATCCAAACCCAGACCGGCTGGTGGATTCAGGCCGGCCGCCGCTATACCGTGCGCCTCAACGAGGAGCTGACCTTCTACGTGCGCCACGGCGAGCTGCTGGGCCCCGGCATGCAGGTGCTGGCCGTGCTGCTACTGCTCGGCACCCTGATTAGGGGCCTGAACCGGCGCTTTGCCGGCCAGCCCGCCGCGGCTGAGCAAGCTGTAGCGCGAGCTTTGTAGTTCGCGCCCCCCGCGCCGACCGACCTGATAAAGTCCGGCTATCCTCAACTGACCCTATGGAACTTGTGCCCCCGTGGCTGCTGCCGCTGATTTTCTATACCATCATGCTCTGGTTTTACCGCCTGACGGAAGGCAAAACCGTGCTCGGCAAGCCCCGGCAGCAAGTGGATGAAGCTTGGCGCTCTACCACGGGCCGCACCTTGCGCCGGGCCATTATTATCGTTTCCGTGGCCTACACTGCCCTGCTCCTGCTCCAGCTGCGGGCCACGCTCTAACCCCGCTTTTGCAACCCGGCGCCCGCGCCGCAGTATTCCTGCTCATGACCGACCTCACCCAACTCAGCCTCGGCCTGGCCGAAGTATGCCGCCGCGCCGGCCAGTTTATTCGCCAGGAAGCCGCCTCTTTCGACCGCAGCCGCGTCGAAACCAAGGGCGTGCACGACCTGGTGTCGTACGTCGACCAGGAAGCGGAGCGCCTGCTCGTGGCCGGGCTGCGGGAGCTGCTGCCCGCGGCGGGCTTTATCACCGAGGAAGGCACCACCGGCGGCAACAGCCTGGCCACCAGCGCTGATACCGAGTACACCTGGATTATCGACCCGCTCGACGGCACCACCAACTTCATCCACGGCTTGCCCTGCTACTGCGTGAGCGTGGGCTTGCTGCACGGAGGGGAGCTGGCCGCCGGCGTAGTATATGAAGTAACCCGGGACGAAACCTTCCGGGCCGTGCGCGGGGGCGGGGCCTTCTGCAACGAGCGGCCCATCCGCGTCTCCGACGCCGCCACGCTGGGCCAGAGCCTGATTGCCACCGGTTTTCCCTACACCCAGTTCGGCCAGCTCCAGGACTACCTCCAAATTCTGGGGGCCTTTATGCAACGCTCCCACGGGGTGCGCCGGGTAGGCTCGGCCGCCGCCGACCTGGCCTGGGTGGCCGCCGGCCGCTTCGAGGGCTTCTTCGAGTTCAACCTCAACTCCTACGACGTGGCCGCCGGCATCCTGCTCGTGCGCGAAGCCGGCGGCAAAGTCACCCAGTTCCTGCAAGACGGTGACCCCCTCTTCGGCCGTCAGGTAGTAGCCAGCAACGGCCGCGTCCACAAAGAAATGCAGCAGACCATTGGGGAGTTCTGGCGTTAAGGTGCGAATGGGGAGGAATGTGCTGATGTGCTAATCGTCTGTCCTTGCGAGGCGCAGCCGTGGCCATCCGTCCTCTGCGCAGTACGACCTGCCCTTTTACCAGAAAGCCCTTTCCTGCATGCGTGGGAAAGGGCTTTTCACGTAAGGATACTTGGCGCATTTCAGCAGACGGGTTGCTTCGCAAGCTCGCAAGGACACATTCACCCCACATTCTGCACATTAATCACATTAGCACCTGAGCCCATTCCCCACATTAGCATATTAGACTCAAACTTTTCCCGCTTCTCCGTAGTTTTGTGCCTGTTATGAATCTGCAATACCTCATCATTGCCCTGCTCTTCTTGGCCGCTACGTTCTACGTCGGCCGTATTTTCTGGCGAGCCTTCTTCGTCAAAACGGCCAGCGGCTGCGCCAAGGGCTGCGGCGGCGCCTGCTCCACTATTGATGTGGACCGCCTGCAGCGGACCATTGAAAAGGCGACAACCCAGGCTGCGGCCCGGTAAGGAGCCCCGTACTGCTCAACTTCGGACAACCTGCCCCCGTGCCCGCTGCGTATAGCGGGCACGGGGGCTTCGTTTTTCGGCTCCCTTCCACTCACCAAACGCTGCCCTACCAACCTGAACCCCTACGACCATGCAAGACAAAGAAGAAGAACGCTCCCTGATAAATGTTGAGAAAAAGCTTAGCGCCGATGGCTTCACGCAGGATTTCGACGTGCGAGCCGGTCGGTTGGAAACGATTAATAATGAATCCAAGAGAAGCTACGCTCCCGAGGAAGTAACCATCGTGGATTTTTACCGCTTCGAAGGCGAGAGTGACCCCGACGACATGTCGATTCTCTACGCCATTGAGTGCGTTGATGGGGTCCGGGGCACGATTTCCAACGCCTACGGTACCTACGCCGACGCCGATACCGACGCGTTTCTCCAGAAAGTGGAGGACCTGGGCAAGAACCTGAAGAAAGCCCATAAGTAAGCGTTGCGCTTACCCCCTTTAAGCTCAACGGAGCGCGCTTTGGCCCAGCCAAGGCGCGTTTTTGCGTTTTCACCCCACCCAACCTGAACCGTGAAGACTTCCTCCCTCCCCACCCACCCGCTCCGCTCTGCCGCCGACCTCGACCCGCTTATGGCGGCCATCGGCGACGCTCGTATCGTGCTGCTCGGCGAAGCTTCCCACGGCACCCACGAGTACTATACCTGGCGCACGGCCCTGACCAAGCGCCTGATTCAGGAGAAAGGCTTCCAGTTTATGGCCGTGGAAGGCGACTGGCCCGACTGCTTCGAGGTGAACTGCGCCATCAAGCAGGACCAGCCGGAGTACGGCAGCGCGGCCCGGCTGCTGCAAACCTTTAACCGCTGGCCGACCTGGATGTGGGGCAACTGGGAAATAGCGGCCCTCATCGACTGGCTGCACCGCCACAACCAGCAGCGGCCCCTGCCCGAGCGGGTGGGCTTCTACGGCCTCGACGTATACAGCCTCTGGGAGTCGCTGCAGGAAATTCTACACTTCGTGAATAAGCAGGGCGACGGGGCCGTGGCCGCGGCTCACCAGGCCTTTAAGTGCTTCGAGCCCTACGGCGACGACCCCCAGGAGTACGCCCAGCACGTGGCTTTCGTGTCGGATGACTGCGAGGACGAGGTGACCCACATGCTGCAAAGCCTACGGCGGCAGCTGCGCACGAGTACCCCGCCGGCCGGGCTGGAGCGGGAAACTGCCTTTGCCGCCGAGCAAAACGCCCTGGTGGCCGTGAATGCCGAGCGCTACTACCGGGCCATGATTAGCGGCGGCCCCGCCTCCTGGAACGTGCGCGACGGCCACATGATGGAAACCCTTACCCGCCTGCTCGACCTGCACGGCCCCGACAGCAAGGCTATTATCTGGGAGCACAACACCCATATCGGCGACGCCCGCTACACCGACATGGCCCGCGACAACACCGTGAACATCGGGCAGCTGGCCCGGCAGATGTACGGCCGGAACCAGGTGTTTGCCGTCGGTTTCGGCTCTTACCAGGGCAGCGTTATTGCGGGCAAAAAGTGGGGGGCGCCCTGGGAGGTAATGCCCGTGCCGCGCGCCATCCGCGGCTCCTGGGAAGAGCTGCTGCACAACCAGCTACAAGGCGAAAACGCCCTGCTGCTTTCCCCGGAACTCAAAGGCACAGCTGCCCTGAAGCAAACCTTCGGCCACCGGGCCATCGGCGTGGTCTACCGCCCCGAGTTTGAGCAGTTCGGCAACTACGTGCCCTCCCTCATGGCTGAGCGCTACGACGCCTTCCTGTTCATTGACCACACCCAGGCCCTCCACCCCCTGCCCACCGAAGTAGCCCAACACACGCCCCCGGATATGTACCCGTGGGCGGAATAGCGGTGATTGAGTGAGTTGTCGTTCAGTGGCACCTGTCCTTGCGAGTACGGAGGACATCCACGCATTAAGCGGCGTCAATCTTTCATCTGGTAGTGACCAACGCTCTTTTACAAGAAAGCCCTTTCCTACGCATGTGGGAAAGGGCTTTTCACATTATCAACCGCAGCATATTTCAGAGGACGGGTTACTGCATCTGCGTCTCACAAGGACAGGCGCCATCGAACGACAACTCACTCATTCACCGCTACCCCCACACTTTGGTGCCTTCGGTGCAGTTGCGGCACATTTCTATCTGGTCCCGGCCTTTGAGCAGGGAGGCGCGAAACTGTTGGTACTTGGGGCCGTGCCAGAGCTGGCGGAAGGTTTCGGTTTTGAGGTCCCCCTGGCGGTACTCGGCGTCTTTGTCGAAGCAGCAGGGTACCACCAGACCGTCCCAGGTGATAACGCAGCTGTGCCACATCTTCCAGCAGTGGTCCAGGAGCTTGTTCTTGATGCTCCAGGTGCCGTTGTTGTTCTCGTAGCGCGAGTAGTAGTCGATGGTGGGAATGAGCGGGGAGCCTTGTTCGTAGTCGTAGATCTGGGCCGTTTTAAACCACACGTCGTCCACGCCCAGGTCCTTGGCCAGTTGCTTGGCATCCTCAATCTGGTGCTCGTTGGGCCGTACCACCAGAAACTGGAAGATGATGCGCGGCGTGCTGGATTTCAACTCTTTACGCCACTTGACAATATTCTTGGTGCCTTCCAGCACTTTGTCCAGCTTGCCGCCCACCCGGTACTGCTGGTACACTTCCTGGGTGGTGCCGTCGAGGGAAATAATGAGCCGGTCGAGGCCCGACTCCACCGTGCGCCGGGCGTTGTGGTCGTTGAGGTAGTGGGCGTTGGTACTGGTGGCGGTGTAAATGCCCTTGTCGGCGGCGTACTTTACCAGGTCCAGGAAGTTGGGGTGCAGGTATGGTTCGCCCTGGAAGTAGAAAATCAGGTACCACAGGCGTTGGTGCAGCTCGTCAATGGTGCGTTTGAAGAGCTCGTCGGGCAGCATGCCGGTGGGCCGCGTGAAGCTGCGCAGGCCGCTGGGGCACTCCGGGCAGCGCAGGTTGCAGCTGGTGGTGGGCTCGAAGCTCAGGGCCAGGGGCAAACCCCAGTGCCGGGCCCGGCCCGTGAGCTTGCTCAGGGCGTAGCCACCTACCACCTGGGCCGTGTTCAGGGCCCGGCGCGGGGTGAGCTTGCTCAGGAAATTCAGACCGTCGGTAAGAGTAGAAGCCATGCGGGAGCAAAGGTCGGCAACAAGAGCCGAAGTGCGGCAAGTAACCCCAAGCCCGGGGAAAGAGTTTGCCCAACGAATGCCGCCGGCCAGCGCCGCAAACCGAAGGCAGAACCTACTACAAAGAAAAAACGCCTTCCAGCGAACGGGAAGGCGTTTTGGGTTCTGTTAAAACAATGCCGCTTATTTACCGGCCGACGAGGGCAGCGTGCTGCTGTAGGTAGAGGCTTTGCCGAACGACTCCTTGATTTCATCCACGGCGGCGCGGCTGCTCAGGCGCTTGGGCTTGGTGTTGAGAAACGTGCCGTCCTCGGCCAGCAGGAAATACGCCGGCACGTCCTGGATGGCGTAGGCCCGGGCAATGGCGGAGCGCATACCGCCGGCAGCCCGCACGTGGGTGCCCGCCAGCTTTTTACCAATAACCAGCTGCTTCCAGGCCGGCTCGTTCTCGTCGAGGGCCACGTTGAGAAACACGATGGGCTTGCCGTCAAACTTCTTGGCCAGCTCGGCCGCGTAGGGCAGGTCCCGCAGGCTCAGGCCGCTGGTCGTGCGCCAGAAGTTGATGTACACCAGCTTGCCGCGCAGGCTATGCAGGCTTACACTGTCGCCGGTCGAGGAAATGAGCTTAAAATCCGGGGCCGGGGCCCCAATGGCAAAGGCCTTGTGGGTTTCGAAGTCGTGCTGGAGCACGGGGTAATACTCGTTCTTGGTATCGATGCTGCGGTAGTTCTGCAGCATGGCCGCCGACTGCTTTACGTGCCCGAAGCGGAATGACTCCTGCAGCACCCGGCCCATAATTATGGCCCGCACGGGGTCGGTGAGCTGGTTTTTGGCCATGTCGTAGCACACCTGGTAGAAGTCGGGGTCGGAGCGCTGGTGGTTGCTGGCCACGGCCAGGTGGTGCACGTAGTTGATCAGGAACTCCTGGTACTGCTCGTTCTGCAACGCCGCCGGGTTGTTAACCAAGGCTTTGTCATTGAGGAAGTCGTAGTAGGTCGGCGTCATCTTCAGCCGGCCCTCGGTGGCCACCACTTGCTCGCGCAAATCCTGGAAGGTGAGCCGGTCGTTGGCGTAGCTGTAGTCGATTTCGGCTTTGGCGTACTCCTTGAAAGCGGGGCTAAGCTGGTTGTCCTGGGCGTAGTTGTCGAAAAACTTCTTTTCCTCCTTGCGCCGGTAGTCCAGAAAGGACAGGAAGGGCGCTTCGTACAGGTTGATATTGTCGGGCAAGACCTGGAACCCGTCGTTTTCCACGAACCGCTCATCGAGCTCGGCCAGGTAGGTGTTGGCCTCCGCGCCCTTGCCCTTAAAGCTCACTGATGAGGACAGGTCTTTGCCCTTAAAGCGAATTTCCATGGCGTTGCCGGGTTCCAGAAACAGGCTGGCTACGTCGTCGCCGTATACCAGGTCGGCCTTGGTAGGACCGTTCACGGTCACGGCCAGCCGAAACTCCCCGCGGTTGTCGACCTTGGCATAGGTAATCTGCTCCTTGGGATCCAACGGACTTTCGCGCACGGACACGGCCACCGTATCGTTGGTCTTATTACTGATTTTGCCAGTCAGCATCACGGTGCCCTGCGCCCGGCCCAGCAAGGGCAAGGATAGCAGCGCACCCACGAGCAGGCTAGGTATACAGGAGCGAAAAGAATATGCCATCGGTAGAGGTGGTATCAAGCGCTAGTCATTCGAAGAATCAGCTTTGACCTAGGCGGCGTTGACAAAAGCCGAGCAGCCATAGGATTTCGCGGGAAAAGCCAATTCTTATACCGAAGATACGGCATTCGGGTTGAGAAAGTCCAATCCAGATTTTGGCTTTTTTCGTAACGGGCCCTCAGAGCCAACGTTTTGAAGGTTTTACCCGAATAATCCGCTTAGGACTTCATCCAGCCGGCCTACCGGTTGAGCCCTAATTCCGTAGCGGGCCAAGTCTAATCCGCGGGCGTTGAACTGGGAGATGTACATTTCTCGAAACCCCAGCTTCTCAGCCTCCGACAGGCGCTGATCCAGCCGGCTCACCGCCCGGATTTCCCCGCTCAGGCCCACTTCGGCCGCCAAACACACGTTGCCCGGAATCGGCAAATCGTTCAAGGACGACACCACCGCCGCGCACACGGCCACGTCCAGGGCGGGGTCGTCGAGGCGCAGGCCGCCGGCAATGTTGAGGAACACGTCGTGCTGGCCCAGGCGCAGGCCGCTGCGCTTTTCGAGCACGGCCAGCAGCATGTTCAGGCGCTTGGCATCGAAGCCGGTGGCCGAGCGCTGGGGCGTGCCGTAGGTGGCGGGCGTCACCAGGGCCTGCACTTCCACCAGCAGGGGCCGGTTGCCTTCCAGCGTGGCCCCGATGGCCATACCGCTCAGGCTTTCGGTGCGCTGACTGAGCAGAATCTCCGAGGGGTTCGAAACCTGGCGCAGGCCGGTGCCCTGCATTTCGTAAATACCTAACTCAGAAGTTGATCCGAAGCGGTTCTTGGTCGTGCGCAGGATGCGGTAACTCAGGTGCCGGTCGCCCTCAAACTGTAAAACCGTATCGACCATGTGCTCCAGGATCTTGGGGCCGGCAATGGAGCCATCCTTGGTGATGTGGCCGATGATGAGCACCGGCACGCCGGTTTCCTTGGCAAACTTGAGCAGCTCGGCCGTGCACTCCCGCACCTGACTCACCGAGCCCGCCCCCGACTCCACCAGCCCCGAATGCAGGGTCTGAATCGAGTCGACGATGACCACGTTGGGCTGAAGCTGGTCAATCTGCTTGAAGATATTCTGGGTGTTGGTTTCGGTCAGGATGTAGCACTGCGGGTGCTGGGGCCCCAGCCGCTCGGCCCGCATCTTGATCTGCTGCTCACTTTCCTCGCCCGAGATGTAGAGCACCTTCATCTGCTGCAGGCTCATGGCAATCTGGAGCATGAGCGTGCTTTTGCCGATGCCCGGCTCCCCGCCAATCAGCACCAGGGAGCCCGGCACGAGGCCCCCGCCCAGCACCCGGTTCAGCTCCCCATCATTGGTGTCGAAGCGGGATTCTTCCTCGTAGTGAATTTCGCCGATGGGCCGGGGCTTGCTCACCGTTTTGCCGCCGGGGCTGGCCGTGGGCGGCTTCCAGGAGCCAGCCGCCTGGGTGTCGTCCTTCTGGATAACTTCCTCCACGTAGGTATTCCACTCCCCGCAGGACGGGCAGCGGCCAATCCATTTCGCGGACTGGGCCCCACATTTTTGACAGAAATAAAGAGTCTTAAGCTTGGCCATGAAAACAAGGTAGCAGGAATACTAAAGAATGCGCGGGGCGGCTAAATAGTTTGGCAAGAACGGACTTTTTACGAGGCCACGCGCCACCACCAAAAAAGCCGGCCCGTCTGCTGACGGACCGGCTTGGTAAAGCGAAGCTATATACGTCGTTTAGGGCGTAACCACTACTTTCTGCTGGTACAAGCCGCCGGCGTCCTGCACTTGCAGCAAATAGAGGCCGGCGGGCACGGCCTGCAGGCTTAGCCGAGTAGCAGCCTGGCCAGCGGGCACCGTCCAGGTGCGTACCGGGCGGCCCTGCAGGTCGAGCAGGGTGGCGGGCCGGGCCTCAAGGGCCGTGGGCAGCTGCACGGTTACGGCTTCGTGGGTGGGGTTGGGGTAGACTGTGAGCGGCTGCGTAGCCACCGCATTGCGCGTGGCCAGCGTGGTGTTGGTGAGGCGGGCCAGGCCAATACGCACCTGCCCGGCCACGTAGCGGAAGGAGCCGTAGAGCAGGATTTTGCTGTCGGCGGGCTGCAGCTTGATGCCCGTTACGATACCGTCATTGGTAAAAATGGAGTGGGGTACGGCCACCGGGCTGAAACCAGTATCCAGACTGCCATCAGCAGTAAGGCGCACCAGCGCGGCGTTGGCCCCGGGTGAAGGCGTGTTGTCCCGCAGAGCCAGCAGACGGCCATCGGGCTGCACTAGGCGCGGAACATAATAACTCGTTACGCCCGAGTAGGTGGGGTCGGGGGCGCCTTCGGTCGTCAGGCGTACGAGACCGTAGGGGGCGGCCTGCCCGTTGAAGCTGGTAAAGGTGCCGCTTACTAGCAGCTTGCCGTCGGGCTGCATCAGTACCTGGTAGCTGGCCCCGGAGCCGGCAGCGCTGCCCACCGAGAAGCTGTTGTCGGCGCTGCCATCGGCGTTGAGGCGGGTTACGGTGGTGACGAAGGTGTTCACGACATCGGCCACCACGACCAGCTTGCCGCTGGGCTGGGTCAGCACTTGCAGCACGCGCCGGTCGGTGGGGGCACTGGCCGGGACGAAGGTATTGTCCAGGCTGCCGTCGGCGTTGAGGCGTACTAGTCCGCTCAGGCCGGTGCGGCTGCCGTAGCTGGTAAAGATGCCGTAGGCAAACAGTTGCCCATTGGTCAGCACCGTTACGCCCTGCAAAATGACCAGGCCCGAGCCAAACGTCTGGGCGGTAAAGGTGTTGTCCAGGGTACCGTCGGCCAGGTAGTGGCGTAGCGTAGTGCCGTTTATGACGTAGAAGCTGCCATTGGCCTGCACCTCCTGCAGCGCTCCGGTGGCTAGTGCCGTGAAGTTGCCGTCCAGGCTGCCGTCAGGATTGAGGCGGCGCACGGCGTTGGCTGCTCCAGCCACGGCCTGCCCATTGAGCTGGGTGAAGTTGCCGCTGACCAGCAGCTGCCCGCTGGGCAATGGCACCACCTGGCTCAAGGTACCGCGGGCTTCGATAGTTGGGGCAAAAGCTGCTTCGGCCTGGCCCGTAGCCATATTAAGGCGTACCAGCCCGCTGTAGTTGGCTCCGTCGTACTGCGTGAAGCCCCCGGCCAGCAGTACTTGCCCGGTGGGCAGTACCGCCAGGGCATTGGTGGCGTTATTAACGCCAGCACCGGTTGCGAAGCCGGCATCCAGGCTGCCGGTAGCCGTCAGGCGGGCTACTCGGCCCCGGCTCACCCCGTTTACCTGCGTAAAGGACCCCGTAATTAGAATGCTGCCGCTGGGCTCCAGATACAGGGCCCGCACGGTCCCATTAGCGCCGGTGCCCGGCTGAAAAGAGCTGTCGTAGGTACCGTCGGGCAAAAGGCGGGCTATGCGGCTAACGGGTTGGCCACCCAGCTGCGTGAAGCTCCCGCCCACGAGCAGCTTGCCGTCGGGCTGCTGGGCCAGCGTCGACACGGGGCCCACCGTCGTATTGAGGTTAGCGGTATAGAAGGTGGGGTCAATGGCTCCGCTGCTGGTTAGGCGAGCAAGCGAGGCAATATTCTGGCCGTTGAGATTCGTGAAGGTGCCGCCGACCACGATCTTGCCATCGGCTTGCACCACGATGGCCCAAACCATTTCCCCCTGCACCAGCGTGCCCGCTACGCTGAACGAGGAGTCCAGGGAGCCGTTGGAGTTCAGGCGCACTAGGCCGCCGGTTGGGGGAGTATTCTGCAAGCTTGGGCCCCCACCCACCAGAATCTTGCCGTCGGGCTGCAACGCCAGGCTGCCGATCTGGCGCACGGAAGCGGCCGACCCAAACGTAAACGTATTGTCGAGCGAACCGTCAGCGTTGAGCCGCACCACCATGCTGCGGGCCTGCTCATTGAAGGTCGTGAACCCCCCGCCCACTAGGATTTTGCCGTCGGGCTGCACCAGTACCGCCGATACGTAGCCGTTGGCACCCAGGCCATTCGCGTTAAAAGCCGGGTCGGGCGTGCCATCGGGGTTGAGCCGCAAAAGCTTGCCCGTGAGGTTGCCGTTCACGAAGTCGATGCCCCCGCCCACCAGGATTTTTCCGTCGGCCTGCACGGCCAGTGCATTCACGGCTTGCAGATTGCCCACCGCCAGCGGCGTTTTCAGTATCGTGGGCTTAAAGGTCAGGTCCAGGGACTGGGCCTGGGCAGAAAAGCAGTTGCTAAGCCAGCTTACGAGCAGAATAGCCAGCAGTTTACAGGTAAGAGTTGGACGCATACACAACAGTTGGTATAAGAAGGAATGGTCGAAATTTAGGGAGAAAAGTCGCCAGCTACGATATTTCTATCCGGCGCAAACCAGCCTTCTTCTACGCGGTTTCCCCTATATTCCCCTTCCCTAACGCCCCGGCCCCCATGACTGCTACCCTGACCGCTGCCGACCTGCTGGCCGTTCCTACCTTCGTGGGCTTGCCGCCCGAAACCCTCGACTGGCTTATTGCCCACGGCGAGCGGCGGGCTTATGCTCCCAACGAAACCGTGCTCCAGCCCGGCGACGAGGCCCAATACATGATGGCCATTCTGGCCGGGGGCCTGCAATACTACGCCGTGCGCAACGGGCAGCGGGAGCCGATTTTCCGCCAGGAAGCTGGCCAGGTGAGCGGGGTGCTGCCCTACTCCCGCCTGCGCACCGCGAGTGCCTACGGCCTGGCCGTGGGCCATACGGTGCTGTACTTGCTGCACCGCGACTTATTCCCCCAGCTCGAGCAGGCCAGCCCCGAGCTGGTGCAGCGCCTGGTGAGCCTGATGAGCGACCGGGCCCGCGACGAGGCCCGCGGGCAGGAGCGCGACGAGAAGCTGCGGGCCCTGGGCAAGCTCTCGGCCGGCCTAGCCCACGAGCTCAACAACCCCGCCGCCGCCATTGCCCGCGGCGCCCAGGCCCTGCAGGAGCGGGCCGCCGCCAAGCCCGGCCTGCTGCTGGATTTGGTGCGCCACTGCCCCGAGCCCGACGCCCTGGCCGCCTTGGCCGCCCTGGCCGTGCCCGGCGAGTCGCCAGTGCATGTGCTGTCGGCCCTGGTGTGCGCCGACCGGGAAGACGAAATTGCTACCTGGCTCGAAGACCAGGGCGTGCCCGACGGCTACCGCCTGGCCGCCGGTCTGATGGAAGCCGGCCTGACGATGGAGCAGCTCGAGCCGGTGGGGGCGGCACTGCCCCCGGCCGCCTTGCCGGCGGCTTTTGCCTGGCTCGAAGGCCAGCTCACCATGCTGCGCCTGATTCACGACGTGCAGGAAAGCGGGGCCCGCATCAGCACCCTGGTCCAGAACGTGAAAACCTACTCCCACATGGACCGGGGCGGCGACTACGCCCTGCTCGACGTGAAGGCCGGCCTCGAAAGCACCCTAAATATGCTGGGCTTTCAGCTGCGGGCCAAGAACATCCGCCTCGTGCGCGACTACACCGAGCCATTGCCCGCCATCCGGGGGCAGGTCAGCAGCCTCAACCAAGTCTGGACCAACCTGCTCGACAACGCCATTGACGCCCTGCCCCCGGGCGGCGAAATCACCGTGCGCACCCGGCTGGAGGGCGACTTCCTGCGGGTCTTCATCCTCGACAACGGCCCCGGCATCAAACCCGAAGTGTTGCCCCATATCTTTGAGCCCTTCTACACCACCAAGCAGGCCGGCGACGGCACGGGCCTGGGCCTCGACATTGCCCAGCGCATCATCCGCAACCACGGCGGTCGGCTGGAGGTGCACTCCCAGCCCGGCCACACCGAGTTCTGCGCCTGGTTGCCCGTCGGTGAAGTGGTGAGATAGTGAAATGGTGAGTTATCAGCATAGTAATGGACTAGCCGCCCAATAGTATTTCTCTCAGGAGCTTCCTTTTCGGTTGGGTAAAGGCTGCCTATACACTGCCTATACGGACGCTATACGGGAGTTAATCGACTACATTGACGTGGGCTCCGTGTAAAATTTGAACTAAAACAAGATTGCCTCGGGCATCTACATACATACTACCATGGAAAAGAAACCCGTCTTACTTGCCGTTGATGACGACCCCCAGGTGCTGGGGGCCATCGACCGGGACCTGCGCAGTGAATTTCGGCGCGACTACCGGGTGCTGCGGGCTTCCTCCGGGGCCGAGGCCCTGGCCACCCTGCACGAGCTCAAGGCCCGCAACGAGGCCCTGGCCCTGATCCTGGCCGACCAGCGCATGCCCGAAATGGAAGGCGTGGAGTTTCTGGAGCAGGCCCGCCGTATCTACCCCGATGCCAAGCGCGTGCTGCTCACCGCCTACGCCGACACCGAAGCCGCCATCCGGGCCATCAACAACGCCCGCCTCGACCATTACCTCATGAAGCCCTGGGAC
This sequence comes from Hymenobacter chitinivorans DSM 11115, assembly GCF_002797555.1. NCBI lineage: Bacteria > Pseudomonadati > Bacteroidota > Cytophagia > Cytophagales > Hymenobacteraceae > Hymenobacter > Hymenobacter chitinivorans. The sequence goes on along the minus strand of NZ_PGFA01000003.1, from coordinate 80,527 downwards.
CCGCCCCAGGAGCTGCTCTTTCCTACCATTCACGACTTGCTGGCCGCCTGGCAGGCCCAGTACCGGCCCCGCTTCCAGGGTTTGCGCCTGATTGGGTTTCAATGGTCGCCCTTGTCCCACGAACTCAAGGACTTCCTGGCCGGCTACATGGCCGCCTACCAGTGGCTCGACTTTGAAGTCAACCCCGAGGCTCAGCTGCTGCTAACCAGCACCGGCTTTACGGCCCAGGACCTGCCCGTGGTGGTCTTCGAAGACGGCACGGCCCTTTCCCGGCCCGAGCGCGGGGCCGTGGCCGCGCGAATGGGCCTGGCTTCCAAGGCTTCCCAGGAGCTCTACGACGTCGTCGTTATCGGGGCCGGACCTTCCGGGCTGGCAGCGGCCGTGTACGGGGCCTCCGAAGGGCTCCGGACCCTGATTGTGGAGCGCCAGTCGCCGGGCGGGCAGGCCGGTACCAGCTCCCGCATCGAAAACTACCTGGGCTTCCCCACCGGCCTGAGCGGGGCCGAGCTGGCCCACCGCGCCTGGAGCCAGGCCATCCGGCTCGGGGCCGAAATGCTGGCCCCCCAGGAAGTAGTAAGCCTCTGCGTGCAAGACGGCTATAAGGTCCTGACCCTGAGCAACGGCAGCGAAATCCGGACCCGGGCCGTGGTCCTGACCATGGGCGTGAGCTACCGCACCCTGGAAGTGCCCGGCATCGACCAGCTCACCGGCGCGGGCGTGTACTACGGGGCAGCCCGCACCGAGGCCCGCTCCTGCGACCAGCAGGACGTTTACATTGTGGGCGGGGGCAACTCGGCCGGGCAGGCGGCCATGTATCTGGCCACCTACGCCCGCAAGGTGTTCATCCTCATTCGGGGCGAGTCGCTGGCCGCGTCCATGTCGGCCTACCTCATCGAGCAGATCCGCCAGACGCCCAACATCGAGATTCTGCCCTTCACCCAGGTGAAAGAAGTGCGCGGGCAGGACCACCTCGAGGAAGTCGTAATCGACAACAATGGCCAGCGCGAGGCCCGGCCGGCCCGGGCGCTGTTCGTCTTCATCGGGGCCAAGCCCAGCACCGAGTGGATCTGCGACCTGGCCCTCTGCGACGCCAAGGGCTTCCTGCTCACTGGCCGCGACCTGGTAGCCGACCCGCGCTACGCCACCAGCTGGAAGCATAACCGGGAGCCCTACCTGCTCGAAACCTGCGTGCCCGGCATCTTTGCCGCCGGCGACAGTCGGGCCGGAGCCATGGCCCGGGTGGCCTCGGCGGTGGGCGAAGGCTCGATGGCCATCAAGTTTGTGCACCAGTACCTGGATGAATAAGCGGGGGCTGGAGGCTCTCGGTGGACTATTTTCGAGGAAACTCAGAAAAAGAACAGGATTGGCCCGGCGCACAAAAACGGGCTTCACCGGGTGAAAACCAGCATTGGGCGGGCCCAGATGGAAACGATTCCCTCCGGCCCCGCTCCCGTTGAGCTCTAAGCCGGCAACACGCCGCGGCACGGCACAGTATATAGCGCCAAACCTATTCGAAGTTGGATAGGAGTCTTTTGCTGTACCAGTGCCGAGTGCCATGTTCCGAGCGTTACGCTTCCGCCCCACCTCTTCCCTATTGCTTGTTGCCGCGGCCCTGGGCCTGGGCAGCTGCGACCTGCTCGAGTTTAGTCCCAACGACTACCGGGCCCCCGCCGATGAGCGCCAGCTCACGGAGAAAAACCTGGCCCGCCTCCAGCAGACACCCCTGCCCGCCGGCGACACCCTGCGCTTCGTCTTCACCGGCGACTCTCAACGCTTTTACGACGAGGCCGACGGCCTGGTGGAAAGCGTGAACAAGCAGCCCGGCATCAACTTTATGGTCGTGGCCGGCGACATTTCCGACTTCGGCTTTTCCAAGGAAATGCGCTGGGTGAATGAGAAGCTGCGCAAGCTAAAGGTGCCCTACGTGACGGTTATCGGCAACCACGACTCGGTGGGCAACGGCCGCGAAGCCTACAAGGAAATCTTCGGGCCCCTAAACTACAGCTTCATCTACGGCGACACGAAGTTTATCATGGTCGATACCAACGGCCGGGAGTACAACTTCGACGGCCACATTCCGGACATGCCCTGGCTCAATCAGCAGGTCGGCAACTTGCAGGGCGCCCGGCGCCAGGTGGTGATTTCACACGTGCCACCCCAGGATGAAGACTTCGACCCGGCCGTGTCGGCGCCCTACGCCCAGGCCCTGCGCGAGGCCAAGAACCTGGTCTTCGAGATGAACGGGCACCGCCACAGCTCCAGCATCACCCAACCCTTCAAGGACGGGGTGTGGTACGTCAACTCCGACGCCTTTTCCGAGCGGCAGTACATGGTTGTCTCGGTGTGGGGCGACAAGCAGTTCCGCGTTAAACAGATCAAATTCTAATGAAACAGCGCTTTTTACCCTTCGTGGCGCTGGCCGCAGCTCTGCTTGCTCCTTCCTTCGCCCAGGCGGCTTCCGAGCCCGACGCTCCCGCTTTACCCGCCGCCGATACCCCCCATCCCTGGTACCGGCCCCGCCACCTGGTACTGCAAACCGCCGGGGGCCTGGGCATGGTATCGGCCGGGGCCGGCTACACCTACGCCCAGGACAAGATTGACACCGACATCCTGCTGGGCTACGTGCCCAAGAAGTTTGCCGGCTCCACGCTCACCCTGGCCTCGGCCAAGTTTATCTACTCGCCCTTCACGGTCCGCATTTCGGATAAGTGGCAGGTGAAGCCCGTATCGGTGGGCGCCTACTTCAGCTACACCCACGGCACGCTCAACGACGAGGAGCGCGGGCAGTATACCAAGGACTACTACTGGTGGTCGTCGGATACGCGCTACGGGCCACTGGCCGGGGGGCGGGTAACCTACGCGCGGCCCGCCAAAGCCAACGGCCGGCCCCGCACCGTGTCGGTGTACTACGATTTGAGCACCAACGACCTGTACCTGCAGAGCTACGTCACGAATACCAAAGGCCTGAGCCTGGGCCAGATTCTGGTGCTGGGGTTGGGCGTAAAAGCCGATTTTTAGGAAGGTTTGCCGGTTCCAAAACCGTCATCCTGAGCAGAGTGAAGCAGAGTGAAGGACCTTCCTCACCTACCCCGCTGCGGCCTTTACCAACGTGCAAAAGCCCTTTCCCGCGCCGGCAGGAAAGGGCTTTGGTGCATTTAATCATGCTTGTCACATAGGCGAGGAAGGTCCTTCGCGGGGCTCAGGAGGACAGAGGAAGGAATGTTCTGTTCATCTATTTACCGTCTACCCGGCCTGGCGTTGGAGGCCGGTGGCGGCCAGGAAGGCGGTGCGGGCTTCGCCGAGCAGCTTGATAATGGCCTGGCGCTGGCGCAGCAAATCTTCCATGACCGGGCGCTTGGTGCGGAACAGCTTCAGGGCGCGCAGGCGGAGCAGGCGGGCCCGCAGGTTGTTCCAGTAGCTGAGGGCATAGAAGCCGCTGGGGGCCAGACTCAGGGCGTAGAGCAGGGTCCAGAGCCAGTTTTGGGTGAAGTGGTGGACTAGGCCAATCTGCAGGGCGTAGCAGATACCAAAGGTCAGGATGCCGGTGACGAACATGATGGGCGCCACGAACTCCAGGTCCTTGGTGGCCCGCTTGGCAATCATGGAGGGCAGAATGTAGGGAACGTAGTTGTTTAGCAGCCCATATATATAGAGCGGGAAGCCCAGCACCAGCTTCAGACCCGAAACCGAGGCCCGGGCCCAGCGCTGCCCCCGGCCCTTGCTCGATTCGAGGGCCTCGTCGGTGAGGCGGAGGCGGTCCAGGTCGAGGAGGTAGGCGCTGAGCTGCTCGCGCACCTGGAGCAGGCGGGCGGGGTCGTGCTGCTCGAAGTAGGGCACGGCCTCCAGCAGGGCCCGGCTGAGCTGAAAGTTGTCGTAGAGGGTTTCCTCGTCGTCGGGGATGAGGTGCTCGCCGAAGGTGCGCTCAATCTGGAGCACCAGCTCGTCCTCGGCCGCGTCGCGGGTGATGACCAGGCGCTGCTCCAGCCGCCGCCGGATTTCCTCGGTCAGGGCGTCGGCGGCAGCTTCGGGGTCGGTGCGGAAGGCGTCGGCATAGTCGGCCACCACGATGGGCTTACCGATGTTGACGAAGACGTCGGAGCGGAAGCGGCTGGGGTCGAAGTAGTTGATGCCGATGGGCAGGATGGTGAGGCCCAGCTGGAAGTCGTGGCGGGCCTCGGCGCCGAGGCTGATGCGGGCCGCCCCGGTTTTGAGGGGGCGCAGGCGCCGCTCACTCACGCTGGTGCCCTCGGGGAAAATCTGGATGGTGCCGCCCTTGTCGAAGTAGTTGTAGCACTGACCGAAGGCGGCCTCGTTGCGGGCGGCCAGCTCCTCGGGCGTCACGCCGGAGTCGCCGCTTTCGGCATCCTGGCGGCGGTAGATGGGAATGCAGTTGCCGGAGAGGAAGATGGCCCGGGAAATGGGGTTCTTGAAAAAGGTGCTCTTGGCCAGGAAGGCAATGGGGGCGCGGCGGTTGGCGGCCACCACCAGCGGGTCCATGAGGGTATTGGGGTGGTTGGAGACGATGAGCATGGGGCCCGGGGCTTCCAGCCGCTCGTGGTGGCGGATTTCGAGGCGGCGGAAAAACACGCGCAGGGCAAGCTGCACCACGGGCTTTACAACAGTGTAGAAGAGCATGGGCCTAAGTACGGCCAATTCTCGGAGCCGGACAATGAAACGGGCCGGATAGGCGGTGGGTGGGCGGTTTTTGAAAAGTCTGACGCTAGGAGGGCGGTTTGGGCGCTGTCTGGCCATAAAACCAGCAATTCCTTTCTGAAGCGCGGGGAGTATATGTCTAACAAAACGACTTTTTACCCGCAATCTGCCGGCCTGAGCCCGATTTGTAGAGCGTTGGTAAGGCTCCTAAAGTCGTTGACGGGACTCCTAAAGCCTGAAGTGCGGTTCCTAAAGCTTGAAGTAGGGCTACTAACGCCTGAAGTGCGGTTCCTAAAGGCTGAAGTGAGGCTCCTAAAGCCTGAAGTATGGTTCCTAAAGGCTGAAGTATGATTCCTAAAGCCTGAAGTACGGCTCCTAAAGGCTGAAGTACGGTTCCTAAAGCCTGAAGGGCGGCTCCTAAGGGTTTTGAGCGGGCTTCGAACAGGTCGGGGTGGGCCCTTCTATAGGAAAGCCGCCCTTCGCTGGCGGGCAGCGAAGGGCGGCTTGGGGTAGCGACGCATGGTTGCGTCTTGTCGGTCGGGCGGAGCTGAATCATCCTACCCTATTCCTGCTGGCAGAGTTGTTCAACGGGGAGAGGCGAGGTTGCGTCTCCACATGAGCGTGCACAACGCGGCCCTGGTTAGCCTTCCATCACCTTGTTCTGGTGGTTGATGGACTCCAGGTGGACGGCGGCAAAGTACTGCTCGATAAACTCCGGGGTGAGGCCGACGGAGCTGCCCTGGCGCTGGGCCCGCTCCAGGACCTCGTTCCAGCGGCCGGTCTGGAGGATGGTGATGTCGTTTTCCTTCTTGTAGACCCCGATTTTCTCGGCCACGGCCATGCGGCGGCCCAGGAGCTGGATGATTTCGGCATCGAGCTGGTTGATTTGCTCGCGCAGGCTGGAGAGGGCCGTCAGGAATTCGCGCTGGTTGGTGGTTTCGTGGCGCCACACCAGGTCCCGGATCAGGTCGCGGAGCACCTCGGGGGTGATTTGCTGCTTGGCGTCGCTCCAGGCGTTGTCGGGGTCGATGTGGCTTTCAATCATGTTGCCGTCGAAGCCCAGGTTGAGGGCCTGCTGGGCCACGGCGGCCAGGGTGTCGCGGCGGCCGCAGATGTGGCTGGGGTCGCAGAGCAGGGGCAGGTCGGGGTGGCGGCGCTTCATTTCGATGGGCAGGTGCCACATCGGGGCGTTGCGGAAATCGGTGTTGCCGTAGGAGCTGAAGCCCCGGTGAATGAGGCCCACCTGGCTCAGACCGGCCTTTTGGAGGCGCTCCACGGCCCCGGCCCAGAGCTCGAGCTCGGGGTGAATCGGGTTCTTGACGAGCACCGGTACCTGGACGCCGCGCAGCACGTTGGCAATTTCCTGGACCGAGAAGGGGTTGCCGGTGGTGCGGGCGCCTACCCACAGAATATCGACGCCGAAAGCCAGGCAGTCTTCCACATGCTTGGCCGTGGCCACTTCCACAGCAATGGGCAGGCCGGTCAGTTCGCCGGCTTTCTTGAGCCAGGGCAGGCCTTTGGTGCCGATGCCTTCGAAGCCGCCGGGCTTGGTGCGGGGCTTCCAGATGCCGGCGCGCAGGGCTTGCACCTTGCCGGTGGCGGCCAGGCGCTGGCAGGTTTCGAGAACCTGCTCCTCGGTTTCGGCCGAGCACGGGCCGGAAATGAGGTAGGGCTTGTCGTCGGGCTGGCGGTTGAAGAGTGCGGATTGCATGGTTATGAGGGGGTTATGTTTTTGCGTTGTTGAGAGGGAGGCTATGCTAGTTCCCCTCCTTGTTGAAAGGAGGGGTGGCCGAAGGCCGGGGTGGTTACTCGTTGTTTACTTAGGCTGTCATCTGAGTTTGTCGAAGCATCTTTACCGCTTCATTGAGCAAGCCGATTGATTACTACTGCGGTAGAGATGCTTCGGCTTCGCTCAGCATGACGTTCTTTTTGGTCGTTCAACGATTGGACCACCCCGCCCTTCGGGCACCCCTCCTTTCAACAAGGAGGGGAGTTTCGTTCTGTTACTTCAGAATCTTCTTTATCAGGTTGGCTTGCTGGATTTGCTGGTAGACGGCGGGGTAGTCTTCCTGGGCGATGAGGTGGCGCAGGTGCTGGAGCTGGTGGATGTGCTCGTCGAGCACGTCGAGGACGTTGACGCGGTTTTGGCGGAAGATGGGCACCCACATGTCGGGGGAGCTTTTGGCCAGGCGCACGGTGGAGGCGAAGCCGCCGCTGGCCAGGGCAAAGATCTGCTGCTCTTCTTTTTCCTTTTCCAGCACGGTGAGGGCCAGGGCAAAGGAGGTAATGTGCGAAATGTGCGAGACGTAGGCCGTGTGCAGGTCGTGGGCGGCGGCGTCGAGGTATTCGATGCGCATCTGGAGCTGCTCGAACAGGCGCTGTACCTTGTTGACGGCATCGGCGTCGCTCTGCTCGGCGTCGCAGATGACCAGGGTTTTATCGGTAAACAGCTCGGGCACGGCGGCTTCGGGGCCGGAGTACTCGGTGCCGGCCATGGGGTGCACGGCCACGAAGCGGCCCCGGCACGGGTGCTGGGCCACGGCCGCCAGCAGCATGGATTTGGTGGAGCCCACGTCGATGACGACCTGCTGGTCGGCTTCGTCGAGCACCTGGGGCAGCACGGTGAGCATGGCATCCATGGGCACGGCTACGACTACCAGGTCGGCGCGGCGCACGGCTTCGGGCAGGTCGGTAGTGCCTTCGTCGATGAGGTGTAGGTCCTGGGCTTTGCGGAGGTTTTCGGGGCTGTGGTCCACACCGATGACGTGCTGGGCCAGGCCCTTAGCCTTGAGGCTGATGGCCAACGAGCCGCCGATTAATCCTAGGCCTATTATCGTTACTACCATTGTGAAGTGGTGAGATGGTGAACTGGTGAAATGGTGAGTTTGATGTTCGACTGGCGCAGAACCGCGCATTAAAAACGTCAACTCACCATCTCACCACTCACCATTTCACCTTTGATTCGGGTTAAAGCTTGTTCCAGTACCGCAGTGGTTTGGCAGAGGCTGACGCGGATGAAGCCGTTGCCGTTGGAGCCGAAGATGCCGCCGGGAGTAAGGAAGACCTTGGCCGCGTGCAGAAGCTCGTCGCTCAGGGCGTAGCCGTCGGGGTAGCCGGCCGGAATAGCAGCCCACACGAAGAGGCCCACCTGGTTTCGCTCGTAGCGGCAGCCGATGGTGTCGAGCAGCTCAAAGACCAGCTCCCGGCGGGCGGCGTAGTGGGCGTTGAGCTCCTGGTACCAGGTTTCATCGAGGCTCAGGGCTTCCACGGCGGCCAGCTGCACCGGCAGGAACATGCCCGAGTCGAGGTTGCTCTTGAAGCGCAGCACTTCCTGCAATAGGTCGGCGCGGCCCAGGAGCATGCCCACGCGCCAGCCGGCCATATTGTGCGACTTGCTCAACGAGTTGAGTTCCAGCACCACTTCCCGGGCCCCGGGCACGGCCAGCAGACTCTGGGCCGGCTCCTGGTTGAGGATGAAGCTGTAAGGATTATCGTGGACCAGCAGGATATTATGCTCGGTGGCAAAGGCCACCAGTCGGACAAAGAAAGCGGCGTCGGGCGGGGTGCCGGTGGGCATGTGGGGGTAGTTGACCCACATCAGCTTCACCCGGCTTAGGTCGCGCTGGGCCAACTGCTCCAGGTCGGGCAGCCAGTTGTTTTCGGCCGTCAGGTCGTAGTCGACGGGCGTGGCGCCGGCCAGGTGGGCGGCGGCGCGGTAGGCGGGGTAGCCGGGGTTGGGAATCAGCACTTCGTCGCCGGCTTCCAGGAAAGTCATGCTCACGTGGATGATGCCTTCCTTGGAGCCCAGCAGGGGCAGCACTTCCGTTTCGGGGTCCAGCGTGACGCCGTAGCTGCGCTCATACCAGCCGGCCATGGCCTGGCGCAGGGCCGGCACGCCCTTGTAGTTCTGGTAGGCGTGAGTGTTGGGCTGAGTGGCAGCCTGATTCAGGGCCGCAATTACCCGCGGGTGGGGCGGCATGTCGGGGCTGCCGATACCGAGGTTGATAACCTGGGCCCCGGCCTTGTTCATAGCGTCGATTTCGCGCAGCTTGCGGGAGAAGTAATACTCCTGGGTGTGCTGGAGGCGGCTGGCTACGGAGACTTGCATGGGGTTTGGGGTGTTTCTGGGGTTGGTTGCTTATTCTTAACCGTCACGCTGAGCTTGCCGAAGCATCTCTACCGAAGTGGTAATTATATTACTCTGGTAACGAAGCGGTAGAGATGCTTCGGCAAGCTCAGCATGACGTTCTTACCGATGTTCTTATTTGCTGACGTTCTTTCGATTCGGGCTTACTTGTGCGTGGTGCCTTTGTGGTAGATGCCCAGCACTTCGAGGCCTTCGGTTACCGGCTTCATGGCCTGCAAAGCAGCTTCGAGCTGGGCCGGGTCGTCGAATTCAAGGTCGGCGTGGAAGTAGTAGTGCCAGGTTTTGGCCGGAATCGGGAAGGACTGGAGCTTGGAGAGGTTGATGCCCTGGTCGGCAATGCGGATCAGAACCTGGGCCAGGCTGCCCTGGGCGTGGGTAGTGTGGAAGTAGAGCGAGGCCTTATTGGGTGCTTCCACGGCCGCCGCGTTTTCGGGCCGGTCCACCACCAGGAAGCGGGTGTAGTTTTTCTTTTCGGAGTGAATGTCCTTGGCCAGGATTTCGAGGTCGAACAGCTCGGCGGCCAGCTTGCCGGCCACGGCGGCGGTGCCGGTGCGCAGCCCTTCCCGGATGCGCTGGGCACTCAGGGCCGTGTCCTCGGTTTCGACCAGGCGCCAGGGGCCGTGCTGGTTGAGAAAGTCGGCGCACTGCAGCAGGGCCATGGGGTGGGAGTGCACCTCCCGGATATCGTCGAGCTGCTGGCCGGGCAAGGCCATCAGGTGCTGGCGGATCTGCAGGTACACTTCCCCGGTCACGCGCAGGCCGGCTTGGCGCAGCAGGTTGTAGTTGGGCAAAATGCTGCCGGCAATGGAGTTTTCAATGGCCATGAGTCCGTGCCCGGCCGTGCCGCTGCTCACTTGCCGCACCACTTCCCCAAACGTGGCGCAGGGCGTCGTCAGGGCCGTGGGGCCGAAGTAGTGGCGGGCGGCAATCTGGTGGAAACTACCTTCAAAGCCCTGAATGGCGACGGTGGAAAGCATGGTGCGGGTGCTAGGGAAAGACATAAAAAAAGGCCTCCGGAGTGCGGGGCCTGGTTTTGCTTCTGGTGCTGCGCTTCGGTCAGCTCTGGCAAACGGGGCCCCGCTTCTTCGTAAAGAAGAAGTAATAGTAGCCGTAATAAAAGAAGACGGAAGCGGGCATGTGAAGCGGAAAAGTAAGCGTAAAAAAAGCGCCTCCCGAGGTTGTCGAGAGGCGCTGAGAGTTTCGGTTGGAAAAGCTACAGGAGGGCCGCTCGACTACGCGTGGGCGTAGTAGAAGTAATAGCTAAAAAAGAAGCGGCCGGTGTGCTGCGACATGAGAATCAGGTGCTTTGTGAGGGCAAGGTGGGACCAGGTTCTGGTAATTCCAAATTAAATTTTGCCGGGTTATACGAACAAACGTTCGGTAGCCAGCTTGTTTCCGAACTTCTGACCGGTAATACAATCCGCACAAAAACAGCCGCTTACCGGTAGCTCCACTGCTCCTCGGGCAAGGCTTGGGCGACTTCACTGCTTAGCTCACCAGCCTGCCGCACCAGCTCCGCAAATTCCCGGCGGGAGCCGTCCGCGTCCCGGCCGCGCACCGACTGCGCCAGCTGCCCGGCCGCCGCGTAGCTGGCCGTGCCCCGGTGTTCCGACTGCCGCAGCAGCAGCCCAAACTCGGCCACGGCCGCGGCCAGGCGCAGGTTGTCGGAGGCCTGCTCCACGCCGGTGTCGGAATTGCGCACGGGCAGCTTGAGCAGGCGGCTAACACTGCCTTGGGGTTCCTGGTAGCGCAGCTTTACGGTAAGCAGCTCGGCGCTGGCGGCGGAAACTGGGCCGTAATCAGTAGCAACGCCCGGGGAAGACTGGTACTTGAGCGGGTCGACGGCGGGGCGGGTGTTGGCGGGCACAATTTCGTAGAGGGCCGTGACTTGCTGGCCCGCGCCCAGCTCCCCGGCATCCTTGGTATCGTCGTTGAAATCCTCGGCGGCCAGCAGGCGGTTTTCGTAGCCGATGAGGCGGTACTGCGCTACCTGGGCGGGGTTGAACTCGACCTGCACTTTCACGTCCTGGGCCAGGGTAAATAGCGTGCCGCCAAATTGCTGGACCAGCACCCGCCGGGCCTCGTTCAGGTTGTCGATGTAGGCATAGTTGCCGTTGCCTTTGTCGGCCAGCACCTCCATCTTGCTGTCCTGCAGGTTGCCTTCCCCGAAGCCCAGCACCGACAAAAACACGCCCGACTGCCGCTCCTGGGTCACGAGCTGCTCCATGGCCTCGTCCGAGCTTTCTCCCACGTTGAAGTCGCCGTCGGTGGCCAGGATGATGCGGGTGTTGGAGCCGGGGCGGGCCTGCTGCCGGGCCACCTGGTAGGCCAGACGCAGCCCTTCGCCGCCCGCCGTGGAGCCGCCGGCTTCCAGATTATCCAGGGCTGCCAGGATCTGCTGGGGCTGGCTGCCGGGCGTGGGCGGCAGCACCAGGCCCGCCGCCCCGGCATATACTACAATAGAAACGTAGTCCTGGGGCCGCAGCGTGTGCACCAGCTGGCGCAGGCTGGCCTTGAGCAGGGGCAGCTTGTCCTCGTCGTTCATCGAGCCCGACACGTCGAGCAGGAAAACCAGGTTGGCCGGCGGCAGTGCCCGGGTGGCTACTTCGCGGCCCTGCACCCCCACCAGTACCAGCCGGTGGGCGGGGTTCCAGGGGCAGCGGGCCACTTCGGCGTTCAGCGTGGCCGGGGCGTCGGAGGAGCGGGGCTGGGGGTAGTCGTAGTGAAAGTAGTTGATGAGCTCCTCGACCCGCACGGCTTCGGGCGGGGGCAGCTGGCGGTTCTGGGTCAGGAAGCGCCGCACATTACTATAAGAGGCTGGGTCTACGTCGATGGCGAAGGTGCTCAGCGGCGTTTGGCGCACGTCCTCGAAGCGGTTTTCGGGCAGCCGGGCGTAGGTTTCGGCGTTGGCCGGCGCGGGCGGAGCTTCATCCAGCTGGGGCTCGGCCGGGGGCAGCTGCTCGTAAACGCTGGCCTGCTCGAGAGGCTCGGTAGATTGTTTTTGTTGGCAGGCGGGCAGCAGCAAGCCGCCGGCCAGCAGCCACAGGGGGCGCAAGCGGAATATCGACATGGGAAGAGAAAGGCTAGAGGAGAAAAAACGACCCGAAAAGCCATGCTGCCGCCGCTGAACTCACAAACTCGAATTCAGAACTTTTCCGGGAAAAGAAGCGCGTGGCCAGGAGCGTCCGTCGCGAGCGGCGCGGCCTGAGAACGGGGCAGCAGGACTCTGCTGGCAGAGCCGGTTGTACGGGCAAGTAAACGAAAGCAGCGCCGCTTAGTGGTTGTTTATACCTAAAGCTGGTAATACGTAACCCGGCAACGGCAGACTTTTTCTAATAAAATTCGGGCAAAAATAAATCAGGGTTAATTGCATAATAATAAGGCGAGGCGAAACGTTGGCGGCCGCGCCTAAAACCAAAACTCCTGACCAGTCGCCCACCGGTCAGGAGTTCCTCCAAGGTTGGTTCGTGGGCGGGAAAGCGGTTACCCGCCGAACCGACCCGCCCCGGGTGGCGCCCTGCAGGCCGGAGCCCGGCCGCGGCGGTGCCCGGGCCACTTGCTGCCATTAGGTAGCAGCCGCGCGGCCCAGACGGTGATTCGGCCGGCGGCCAGCAGGCGCCGCCAGCCGGAAGTGAGAAGGGCAGAGCTTCTCATGACTAGTCGCGCTGAAAGGCGTACCAGACGCGCCGTGGAACGCTGCTCAGCCGTTGCCACACGCCCCGCGGAGTGTAGATAGGAGAGTACCAAACACCTCCTAATACCTCCATATTCAGCCCCACATGCATGTTCTGGGCTTGAGGTCCGGTAGGCATCGGAAGCTCTTGGTAGAGGTAGCCAATAGTCGCGAATGTCAAGAGCAGGTTTTGCTGGTCGGCGGCCACGCGCAGGGAGAAAGTCCCGTCCGAGTTGGTCGACACGCCGTTGGTCGTGCCCTTTACCAGCACCGTCACCCCGGGCACACCTTCCCCGTTCGTCTTATCCACGACCCGGCCGGTGAGCAGCCTGGAGTTGTCGCTGATCCGCTCGTCCCTATCAACGGGTTTGGCTTCGGCCCTTGATTCTGGCTGGTCAGTGCGGCGGCTGGCGCTGGGGTGCTGGCTGGTGGGGTGCTGGGCCTGAGCGGCTTGGGGCAGCAGGGTGCGGAAGCCGAGCAGGGCCACCGTGGCCGCTACGGCCGGGCGCCACCACCCGCCGGCCCGGGGTGGAGCTACCACCAGTGGCTGCAGCGGCCGATTCAGCTGACTGCCTCCAAACCGCCCGCAGGCCTGGCCCGCCGTGGCCGCCAGCACCGCCAGGATTTCGGCATCGGTTTTCTGAGTGAAGTCAATAACTACCTTCTGGCAGGCGGCGCAGTGGCGGCCGGCGCCCTGGGGCGTCATCAGGGCCCAGGGCTGGGCGCAGGGCTCGGAAATACGGAGGGAAACGGCAGAGGGGCGCATACGAATAGCTTAACTCATCAGAAAACCAGGATGGAAAAAGCGGGGCCGCGGCTTAACGCACGCCCACGGTGCCCGTGACCAGACTCAGCCCCTCGGCCAGCTTGACCAGGCGCACAAACTCGGCGCGGTAGCCGTCGGCATCCTGGCCGCGGGCCTGCTGGGCCAGTTTGGCAGTGCTGTCGTAGGTAGCCGTGCCGCGGTAGTCCGACTGGCGCAGCAGCATGCCGAACTGGGCCACGGCGGCGGCGAAGCGTAGATTGGCGGAGGCTTGAGCCACGGGTACGGCCGCACCGCGCAGGGTGCGCTCCAGCAGCTTGCTGGTGTTGCCCTGGGGTTCCTTGTAGCGCAGCTTTACCGTCATCAGGTCGGCCGAGGCGGGGGCAGGCGGCGCGGGCGCGGGGTTGGGCTGGTACTTGAGCGGGTCGAGGCCGGTGGGGGCACCGGGCGGAATCAGCTCGTAGAGGGCCGTGACGGTGTGACCCGCTCCCAGCTCCCCGGCGTCTTTGCGGTCATTGTTGAAGTCCTCATCGGCCAGGGCACGGTTTTCGTAGCCAATGAGGCGGTATTGCTGCACCCGGGCGGGGTTGAACTCGAGCTGCAGCTTCACGTCCTTGGCCAGGGTGAAGAGTGTGCCGCCGAACTGCCGGACCAGCACCCGCCGGGCTTCGTCGAGGTTGTCGAGGTAGGCATAATTGCCGTTGCCCTTATCAGCCAGCCGCTCCATCTTACTGTCCTGCAAGTTGCCCTGGCCCACGCCCAGCACGGTCAGGAACACGCCCGATTCCCGCTCCTCGGTAATAAGCCGCTCCATGGCCTCGTCGCTGCTTTCCCCCACGTTGAAGTCGCCGTCGGTAGCCAGAATCACGCGGTTGTTACCTTCTTTCTGAAACTGCTGCCGGGCTACCTGATACGCCAGGCGTAGGCCCTGGCCGCCGGCCGTGGAGCCGCCGGCCTCCAGCCGGTCCAGCGCGGCCAGAATGGTTTCCTGCTGGTTGCCGGGGGTGGCGGGCAGCACCAGGCCGGCCGCCCCGGCGTACACCACCAGGGCTACCTTGTCCTGGGGCCGCAGCTCGTGCACCAGCTGGCGCAGACCGGCCTGCACCAGCGGCAGCTTAGCTGGTTCAGCCATGGAGCCCGATACATCCACCAGAAATACCAGGTTGGCGGGCGGCAGCTTCGCAGTACTCACCTGCCGGCCCTGCAGGGCCACGTGCAGCAGCTGGTGGTCGGGGTTCCAGGGGCAGACGGCCAGCTCGGTGGTGATGGAAACCGGGTCGGGGCCGGTGGGCTGGGGATAGTCGTAATGGAAGTAGTTGAGCATTTCCTCCACCCGCACCGCGTCCTGGGGTGGACGCTGGCCCTGGTTGAGGAAGCGTCGCACGTTGGAGTAGCTGGCCGCGTCCACGTCGATGGAAAACGTGCTCAGGGGTTCTTGCTGGGCCGAGTGGAAGCCGTTGTCGTGGATGGCGGCGTACGACTCGCCCGGGCCCGGCGCAGGGCGGGGAGGCGCCGAATCGTAGAATACATCTGCTGCAACAGGTGCATTCCGTTGGGCTTTACTTTTCCGCATCCTCCCCGCCGATGGCTGTTGCTGAATGACCACCCCGGCTACCTTGCCTTCCAACCCCTGTACCTGCGACACGGAGCCGCTTACGGACCGCCGAACTTGCTCGGTGCCATACCCCGTAACGACGACTTCACTCAATTGCGTGCCTTCGTGGGTCAGACGAATGGTGAGCGGGCCCTTTTTCGGCGCGCGCACCTGCCGGGACTGGTAGCCCAGGGCGCTGACCACCAGCGTATCGTGGCCCGCTGGCATAAGGAGTCGATACGTGCCCGCAGAGTTGCTTGTCGCTCCCACATTCGTGCCTTTTACCACGATGGTAGCCCCCGGCAGCCCCTGGTTGGTACCGTCGGCGAGGATGCGGCCCGTGAGGGTGCGCGGGGTGGCTATCGGGGCCGACTGCCGGGGGCGCGGGGCCGGCGGCGTGGTAGTCTGCTGCGCAACGGCGGGCAGGGCCAGCAAGCCGCCCAGGCCGAGAAGGAGGATCTTGTTCATACAATCAGACGACGGTGATGAGGAAGGTTTCACCAGTGCTGATGCCGACCCGGCCCGGATTCCATACCGCCCGCAAATAAATTTTGGCCCCGGCCGGATTCTTCTATCTTGCTGACTACTACAGCGGAGCCCTGAAATTCGGCAACTCGTCCAATAGCGCAGTAGCGCGAACGGTGTAGTTTGCGCCACAAGCAGTTTACATCCTGGCGCACCCGCGTCCGCCCGGTCCTGCACCGGGCGGACGCGTTATTTTGCCGCAGCCTCGCGGCTCCGAGTCGGGAAGTCGCCGCTCCGAGTCGCGACGTTGCGTCCTCGAGTCGCAATGTCGCGGCTTGGAGTCGCAAAGCGCCCGATAACGCCCCGATGCCGTATCTTGGCCCCTGGCCAAATCGGCCCGCCCCTCCCGTTGCTATGTTTTTCAAACGCCGCCCTACCTCGCCCCATGAGCTCTCCGATCAGGAGCTGCTCACGCGCTACCGCCTCGACGGGGCGGTGGCCGACCTGGGCGTGCTCTACGAGCGGCACATGCCCCTGGTGTTTGCCGTGTGCCGCAAGTACCTGCGCCCCGACGAAGACGCCCAGGACGCGGTGATGCAGCTCTTCGAGAAGCTTCTCGATACGCTGCGCCGCCACGAGGTAGAGAACTTTCCGGCCTGGCTTCAGACCACGGCCCGCAACCACTGCCTGATGATCCTGCGGGCCCGGCAGCGGGCCGGCCCCGAGGGCGCCCTGGTTCTGCATTTTCCTGATGCGGCCGATATGGAATCGGCGGGCGTTCTGCATCAGGCAGGTGATGCTACTGAAGAACAAGACCTTACCGAAGCCCGCCTCCAGGCCCTGGAGCACGCCCTGGCCGATCTGCCCGCGGGGCAGCGCCGCTGCCTGGAGCTGTTTTACCTCGAAAAGAAGTGCTACCGCGACATTGCCGACCTCACCGGCTTTGACCTGGGCCTCGTGAAAAGCCACCTGCAAAACGGCAAGCGCAACCTCAAACGTTACCTCGACTCAGCTCCCAATGCGGCCCGCTAACCAGCCTCCTGTTCCACCCCAGCCCCCGGCCCCCAATGCGGCCGGGCACCTGCCGCTGCCACTGCTGCGGCAGTACGTGGCCGGAGCCCTGCCCGCCGCCGAGCAGCACCGCGTGGAGGCCCACACCCTGGGCTGCCCGCGCTGCGCCGAAGTGCTGGAGGGCCTGGAAATGTCGAGCCCCGCCGTCACTGACCAGGCCCTGAGCGAGCTGCGCAGCCGCCTGCACCAGCGCGTAACCCAGCCGGAGCACGCCCCACGGTCCGCCGCCCGCGCATGGCAGGCGGTGGCCGCCGTGCTGGCCTTGCTGCTGGTGAGCACCGCCCTGTGGTGGGGCCTGCGCCGCCCCGCCGCCCCGGCTCCCGAGCCAGGGTCCGTAGCCGTGCAACTGCCCACCCCGCCTTCTCCTTCAGCAGTTTCGCCGGATCCGGCCGCGGCTGCACCCGAGCCGGCCGTAGCCGCGGCCGAAAGTGCCGCTGTGCCCGAAACTCCGGCAGCACCAGCAGCGGCGGCCCCGGCCTCGGCCAGCCGGCGGGCGGCGGCTCCGGCGCGGTATACTCGGCGCCGGCCGGTGGTGGCCGCTACCCGCCCGCCGGCTGCGGCCCCGGCGGCCGTGCCCGGCGACAAAGTGGCATCGGGTTCGGTAGCCATGCAGGCTCCCGTAGCGGCAGCTCCCAGTCGTAGCGAGTCTGCCGACCTGAAGACCATGCAGAGCCGGGTATTGCTGGCTAGCAAAGCCGCCGATACGGTGGCTGGCCCGCCTGCCGTGGCCAAGGCCCCGGTGCCCACGGCCGAGGAAAGTGCTAAGCGCCAAGCCGCGTTGCCACCCGCCCCTGTTATCAGCCCCCAGCCGGTGGAAGGCTACCTTAAGCTGCGCGAATACCTGCGGCGCGAGGCCATGTTCCGGCCCGAGTACCCGGCCCCGCCGCTCTCGGGCAGCGTGCGGGTGCGCTTCACGGTGAAAGCCGACGGCACGCTCGACAACTTCAAAATCCTGCGGGGCCTGCGCCGCGACTACGACCAGGAAGCCATCCGCCTGCTCTGCGAAGGACCTGCCTGGCAGCCCGGCGCCGCCAACGGCCGCCGCGCCGACCAGGTCGTAGACATTAACGTCACGTTTTAGCAGTGGTGAAATGGTGAGTTTTTCGTTCGGGCTCTTTTCTCATCTGTCATCCTGAGGCGGAGCCGAAGGACCTTCCTCGCCTACCCCACTAAGGACTCTACAACGTACAAAAGCCCTTTCCCACGCAGGCAGGAAAGGGCTTTTCACGTTTAATTACGCTGTTTACAGAGGGAGGAAGAGTCTTCGTTCCGCCTCAGGATAACCGATGGGAAATCTAGCCGCTGTAGCCGCCGCCGCTCTGGGGCTCGGTGGCGCTGCCGCCGGGCTCCACGTCGCGGGGCAGGTCGGGCTGGGTTTTCACCTGTACCTGGCTGTAGTCGGGGCTGCCGTCGCCGGCGGGAGTGGGCGTGTCGATGGCCGCGGCGGGCTGGTGTTGGGCGCTGGGGTCCCACTTGTGCATCACCTCGAAGCTAATCTTGGCCGTAATGCGGTACTCCACAATCTTATTGTCGCGCACGCGGCAGCTCTGGTCTTTAATATAGATGGACCGGATGCCTTTGACGGTAGTGCTGGCTTCGGTCAGGGCGCGTTGCAGGGCATCTTCGAAGCTCTTTTCCGAGGAGGCCAAAACCTCAATTACTTTCTTGATTGTGCTCATAGCGCGGGGTATTTGGGGTGAATGGTTGGGAAACGGTGTACGCAAACCGCCACCAAACAGCTGTCGAGCCCACCCAATTCATAATGCCGGGCCGCGGCTCAGCGCGCTGCACTACCCGGCGGCTTCCGGCCCTCCGGTCGGGAGTTTGCCGGATTTGGTCGATGCGGCAAAAAGCTAAGTGACTGATTTTCAGAAACGGCATGAGCCGCCAGCGCAAGGACCAGGTGCCATGGTAGCCAACTGGCACGGTTTTGTAATGTATGCTCCTCAGAACGCCCGCTGCAGCAACGCGCGCCCCGCTGCGGCCGGCCCCTTTCTTTAGACATCTCCCTCCTGTTTTCCCTTTTGCCATGAACTCCAAAAGCCTTTTCGGGCGCTTGGCTGTAGCCGCGCTGTTGCTTTCCTCGTCGTTTTCAGTAGCCCAAGCCCAGGTACGCCGCCCGGTATATTCCAACTCCCCGGCCCGCCCGGTGTACTCGGCCCCGGTGCGGACTACCCCCGCCACGCCCGGCGTCAAATTTGGTCTGCGGGCCGGCGTCAACGTTTCTGACTGGTCGGGTGATGCCGTGCAGAGCGTGATGGACCTGGCCGGCTACACCAACGGCGCCGTGACCAAGGAAATGAAGCCCGGCTTCCACGCCGGCCTCTACGCCACCATTCCCCTCAGCCCCGGCTTTGCCATCGAGCCTGGGGTGTCCTACTCCGAGAAAGGCGCCAAGCTGGTGGGCACCCTGCCCTGGGAGCAGTTTGATTTCCTCAACGCCCGCGTCACGGCCACCTCGCGCATGTCCTACATCGACGTGCCGGTGCTGTTCAAGGGCTACCTGACGCCCGGTTTTTATCTGTTTGCCGGTCCCCAGGCCTCGTTTTTGGTCAGCAATAAGGTGCGGGTACAGGCCGGAGCCCTGGGCTTCAACGCTTTTTCCACCGACTTCGACGTGAAAGACCAGTTCCGCTCCGTCGACTTCGGCATGGTGGGCGGCCTGGGCTACCAGTTCGACAACGGCCTGGGCCTGAGCGCCGGCTACGATTTTGGCCTCTCTTCCCTGGACAAGAACAACAACTTCGACGCCCAGAACCGGGTGATTAAAGCTTCGGTGAACTACTCGTTCTAAGCACGCCCTGCATCTGTCATCCTGAGCCCAGCGAAGGACCTCCCTCGCCTGCGTGATGCCTGTTCTTCAATGCGAAAAAGCCCTTTACTACTCGCGTGGTAAAGGGCTTTTTCACGTTGGCAAAAACCGCAGGGGAGTAGGTGAGGAAGGTCCTTCACTCCACTTCGTTCCGTTCAGGATGACAAATGGGGACCGTAGTGCGTCTTTTTAGGCCTGAGTTCGGGTTGTTGCGTACTTTTACCGCTACCAAATACGGATTCGTCACTTCATTCCCGCTACATGCAATTCCGCACCGAGAAAGACACTATGGGCACCGTGCAGGTCCCCGCCGACGCCTACTGGGGCGCCCAGACCCAGCGCTCTATCGAGAACTTCCAGATTGCGCAGGATATCAACCGGATGCCCAAGGAAATCATCCGGGCGTTTGCCATTCTCAAAAAGGCCGCGGCCCTCACCAACCGCGATGCCGGCGTATTGCCCGCCGAAAAAGCGGAGCTGATCGGGAAAGTGTGTGACGAAATCCTGGCCGGTGGGCTGGCCGATGCCTTCCCCTTGGTGGTATGGCAAACCGGCTCGGGCACCCAGTCGAACATGAACATGAATGAGGTAATTGCCTACCGCGGCCACGTGCTGCAGGGCGGCAGCCTCGCCGACGAGAAGAAGGTGCTGGCCCCGAACGACGACGTGAACAAGTCGCAGTCATCGAACGACACCTTCCCCACGGCCATGCACATTGCCGCCTACCAGACGCTGGTGGAGGTAACCATTCCGGGCATCACCAAGCTGCGCGACACGCTCAAGCGCAAGAGTGAGGAGTTCATGCACATCGTCAAGATTGGCCGCACTCACCTCATGGATGCCACCCCGCTGACCGTGGGCCAGGAGTTTTCGGGCTACGCTTCCCAGCTCGACCACGGCCTGCGCGCCATCAATAACACCCTGGCTCACCTCTCGGAGCTGGCTTTGGGCGGTACGGCCGTCGGCACGGGCATCAACACGCCGCCCGGCTACTCGGAAGCCGTGGCCAAGCACATTGCCGACCTGACCGGCCTGCCTTTCATCACGGCCGAAAACAAGTTTGAGGCCCTGGCCGCCCACGACGCCATTGTGGAAGCCCACGGCGCGCTGAAAACCGTGGCGGCTTCGCTGATGAAGATTGCCAACGACATCCGCCTGCTGGCTTCGGGCCCCCGCGCCGGCATCGGCGAGCTGTTCATCCCCGACAACGAGCCCGGCTCCAGCATCATGCCCGGCAAAGTAAACCCCACCCAGAGCGAGGCCATGACGATGGTAGCCGCTCAGGTAATGGGCAACGACGTGGCTATCAACATCGGCGGCATGAACGGCCACTTCGAGCTGAACGTGTTCAAGCCGGTTATGATTTACAACTTCCTGCACTCGGCCCGCCTGATTGGCGACGTGTGCGTGTCGTTCAACGACCGGTGCGCCGAGGGCATCCGGCCGCTGGAGGAAAACATCAAGAAGCACGTCGATTCGTCGTTGATGCTGGTCACGGCCCTAAACCCCCACATCGGGTACTACAAAGCCGCCGAAATTGCCCAGACGGCCCACAAAAACGGCTCGACGCTGAAGGAAACTGCGTTACAGCTGGGCTACCTCACCGAGGAGCAGTTCAACGAGTGGCTGAAGCCCGAGGACATGGTGGGCGAGATTAAGAAGTAGTAGAACAATATTAGAACGTCATGCTGAGCCCCGCGAAGCATCTCGCCCGCAGGAGTAATTAAGTTTGCTTTGGCGGTAGAGACGCTGCGGCAAGCTCAGCATGACGTTCTGGTTTTACCTTTCCTGACCCCACCCCATGGACTGTTCCCGCTGTATCACGCTCGAAAACGCCCGCGTCCGGCTGCGGCCGCTGGAAACGTCGGACTTTGAAGACCTGAAGGCCGTCATCTTCGACGACGAAATCTGGCGCTTTACCACTACGCCCAACCCCGGCGACGCCGTGGGCCTGGCCGCCTACCTGACCCAGGCCGTGCAGGACCGGGAAAAGAACTACCGCTACCCTTTCGCCATCATCGACAGGCAGACGGGGCGCGTGGTGGGCAGCACCAGCTACGGCAGCTTCGCTTTGCCCGAAAAGCGCCTGGAAATTGGCTGGACGTGGATCGGGCGGGACTACCACCGTACCGGTCTGAACCGCGCCGCCAAGCACTTGCTGCTCAAATACGCCTTCGGGGAGCTGGGCTGCGAGCGGGTAGAGCTCAAAACCGACGCCCGCAACTGGAAGTCGCGGGAGGCCATGCGCCGCATGGGAGCTACCGAGGAAGGCACGCTACGCAGCCACATGTTCACCCAGGGCGGTATGCGGCGCGACTCAGTGTACTTCAGCATTCTAAAGCCCGAGTGGGACCAGCTGCGCCTCACCGTCTTCCGCGAATTCGACGCCCGTGGCTGAGCCCAAAGACAGTTTGCTGCGGCGCCGCGTAGCTAGCTTTGGTCACGCTTTTCGGGGCGTGGCCTCGGCGTTGCGCTCGGAAGTGCATCTGCGCTTTCACGCCCTGGCTACGGTTGTGACTATCGGCTTTGGATTCTATTTCGGCATTTCCCGGCTGGAGTGGGCTTTGGTGGCGCTGGCCGTGGGCACGGTATGGTCGGCGGAGCTGGTGAATACGGCCGTGGAAGCCGTCGTGGACCTGGTGTCGCCCGACTACCACGTGCTGGCGGGCAAGGCCAAGGACGTGGCGGCTGGCGCAGTGCTGGTGGCCGCTGGGGCGGCGCTGGTCGTGGGCCTGCTCGTGTTTGGCCCCCGGGTCTGGGCTTTGTTGGGCTGAGGAGGCAACCCTCCGTTTTGGCGTGCGTTCATTACATTCGCGCCCTCTAATCCCTTGTGCCATGCGTTTGCCCCTGTTTGTTGCCGCCGCTTCCCTTGCCGCCCTGCTGAGTACGGCCTGCAACCGCGGCGTATCGGTCAATACGCCGACTGACCCGCCCGTGAGCGGCAGCGTAAACGGCAACGACACGCCCAACCCGACCAGCGCCAACACCACCGACCTGCGGGCCTCCGCTACGGCGGCCTTCGATACCACGGCCCGGCCCAAGTGGTTGGCCGACCGGATTCAGTACCATTTGGCCGAGCCCAAGCAAAACCCGGCCGTCCAGATTACGCGCTACAGCTACAAGGGGCAGGTAGTGTACTACGAAACGCTGGGCTGCTGCGACCAGTTTTCCAACCTCTACAACCAGCAAGGCAAGATGCTCTGCCACCCCGAAGGCGGCCTAACTGGGCGCGGGGATGGACAGTGCCCCGACTTTGACAAAAACAAAACCGGGGAAACCCTGGTTTGGCGAGACCCCCGCTAACTGAATGGCCGCGGGCTGCCGCGCCGCTTTTTCCGCCTTTGCATTTACCTTTTTACCACCATGATTAACACCAACGAAAAGCTGGGGGCCTACAACGTGTGGGCTAACGAAACCCTGCTGCGCCACCTCGACGGCTTAGTAGCCGCGGGTCAGGAAATTCCGGCCGTGTGCCTGCGCCTCTTCAGCCACGTGCTCAACGCCCAGGCCATCTGGATTGCCCGCCTCTCCGGTACCAAAAGCCCGGTGAAAGTGTGGCAGGAGCACGATTTGGCCGGCTTGCACCAGCTCCACGAGCAAACCTCCGAGCACCTGCACCAGCTCATTCGCACCGCCGACGAAGCCGAGCTGAACCGCCTGATTTCGTACACCAACTCCGTAGGCGACTCCTACACCAGCCAAGTGTCCGACATCTTCACCCACGTGCCGGTGCACGCCAACTACCACCGGGCCCAGGTAGCTACCCGCCTGCGCGAGAATGGCCTGGAACCCATCAATACCGACTTCATTACCTACTGCCGGGAGCTGTCGGCGGCCGGTAAAGACCAGGTAAGCCTGTAAGCAACTAGCCCAGCGGCTGGTGCGTAGCCCTTTGGTTTCCAAACCGAAGGGCTTTTTGCTGGTTATACGCCATTCCCTTTCCATTCTCTCCTCCGATATGGCAACTCCCGTCCTGACTCCTGAGCGCCTGGCCGCCAGCTACTCCTATCCTGCTTACCGCCAGCTGATTGACGAGTTGCAGGCCGAAGGCAAAACCACCGGCCCGCAACAGTCGGAGCTGCTGACCAACTACACCCGGCTCAACGTGCAGCGCATGGGGCGCCTCGACAAAACCATTCACCTGCTACCCGAGTTGCAGGCGGCCGTGGCGGCCCTGCCCCGGCGCTACGCGTGGCTGATCATCACCGAGGGCTGGTGCGGCGACGCGGCCCAGATTGTGCCCGTGCTGGAGGCTGTGGCCCAGGCGTCGGGCGGCACCATCAGCACCCACTATCTGCTGCGCGACGACAACCTGGATTTGATGGACCAGTACCTGACCAACGGTGGGCGCTCCATACCCAAGCTGGTGGTGCTCGATGCCGAAACTCTAACTGAAGTAACCCACTGGGGCCCGCGGCCGGAGCCGGCTCAGCGCATGTTCCTGGACCTGAAAAGCCAGAATCTGCCCTTTGAGGAGTTTAGCACCCAGCTCCACGGCTGGTACGCCAAAGACAAAACCCAGAGTACTCAGCGTGAGCTACTGGCCTTGCTAGCGGCCCTAGCCTAAGCTTGCCGAGCAGCAAAAAGCCCCTCGCCTTGGTAGGTGAGGGGCTTTTTATGTAAGCTTAACGAGTGGCCAGAGCTTACTGGATCTGGTGGCTGGTAACCTCGCGGTGCGTCCGGGCCTCGCCCTCATCACCATTGCCACCCAGTGTTTGGATGACGTTGCCTTCCAATACGGGCTTTAGGCCATAAGTGCCGTTACCGCGGGCTACTACCTGCCAGTTGGGGTCAATGGTAACCAGAACTGCGTAGCTCGAGCCGCCGTTTACGGGGCGGTTTACCTTCACCTTCAGGCCCGACTGTTCGCCGCTGGGCGTATCCAGAGCCACCGTGCGGCCGTTGTTAAGCGTGATGGTGCTGGCCGAGCCGAGTACCAGACGCAGCTGCTTTACGGTGCCGGCCTGAAAGCCCGCCGTGACGAACAGGGGAGAAGCAGCAGTACCGGATTTGAGCAGGTCACGCTTGCCAGCGGCTACATCCCGCAGCGTAGCCCAGTTGCTGGTGTTTTCGTCAGCGTCCTGGCTTACGTCCACCCGTTGCAGGTCAATGTTGACGGCGAAATACGTTATTGCTACCGGGGTCTTTTTGGCATCCTGCGTCGAAGACTGAGCGGAAACAGCTACGTCTTTCAGCGCGTCTTCGCAGCCGGTCAGCAGTACTCCGGCGCTGAGCAGGCCGGAAAGGAGTAGATTGGTCTTCATAGAAAAAAAACGGTGGTGAACAGGTGAGGTTAGATTTTGCCGGCTCAAACCTAGAAAATTACAGCCATTATCTAACTATAGAGTAGTGTAAATATTTTCATATAATGCTGTTTTTGAACAATATAACAATGGAAGGATAAGCTGTGGTACTATTCCCATATTGGGAAAACCCTATACTACTATGTGCTTTAGTCGTCAACCCCGCAGTAACATTTGCCATCGGCAAAAATATCAATCCTAGAACTACGCAAGCCCGTTGGGGTGCTGAAGCAAAAGGCCCGGCTTGTGTAAGCCGGGCCCTGGCGCATAGGAAAAAACCAAGATCAGCAGTTTAGTCAGCCAAACCTACCGTCGGGACGTTGGTGAGCTGGTTGTTCACTACCACCACGCCAGTACGCACTGCCGAGTGATAAGCAGGCTGGTTGGTCGGGGCCGTAGTCGTAGGGAAATACTCCAGGCGGTAAGTACCCGAGGGCAAACCCTGCAAACGGTAAGCCCCGGTGGCGTCGGCGTTGGTGCTGAAGGTATCGGCCGGCGTCAAAGACGAGCGGATGGCCAGCACCTGGGGCAGGGCCGCGGCGGGCGTGACCTGACCGTAGATGCCGCCGGTAATTTCCTGGGCCACCAGGCGCACTACGGGCTTGAGCAGGTACCGCTCTTTCTTGTCGTTGCCGGGCTTCCAGTTGCCCCGCTCTACGATGGACTTAGCCACGTCGAAGTCGAGCAGCAGCTGGTAGGTTTCGCCGGCCCGCAGCGTGGCCTTGTCCAACTTAAGCTTTACGCCGGAGGTTTGCCCGCTGGGCGTTTTGAGGGTATATACTTCCCCGTCGCGGGCAGTTACGGTGTTGTTGGAACCCAGAATCAGGCGGATTTCTTTCAGGTCGCCGGGAGCAAAATCAGTGCTCACCAGCAGGGCCGAGCGGCCGTTGACGTAATCCAGGATGTTGAGCGTCTGGGGCGTAAAGTTCAGCTTCTCCCAGCCGGCGGGGTCGGCCTCGTCTTTCAGGTGCACCTCAATCTGCTGCACGTCCAGGCTCACGCGGCTGAAGTCGCCGGGGGCATCGGTGAGGCGAACTTCCAGCTTGGCCTGATTTTGCGCGTCGTTGTCTTCGGAGCAGCCGGTAAATGCCAGGGCGGCTACTACGGCCAGCGGGAGGAGGAGTTGAAACTTCATACGGTAGGAGGTAAGAGTGAAAAGAGCGGAAATGACGAGTTTGTACGCAAGCTCATCATCTTCGTTTTCGACAAGAATCGGTCCGTTTTTGTGCAAAGTCTCTTGCTAATCTTCTATATTCATAAAAAAAGTTCTACCAATTATGACTAATCATGATTCGGTAGCGCAACCAAAAGCCCCAACCCGGAGAAGGTTGGGGCTTTTGGTTAAACCCGGTTAGCGGGAAGTTTATTGGCCGCCCTTTGTGGTGTCGGTCGGGGCTGGTTCGGGGTCCTTGGGGGCCGGCTTCTTGGGCTTGCCGAAGAGGTTGCCCAGCGTCTGGCTGGCTTGGGCTTTGAGCTTGGCCTGGGCTTCGAGGCGCTTCTTCTCAATTTCCTGGCGGGCCTTATCTTCCAGCTCAGCTCGTTTGCGGTCCAGCTCCTTGCGGGCACTGTCCTGGGCTACCTGGGTGCGGGCGGCCAGCTTCAGCTTGGCGTCGTCTACTTTGCTTTGCACCACACTCTGCACCAAACTCTTGGCTACATCCTTGGCCTGACTCTTCACGCTGCCGGTCGTCAGGGCCACCTGGGGCGAGGTTACCGTACCCCCGATTTTCAGGCCCAGCGTCACGCGCTCCGTACCCTTGATATCCTGCACGCCGGTAAGTTGGGTGAGCTTGGCATTCAGGGCGTTGCCCACGCGGCCAGTGGGCACGTCGAGGGCCATGACGTACTCCAGGGCCCCACCGATATTGGACGAGCCGCCCAGGGTGCTTTTCACCTGGCCCACGGTAAAGTCGAAGGGCTTCACGATGAAGTTCCCGTTGATAAGCTCAGCGGCCACGTCCTTATTGTTCACGGCAAAGCTCTTGAGCTCCTGCAGCTGGGTCAGGGAGCTGATTTTGCTCAGCACCGGCGAGGCGCCCACGGCAGCCCGCACCACCTCAAACAGGCCCTTGCCGGTGAGCGTGCTGTAGACGGGCATCATGTCCTGGCCCATTTCCCCGCTCACGTTGAAGTTGGTCGAGAAAATACCCTCAACCTGCGAAGCCAGTGGCACGAGCTTCTTCACCGAGTTGAAGGCGGTAAAGGCATTCTGGAAATCGAGGTTCTTGATATTGAGGCCCAGGTTGAACTTGGGGTGGGCCAAATCCTTGCTGGTGTAGCTGCCGGTGGTGGCAAAGTTGCCGCCGAGAGTATTAAACGTCAGCCCGTTGAGGTTTACGGCCTGGTCGCGCACAACCAAGGCGCCCTTCATGTTGTCGAGCTTGAGGTTGTCGTACACCACCTGGCCCACGTTGGCGTTCAGGGTCAGGTCGAAGAACTTCGGGATTTCCAGCACGCCGTCGGCCTGGGTGGGCGTGGCGGGGGCTTTGGCGGCCGTGGTAGCACCGGCGCTGGGCTTACCGCTCACGTTGTCTACCATCCACTCGTTCACGTTGAAGCGGCGCGAATTCACGTTCAGATTGCCGCGCAGGCTCTGACCGGGCGTAAAGAGGTAGCCCATGTAGTTTGAAATCGTGCCCGAGGCGGCAATGTCGGACGAGCCCACGAAGCCGGTCATGTCGCGCAGCACGATCTGGTCGTTGTTAAACGTGGCCGTGGCCTTGGTCACCTTCACGCCCTGGGGCAGGTCGGGGCTCTTATACGTTACGTTCTGGGCATTCACCGTACCCGAGGCCACCACGCTCTGGTAGCGGCCGGCTTCGATGTCGGCCATCTTGCCCTTGGCGGCCACGTTGCCGTTGAGGCGGCCCGTTACGGTCATGCCTTCCAGGGGGAAAATCTTGGTCAGCTTGGTCAAATCCACCACGCCCTTGATGTCGGCGTCGAAGATGGGCTTGTCGATGTTCTGAGCAGCCACGCGGCCTTCCAGCGGCTCCCCGTCGAGCAGCATCCGAAACTGCGGAATGTCGATGCGCGTGTCGTTTACCTGCCCGGTAGCGTTGACCACCGTGCCGTTCAAAGTCAGGTTTTCAATCGGGGCCGGAAATTGCTTGCTCTTCACGTAGCCGTTGGTCAGGTTCATCTTGGCATTCACCACCGGCATCTGGGTTTTAGAATACGTGCCTTTGGCCGTGGCGTCCACAAACAGCAAACCGCGCAGCACCAGGTCCTGCACGGGGTACACCTTCATCATCTCGGCCAGGTCCACGTTGGCTTTCACGCGGCCATCCACCTTCATCGGCTCCAGCCCGTCCACAATGACATTGCCGTCCACGGGATTTTTGCCCAGGTCCAGGTGAAACTGCTTCACGTTGACCTTTACGTTGTTGGTAAAGCCCGAGGGGTTGTCCACGTTCATGTCCACGTTGATGTTGCGGGCAGCCTGGGGCAGCTGCGGATACTGGAACATACCGTTCTTGATCTGCAGGTTCACGCCGTAGCCGGGCATTTTCAGCTCGTTCTGCACGCCCTTGAAGTAGCCGTCAAACGCCACTTTGCCCTCGGCCTTCACGTCCTTAAACTGCTCGGTATACACGCCCGGCACCAGACTCAGGATATTCTTGAAGTCAGTTTCCAGGGCCTTGAACGTCAGGTCGTAGGTAATGTCGGTGGCGTTGGGCAAGCCGATAGTACCCTGGAACGAGGCCGGAAAGTCGTTGAGCTGCACCTTGTTGTCCTTGAAGGTAAAGAGCATCTTGCCCAGGTCCATGGCCATGGTCACGTCGGCCGTCAGCTTCTTTTTCGAGACGTACTCGGTGCCGGCGTAGGTCATGGACAGCTGCTCGGCCGTGGTCTGGCTCACCAGGTCGAAGATGTTCTGGGCAAAGTCGCCCGAGCCCGAGTGGTTCAGCCCGCGCATTTCCATGCTGAACGGGATGGTGCGGTCCTCGTAGCGCAGGTGCCCGTCGTTTACCTTCCAGCCTTTAATGGCCAAACTCACCTGGCTCGTATCCTGGCCCTGGGCCGCCGCGGCCGAGTCCGAAATCATGATATCCCAGTTGGCCCGGCCGCTTTTCAGTACTTTGGCGCTGATATCGGGCTGGTCGAGCTCAATGGACTTAATCTTAATTTTCTCCCCGCGCACCACGCTCATCAAGTCCATGCCGACCCGGAACGCGGGCAGGTAAGCCAGGGTGTCGCGGGCAAAGGAATCCTTGCCAATGACCCGAAGCTGGTCGATGCTCAGGGCCAGGTCGGGAAAGGTGCGGAACAAGCTCAGGCTTACGTTGCCCGGGTCGTACTCCACTTTGGCATTCACGCGCTGGGCGAGCTGCTTGTCCAGGGCCTGCTTGATTTTATCCTTAAATAAGATGGGCGTTAGGGCCACGGCCGCCACCAGCACGACCAGAAAGATCAGTAAGCCTAAAAAGAACTTGCGCATACGAGGAAGAGTAAAAACGAAGAAGGAGTCGGAGCCAAGCCGCAGTATACTCAGCTGTTGACAAAAGTAGTGCAGAACTTACCGCCGCCGGGGCCCCGGGCTCGTAGATTTAAGGAAATAGCGCGGATGGCCCCGCCGGACGCCACTTGCTTAGAAGATGGATAATTTCGACTGTTTAGTTCCAGCGGCTGGCGCCGGCCACGTACGAAAACAGATACCTAACGCGTTAAGGAAGTTGCTTATGCGGACGTATCAGGTTTCTTCGGCTCAGGTTATTGGCTTGCCCCAGGTGCGGTGGCAGCCGCTGGCGGCTTCGGTGCTGGTAGCGGGCTGCCTCCTGGCCGGGGCCCATTCGGCCCAGGCCCAGGACTTGTACTTTGCCCAGCCCTACGCCACCCGCCTGCACACCAACCCGGCCTTCACCGGCCTGCTCGACGACTACAGCCTCACGCTCAGCTACCGTAACCAGTTTCCGACCCTGGCCGGTACGTTCCAAACCAGCCAGCTAGCCGCCGACTACCGCTTCCAGGACCAGACCAGCGCCGTGGGGCTGCTGCTCAACCTGGACCGCACCGGCAGTATTGGCTACACTAGGATAGAGGCCGGCGGCACGTACGCTTACCACGCCCGCCTCACGCCCCAGCTTAGCCTGAGTGCCGGCGCCCAGGCCAGTTACGGCAACCAGCGCATCAGCTACGACAACCTGGTGTTCGGGGACCAAATCGACAACAACGGTACCGTGCAGGGCAGCAGTGCCGAAGTGCTGGACTACAACCCGGTCAGCTACCTGACGCTGGGCACCGGAATCGTGCTCTACGGGGAGCGGTTCTGGCTGGGCCTGGCCGGGCACCATCTCAACCAGCCTGATTTGGGATTTCGAAGCCAAGCCAAACTGCCCCTTCGATTGAACTTAAACGGGGGCTACAAACATTACTTCGTGCGCAGCACCGTCAAGCAGCAATACCGCGAAATCAGCCTCTCGCCCACGCTCAGCTACACCCGGCAGGGCGGCAGCCAGCGGGCCGAAGCCGGCCTCTACGCCGTACTGACGCCCATCACGCTGGGCCTCGTCTACCGTGGGGTGCCCTTACCGGGTTCTGAGCGGCCCCAGCAGATCCTGACGGCCATTGCCGGGCTCAGCGTGGGCGCATTTCGGCTCGGTTATAGCTACGACGCGAGCCTGAGCGCCCTGAGTGCTGACCTGGGCGGGGCGCACGAGGTATCGTTGAGCCTGCGGCAGTTCGATTCGCTGGAAGCGGCTTGGCGCCGGTTGAAACGGCGTAATTACCCGTCAATTCCTTGCCCAGCGTTCTAAAATTTCGTATTATTGCATCCAAATTGCCTTTCCTAAATCATTTTCTCTCAGGTAGTTTCAACTTGATCATGAATTTTTCCAAGTACCTGCGTTTTGCGGTCGTAGGAGCCTGCGCGCTGGCTTCCTGTAAGGGTGGGCCGCCCACAGCTACCAAGCCCGGTAAGTACAGCTCGACCACGGGCATTGAGTACAACACCGAGGAAGGCATGAAAGTGGCCGACTACCGGGGTATCCCCGAAGGTCCCGGTTTGGTGTTTATCGAAGGTGGCCGTACGGTTCTGGGTACCCAGGAGGAGGACGTGACCATGTCGCACGACAACATCGAGCGGACGGTTACCATCGCCTCTTTCTACATGGATGAGGCCGAGGTGGCCAACATCCACTGGCTGGAATACCTGCACTTCGTGCGCAAAGACTCGTCGGAGGAAATTTACCAGCGTGCCCTGCCCGACACTACCGTGTGGGCCCGGGAGCTGTCTTTCAACGACCCTTACGTCGACTATTACTTGCGTTACCCTGGCTTCCGCTACTTCCCCGTGGTGGGCGTAAGCTGGCTGCAGGCCAACGACTACTGCACCTGGCGGACCTCGAAAGTAAACGAGCGCCTGGCTATGGAATCAGGGGAAGGCAGCGAACCAGCAACGAAGAAGAAAGGGCTGTTCGGCAAGAAAAAAGGTGGTGACGCCGCCGAAGGAACGGATACCGGTGGAGGCGTAAAAATCTCTATTGAGAATGGTAACACCCTACCCAACTACCGTCTGCCCACCGAGGCTGAATGGGAGTACGCTGCTCAGGCTCTGATCGGCACCCAGGAAGTGGGCAACGAAAACCAGGAAAACAAGCGGATCTACCCCTGGGATGGCCGTCAGGTGCGGAACCCCTATGGCAAGAGCATGGGTACTTTCCTGGCCAACTTCAAGCGCGGCCGCGGCGACTACGCCGGTATTGCCGGCAGCCTGAACGACGGCGCCATGATTACGGAGTACGTATACGCCTACCCACCAAACGACTACGGCCTGTATAACATGGCTGGCAACGTAAACGAATGGGTGCAGGATATCTACCGTCCCCTGTCGTTTGAAGACGTGGAAGATCTGAACCCCTTCCGTCGTAACGGCTTCCTGGACCCCTCCGAGAAGTACGACAAGAAAAACTACCAGTCGCTGATCGACGACCATGTGCGCGTCTACAAAGGCGGTTCGTGGAAGGACGTAGCTTACTGGCTGTCGCCTGGAACGCGTCGCTTCATGGCCGAAGACTCGGCTACGGCTGCCATCGGCTTCCGCTGCGCGATGATCAACGCTGGCTCGAATAAGTAAGCTGCGCAACGAATCCAACCGGATTTCTACAGAAAGGCCACCTGCAAGGGTGGCCTTTTTTGTTGGTTGCCCGCGAATCAGGCGGTAGTGTTTTTGACCCGCTCTGGACCCAAGAAGGGTTGCCGTTCCCGCTGTAAAAGCCAACGCCCTTCGGGGTCAGTGTTCGGCGCAGGCAATGGTGGCAATGCTGACGGCCCGGCAGCCCGCGTCCAGTAAGGCTACGGCGCAGGCTTCGAGCGTGGCGCCCGTGGTCAGCACGTCATCGACGACCAGCACGTGTTGGCCGATAATGGTGTGGGGCTCGGCTACTTCAAAGACGGTGGCCACGTTTTGCCAGCGCTGGAACCGGTTTTTGCGAGTTTGAGAATCGGTGTGTTCGAGGCGACGCAGAGCGGTGGCGCTCCAGGGCACTTGCAGACTTTCGGACAGCCCTTCAGCAAAGGTGTCGGACTGGTTGAAGCCGCGCTTGGCCAGCTTACGCGGGTGCAGCGGTACGGGCACAATCAGGTCGAACCCGGGCTGCAGACCTTGGGTCGTCAACTCGGCGCCGTACCAGCGGCCCAGCACCAGCCCGACTTCGCGCTGCCCCTGGTACTTAAGCTGATGCAAGAGATGCTGCACCCGGCCGCGGCGCAAAAACCGGAGGTAGCTCAGCGTATGTTGCAGCGGGACCTTGCCCCAGAAGCGGCGCGCCAAGGGGTTTTGCGGGGCAGACAGCTTATGATAGTCGGTGTAGGGCAGCTGGGCCCGGCACAGAGTGCAGATGTGGTCTTCGCCCCGCAGCAGGGACTCGGCGCAGGCCAGGCAGGTTTGGGGAAAAACCAGGGAGGCCAGATCGGCCAGGAAGGCGGGCAGCATAACCGGAGGAATAACGCTTGGTAACGATACTGGATAACGGGTAAAAGGTAAGGATTTCCCGGACAAGGACGGGGTAAAAAACGGTAGATGAGCCGACTAGCGGACCGCGGACCAAGTAAGAGTGGGGGCAGGCGACTTTTGTGCCTACTTTCGTGTTTATAGCCCAGACCTTACTAAGCTACTATGAGCCAAGTCACCGAGTTTAATGAGTACCGCCAGCGCATGAATGAGAAAATCATGGCGGCCGACAACAAAGTCATCAAGCGGTTTTTCAACCTCGACACCAACACCTACCAGGCTGGCGCCCTGGACGTAAAAACCAAGGAAATGCTGGGCTTGGCCTGCTCCATGGTGTTGCGCTGCGACGACTGCATCAAGTACCACCTGGGCAAGTGCCACGAGGAAGGAATCAATGATGAGGAAATCTACGAGGTGTTTGCCATTGCCAACCTGATTGGGGGCAGCATCGTGATTCCGCACTTCCGCCGGGCCGTGGAGTACTGGGAAATTCTGAAGGAGGAAGCCACCCCGCTGGCGCCGCTGCACCACCACGACGCCTAGCCATGCCGCTGCACACCGACGAAACCGAAGCGCAGTTTGAGGCCCGCTGGTGGCAGCTCATGAACGAGATGCGCACCCGATTCGGCAAAAAGCCCGACCTGAACGCGCTGCTGCTACTTATCGGGGTGCAGGAGTTGGGCCAGGGTGCCGGGCCTTTTACGAAAGAGCAAAAGCAGGACCTGATGCACATTGCCACCTGCCGGCTCTTCAGCCTGTCGGGCCACTATGCGCTGGACCACGTGGACGAAGATGGCTGGCCACACTACCGGCTGGTGCGGCCCGTGCCATTTGCCAACCTCAAGGAGCAGGAACGCATGCTCAAGTGGCACATGCTGGAGTATTTCGACGCCTTTATGAAGGAAGAGGAGTGACCTGGTGGCGTCTGAAAAACGGCATCTGGGCTAGTAGTCTAACGATGCTGTTGGCGGCTTCGGAAGCTCGGGCTCAGGAAATACTGGGCCAGGATATGCCCATCAGTCTGCAGGGTGGCCGCGTGCAGCCCGCAGCGGGGCCCCTGCGCATTCGGGAGGTAATCGACCTGCAGCCCAAGAGCAAGCTGCTGGGCGTGGCGCGGCGCAACATTGTGAGTCCGTTTCGTCTGATGGTGTTGCATCAGCCCCCCGCGGCCGAGCTGATGGCGCTCCTGCGCCGCTCCCTGCCCACGGCTCCGGCGGCACCCCAGTTTGTGCTGCGCCTAACCGAGTTTGGGGCTACGGCAATCAACCAGGGCAAGCTGAACGTAGCGGCCGAACTGGGCCTTGAGTACTACGTGCAGCACCCGGATAGCAATTATTACCTAGTAGCCCGCACCTACGCCAACGACCAGCAACTGCTAGTAGCCCAACCCGAACAAGCCTGCCCGCTCCTGCTGACGGCGCTGCTGCAGCAAAGCCTGGAGCAAGTGGCCCGGGCCGACTGGGACCAGCCGGGCCCGGCTTATACCTTGGCTCAGCTGCGCCAGCCGGTGGCAGCTCCGGCGCCCGATCTGCGGGCGGCGCGGCAGCCGGGCGTGTACCGGAGCTTTTACGAGTTTCGGCATAATACCCCTAACCAGCCGGGCAACGTGACGGTAGACGCCCGCGCTTACCGTAACACCGAGTGGCAGGGCAAGCGGGCCGTTGACCCGGCCCTGCTGACGCCCGAAGGCCGGCGCGTGGAGGTAAAAGACGCCTGGGGGTTCTGCGACGGGCAGCAGGTATACATCAAGTACCACGGCGAGTATTACTTGCTGGAGCAAAAAGGCAGTAATATCATGTTCTTTGCCCCCGACTTTGGGCACGATGGCAGCGGTTTGCTCAGCGCCGGGCCACCCCGCAAGGCTTTTTCCCTGAGTATGGTTACGGGCTTTATCCAAAGCTACCAGGGCACGGCTGGGGCGGCAGCTAGCCTGGGGAAGCGGCCCACCCACCTTATCGTGTACCGGCGCCGGGCCGGAGCGGCGCTGCCCGTGACGGTAGATGGCGAAGAACTGGGCCAGCTTGGGGCCGACCAGTACGTGTCGATTCCGTGGCAGGCGACGGGGCAGAAAGTGCAGTTGTGCGTGGGCGGGGCCTGCGCGCAGGTGCAGCCTACTGCCGCCACGGCCACCTACCTGAAGCTGGCCGAGGACGGCCGGGCGGCGTTGCGGGAAGTACCGGTGCGGGAAGGCGCCGCCCGCGTCAGCCGCTTGGCCGACCGGTAAATCATTGTGGACGACTGCGGTGGCCCGGGGCTGCCGCGGCCTTACTTTTACTTTGTGAAAATCATTACTTACAACGTGAATGGCTACCGCTCGGCCCTGAGCAAAGGACTGCTCGATTGGGTGAAAGAGGCCAACCCGGACGTGCTCTGCCTGCAGGAAATCAAGGCCGGTACCGCGCCGCTCGATGTGGCGGGCTTCGAGGCGCTGGGCTACCAGGCCTATATGCATCCGGCCCAAAAACCGGGCTACAGCGGCGTAGCCACGTTTACCAAAGTGCCGCCCCTGCACGTGGCCTACGGCTGCGGCACCGAGTGCTACGACCAGGAAGGCCGGGTCTTGCGTCTGGATTTTGCCGGCTGCTCGGTGCTGAACGTTTACATGCCCTCGGGCACGAGCAGTGAGGAGCGGCAAGCTTTTAAGGTGGAGTGGCTGCACTTTTTCCGGCGTTATGTCGAGCAGCTCAAGGGCAGCGTACCGCCCCTGGTTATTGGTGGCGACTACAATTGCTGCCAGCGCGACATTGACCTGCACAACCCCAAGGCCAATCAGAAAAGCCCGGGCTTCACGCCGGAGGAGCGGGCCTGGTTTGCCGACTTCCTGGCCGACGGCTTCGTGGACTCCTTTCGCCACCACCACGGCGACGCCACCGGCCACTACTCCTGGTGGACGTTCCGGGCCGGAGCCCGGGCCCGCAACGTGGGCTGGCGCCTCGACCACCTGCTCGTCGACCAGAGTCTGCAGCCCCGCATTGCCGACGCCGGCCTGCTGCCCGATGTCATTCACTCCGACCACTGCCCGGCTTTCGTGGAGCTGCGCTAGCCCCGGCGCTATCAGTAAAACCGGCCCCGGCCTTGCTCAGTGGGAGCAGTGCCGAGGCCGGTTTTTATAACCCCCAAAGCTAGGACGCCAGCAGCGCTTCGGCCACTTCCCGGCCCGTGGCCATGGCTGCGTTCAGGGACGGATAAGCCGCGTAGTCGCCGCAGCGGTAGAGGTTCTGGCTTAGCTGCAGGGGCTGGTGCGGGGGCTGCCCGCCCGGGTACACCGGCAGAGCCTGGGGCAGGTGGTAAGTGCGCAGGTGTTGCCAGCGCCGGGCTTCGGGGCCAAACCAAATGGCTAGGTCTTCGCGCAGATAGGTGGTTAGCTCCTCTTCCGTCAAGCCCTGGCTGCCATGGGTGCTGACCGAAACCAGGGTGCGGCCGGCCGGGGCGTAATCGGGGGCGACATGGCTGGGAAAGGCCACGTTGTGGGCCAGCGTGTTGGGTGCGGCGTTGAGGCGCAGCAGCTTGTCGGCCTTCACCGGCGAGGCCTCGGCGGCAAAATAGGTGCAGGTGGTGCGGCGCCAGGCCGTAGGGAAGCTCAGGCGGGAGGTGGGCAGCAGCCGGGCCGCCGCCTCGCCATCGGTAGCCACTACCACGGCCGCGGCATCCAGGGTTTCGCCTGAGGTTAGCTCTACGGCGTGGCTTTGCACGCTGGCCACGGCCGTATTCAGCCGGACGCTACCGGCGGGCAGGCGGGCGGCTAGCTGCTCAGGAATCTGCTGCATACCCAGGGCCGGAATGGCGGCCTCACCCTCCACGAACTGCTTGAAGACAAACTCGAAAAAGTTGCTGGCCGTGCTCAGGCTGCGGTCCAGGAACACGCCGCCGAAGAAGGGCCGGAAGAAAGAGTCGATGATTTGCTCACTCCAGCCGTTCTGGCGCAGGTACGTCAGCGTGTCGGCCGAGGGAAAGTCGAGCAACTCCTGGTTGGTGCTGGTTTTGACGCGCTTGGCTAGGGCCAGAATCCGGAACTTGTCGGCCAGGGTCCCGATGGGCGAAGTCAGGGCCGAAAACGCGGCCAGGGGCTGGTCCAGCGGGTTGACCAAGGTCGTCTGCCGGCCGTCGGCCAGGCGGATAGCCGCGCCCGAGCGAAACGCCCGCAGCCGCAAGGCCCCGTAATCCAGCAGGCGCTGCACTTCCGGATAACGGGTCTGGAGCACCTGAAAACCCCGGTCGAGGCGGAAGCCCTCGGGCGTCACGTCGGTGCGGACCCGCCCGCCCACGGCGTCGGCGGCTTCCAGCACCAGCACGGACCGGCCGGCGCGGTGCAGGTAGTTGGCGCAGGTGAGGCCCGCCATTCCGGCCCCGATAATGATGATGGGAGTAGCTGAAGTTTGGCTCATAGGTTCCTCAACTGTCAGCACCGGAGTAAGGTTGAGGCCAACGGCCGCTGAATAGTCGCTAAAAGTGAATGAGCAGCGGTTAAGTCGGAGTAAACAAGCTTGTTACGCACTTAAAACAGCGGCTTGCGGACTTTCATCACCTTGCGGGTTTTCATGGTGTAAAACTCCGCAATGCCGTTGCGGGCAAAGCTCACCCGCCACACGCCCATGACGTCGCCGAGCTTATAGCCGGTGGCCTGGTCCTGCGGGTACTGCTGCTTAATGAGGGCGTAGTCGGCCGCGGCAATGTCCTTCCCGACCTCCCCGTGGCAGCGCAGGCACTGCGCATCGCTGAGCACAATGGGCCGCTGGTATGCAAACACATCCGCCGTGGGCCGCTGGATGAGCCGGGCCGTGTCGGGTTGCAGCTCGGCCGCCGACAGCGGGGCCTGATTGCGCGGGTTACGGGGTCGGGCCGAGAAGCGCCGGGGCGTGGCCAGCAGCACCCGGGCCAGCGAATCGGTGGAGGCGTAGGCTTCGGGGCGGCAGTAGGGCAGAGCCGCGGCTACCCCGCCTTTGTGCAGCTGCTCGGCCAGCAGGCGGCGCAGTTCCCGGTCGGCCTGGCCCGTGAGCGAGTCGCCGGCCCAGCGGGTGGCCCGCAGGAAGTCGGCCGGCAGGATGCGCTTCACGGTCATGTTTTCCAGGGTCGTGGCAATCTGCTTCCCGTTTTCGATGTGCTCAATCTGGTCGGGCCGGCAGCCGGCCAGCAGCAGGCTCAGAGCCAGAATTCCGGCGAATAACGGGGGGAAAGCAGGGCGCATAGGGGCAGGAAAGCAAGGCACACAAACCGGCCGGCAACCACCGGCTTTGGTAGTGCAAACAACGCAAAGAATCGGAAGTTGGCCGCTAGCGGGCCAGCAAATACTCCCGTAGCGCCTCGTAGCTCGGTTCCAGCACGGTGCTTTGCTTGGGCTGCCGCATCAGCTCGTGCAAAGCCTCGGGCAAGGCAATGGTCTGGCCAATCAGCGGCTCCACCACCTCGGGGAACTTCACCGGGTGGGCCGTTTCCAGAAACAGGCCGTGCTGCCCGGGTTGGGTTTGCAAATATTCCTGCAGGGCATGGAAGGCCACCGCCCCATGCGGGTCCAGCATGTAGCCGGTCTGCTGGTACACCTGCTCGATGGTGGCGCTGGTTGTGGCGTCGCTCACCGTGCAGCCGTGAATCAGCCCGCTGATGGTGGCGTGGCTCTGGGCAAAGAGCTCCAGAATCCGGGTGAAGTTGCTGGGGTTGCCCACGTCCATGGCGTTGGAAAGGGTCGGCACGGCGGCTTTGGCCATAAAGTCGCCGGTGCGCAAGTAGCCGGCCACCGCGTCGTTGGCGTTGCAGGCGGCCACGAAGTGCCGCACCGGCAGGCCCGACACGTAAGCCAGCAGGCCGGCGCAAAGGTTGCCGAAGTTGCCGCTGGGCACGGCCACCACCGGCGGCTCGGGGTGCTGCCACTGCTGCCAGGCGTAGATATAGTACAGCTGCTGGGGCAGCCACCGGGCCACGTTGATGGAGTTAGCCGAAGTCAGGGTCAAATGGCTGGTCACGGCTGCGTCGGTGAAGGCCTGCTTCACCAGCTGCTGGCAGTCGTCGAAGTCGCCCTGCACTTCCAGGGCCGTAATGTTCTGGCCCAGGGCCGTGAGCTGCCGTTCCTGCACCGGACTCACTTTGCCCGACGGATACAGAATGACGACATCCACGCCTTCCACGCCCAGAAAGCCGTTGGCCACGGCCCCGCCGGTGTCGCCGGAAGTCGCCACCAGCACGGTTACCTTCTTGGTTTGCTGGCGCGAGAAGTAGCCCAAACAGCGGCTCATAAACCGCGCCCCCACGTCTTTGAATGCCAGCGTGGGGCCGTGAAACAGCTCCAGGGCCGCAATCTGCTCGGTTACGGGCACTACCGGAAACGGGAAGTCCACGGTTTCGGCGCAGATGCGGGCCAGCTCGGCGGCGGGTATCGTGGCGCCTACGTAGGGCTGCATCACCTGCAACGCCAGTTCGGCTTTGGGCAGGGTTTTGAGAGAAGCCAGCAGCTCCGGGGAGAAGCGCGGAATGGTTTCGGGGAAGTACAAGCCGCCGTCGGGGGCCTGGCCGGCAATGGTGGCAGCCCGGAAATCGACGTTCGGGGCCTGGTGCTTGAGGCTATAGTACTGCATTGGCGTGAAGCTGTTCGGTGGGCACCACCCGCACCCCGGCCGGACTGATGCGGGTGACGTAGGTGTGAAAATCGATGCCTAAATCGGTGTAAATCTGCTGCATGACCCGGGCCACGGCCTGGGCCGTTTCCTCGGTGCGGCTGAGCATGAAGATGGACGGGCCCGAGCCGGAAATACCCCCGCCCAAAGCCCCGGCCAGCCGGCTCTGCTCCTTCACGGCCGCAAAGCCCGGAATCAGAATGCTGCGCACGGGCTCGATGATGACGTCTTCCAGGGAGCGGCCAATCAGGTCGTAGTCGCCCTTGAGCAGGCCCGCCACCAGGCCGCCCACGTTGCCCCACTGCCGGATGGCGTCCTTGAGCAAGACTTCTTTCTTGAGAATCTGGCGGGCGTCGGAGGTCTTCACTTCAATCTGGGGGTGGACCACCGTCACGTGCAGCTCGGGCGCGGGCAGGGTCACGATGTCGAGCGTGGGCTCGGTGGCCCGAATCAGCGTGACGCCGCCGTAGATGGCCGGGGCAATGTTGTCGGCGTGCTGCACACCCGAGGCCACTTCCTCCCCAAACATGGCAAAGCGCACCAGCTCTTCCTGGCTAAACACGTTGCCCAGCAGCTCGTTGGCCCCCACCACGGCCCCGGCGGCACTGGCCGCGCTGCTCCCGATGCCGCTGCCGGGCTTGATGCTTTTCTGAATCCGGACCTCGATGCCGGTGCCCGCCGGGGCTTCGCGCAGCAAGGCCAGCAGGGCCGCCCCGGCCACGTTGCGGGTGGGCTCGGTGGGCAGGTTGTAGTCGTCCTCGTTGATGATGGTCACGCCCGGCGTATCGGTCAGGCGCAAGTGCATGGTATCGGTGGGCGTCTCGAGGGCAAAGCCCAGCACGTCGAAGCCGCAGACGACATTAGCCACGGTGGCCGGAGCCAGTACGGTGATGGAAGCAGACATAAGGTGAATCGTTTGAAAATCGTTGGTCATGCTGAGCTTGCCGAAGCATCTCGCGGGCTGATGTTGTTTATTCTGTCATCCTGAGCAAAGCGAAGGACCTTGTCACGCCGGAACGAGTCGTTGTTACGCAAATCGTTCTGCTCCCATAAGGTCCTTCGCTTTGCTCAGGATGACAGCCGGAAGAAGATGACAGCCGAAGAAAACACGTTCCCCTACCCCCGGGCCGTGCGGATGATGTCGGCAAAGACGCCCGAGGCCGTTACCTCGGCCCCGGCCCCGGCCCCTTTGATAACCATGGGCTGCTCGGGGTACCGGTCGGTGTAGAAGAGTACCGCGTTGTCTTTGCCGTGCAGGGCGTGGAAGTCGTGGCCGGGGGCTATGGACTGCAGGCCCACGCTGGCTTTGCCGTCGGCGTAGCGGGCCACAAACTTGAGCTTTTTGCCCTGGGCCGCCGCCGCGTCGTAGAGGCTGCGGAAATGGTCCTCGTGCACGGCCAGCTGCTCATAGAAGTCCTCCACGCTGCCTTCCATGCACGACGCGGGCAGAAACGACACGTTGTGAATCTGCTCCATCTCCAGCTTCTCCCCCGATTCGCGGGCCAGAATCAGGATTTTGCGGGCCACGTCGGTGCCGCTCAGGTCGAGGCGGGGGTCGGGCTCGGTGTAGCCTTCCTTCTGGGCCTGGCGCACCACCTCGGCGAAGGGCCGCTTGCCGTCGTAGTGGTTAAACACAAAGTTCAGGGTGCCCGAGAGTACCGCCTCAATCCGGTTCACCACGTCGCCGCTACGCAGCAGGTCGTTCAGGGTGCCGATGATGGGCAGGCCGGCCCCCACGTTGGTTTCGAACAGGAAATCGGTGTTGAACTCCTGGGCCAGCGACTTGAGCCGGGCGTAGTTCACGTACTCCGAGGCGCAGGCAATCTTGTTGCAGGCTACCACGGCCACGCTTTTCTCCAGCAGCGCCCCGTACACCTGGGCCACGTCGGCGCTGGCCGTTACGTCCACAAACACGGCGTTGCGCAGGTTGCGGGCGTGAATGGCTTCTACCAGTGTCGGTAGGTGCAGGGGCTCCCCGTTATCTAGGGCCTGCTGCCACTCGCCGGGCGCCAGGCCCTGCTCGTGCAGGGCAAACGTGCGGCTGTTGGCCACGCCCACCACGCGCACGTTCAGCTTGAGCTTTTCCTGCAGGTAGGCCTGCTGCCGGTCGAGCTGTTCCAGGAGCTTGCTGCCCACGTTGCCCACGCCCACCACAAAGAGGTTCACCTGCTTGCTGGTGGCCTCAAAGAACGACTCGTGCAGCACGTTGATGGCCTTTTTCACGTCCTGGGCCCGGATAACGGTCGAAATGTTCTTCTCCGACGAGCCCTGGGCAATGGCCCGGATATTGACCCCGTTGTTGCCCAGCGCCCCAAACATTCGGCCGCTGATGCCGGTGTGGTTTTTCATGTTCTCGCCCACCAGTGCCACAATGGCCAGGTCGGTTTCCAGGTGCAGGGGGTCCACTTTGCCCACGGCTATTTCGTAGGCAAACTCCTCGTCCACCGAGCGTTGGGCCGCCGCCGCGTCGCGGCTGTTGATGGCCACGCTGATGGAGTGCTCCGAAGAACTCTGGGTGATGAGAATCACGTTGATTTTCTCCCGGGCCAGGGCCTCAAACAGCCG
This sequence comes from Hymenobacter chitinivorans DSM 11115, assembly GCF_002797555.1. NCBI lineage: Bacteria > Pseudomonadati > Bacteroidota > Cytophagia > Cytophagales > Hymenobacteraceae > Hymenobacter > Hymenobacter chitinivorans. Next base: position 38,925 of record NZ_PGFA01000003.1, on the reverse strand, counting down.
CTTGGAAAAGCCCGGAATGCCCACCATGCCGCCGCCTTCGAGGCTGAGCAAGGCCAGCTGCCCGATGCTCGACAGCCCCCGCACAATGTGGTTGTTGGCCGGCGGACTCACCTCGACCAGGGTGCCGTGGTCAGTGGGGGCGAAGGTGTTCTTGATCCAGAGGGGAATGCCCTGGCTCATCACCGGCTGAATGGTGGGCGGGTAAAGCACCTTGGCCCCGAAGTGCGACAGCTCCATGGCCTCCTGGTAAGAAATGCGCGGAATGGGCCTCGCGTGGGGCACCAGGCGCGGGTCAGCCGTCATCATGCCGCTCACGTCGGTCCAGATTTCCAGCCGGCTGGCTCCCAGCGCTCCGGCGAAAATGGCGGCCGTGTAGTCGGAGCCGCCCCGGCCCAGGGTGGTGGTAATGCCCTGGGCATCGGCCGCCACGAAGCCCGGCACGATGTATAGCGCTTCGGGCTGCCCGGCCACGAAGTCGTTGATGAGCTGGTTGGTAGCGGCAAAGTCGACGGTGGCAAAGCCGTGCTGGGAATTGGTGCGGATCAGCTGGCGGCTGTCCTGCCACTGGTGCTGCACCTGCCGGGCTTTGAGGCTGGCCGCCACCAGCTGCGAAGCCAGCAGCTCCCCGAAGCTCATCACCCTATCGAGGGTGCGCACGCTGAGCTCCCCGAGCAAAAATACCCCGTCGCAGATGCCTTCCAGCTCGTTGCAGTGCGTCTTGACCAAACTTAGCACGCTGCTCTGGCTGGTGACGGGCACCAGCTCCCGGGCCGCATCCAGGTGGCGGCTTTCGATGGTGCGCAGGCGCTCCTTATAGTCTTCCTGGCCGGCGGCGGCCAGGCGACCGGCCTCAATCAGCGCGTCGGTGATGCCGCCCAGGGCCGAGACGACGACCACCGTAGTTTCCTGCCGGGCCGCGGCCGTTACAATATCCAATACCTTGGCAATGTTGGCCGCATTGGCCACCGACGTACCCCCGAATTTTAGAACCTGCATACTGCTTAGCTTGAAAAGAACACACGAAAAAGCCCGGGCGTGGAGGAATCCGCTGGGGACTTCCTCGGCTCGGGCTGCAACTCAAAAAGGAACTAGAGAGAAAGAGGTAGGTGCAGCCCGGTTACCGGGTTGTTGTGACCATACCTGTACCTGTGGGAATCACAGGCAGGACGCGGGAAAAGGCAGCTGTAGCGAAGGGCTGAAGCATTGGGCGCGTTGAATAGTGAGCCCAAAGTAGTGAATTATCCAACCCGAACAACCTCAGGCTCCCATTTTTAGTGATTTGGTAACTTTCGTAGCTACCTTCTACCCGTCCATCCGTCCGCGCCAGCCGACGACGCTTACCGGCCGCTCTGCCCCCGTTGCCACCGCCTCTGCGCTGGTTTCCACTCTCTCGGTAGTCATTGCCACTCTCCCTGCGCTCATTTCCACCGTCTCTACGGTCATTGCCGGCGTCTCTACGATGGTTTCCACTGTCCCTGCGACCATTTCCACCGTCCCTACGATGGTTTCCACTGTCCCTGCGACCATTTCCACCGCCTCTGCGATGGTTCACACCGCCTCTACCTTCGTTCACACCGTCCCTACGATCATTCACACCGGTACCGGCGGTGCGGGCGGCCCTGTTTAGTGCTTCGCCACCACCGGCGGGCAGCTCGGGGCGGCCAATGTAGCTTCCACCCTATATTCTATCGGTTACCTGGAACGCGGGGCCGGGTTCATCGTGTTTGTTTCCTTACCTTTGCAAACGCAAATACAATTCCCTGAAGGCAAGATGCTAGATAAACTGGAGGCCATTCGCCAGCGCTACGAAGACGTAAACGAGCAGCTGATGCAGCCCGAGGCCATGAGCGACATGAAGCGCTACAAGACCTTGAATAAAGAGTACAAGGACCTCGGCAAAATCGTGGCCGAGTATAAGAATTACCAGCAGGTGCTCTCCAACATCGAGGGTGCCCGCGAAGTTATTGCCACCGAGAAAGACGAGGACTTCCGCCAGATGGCCAAAGATGAGCTCGAAACGCTGCTGCCCGAGCAGGAGCGCCTCGAAGCCGTCATCAAGGAGCTGCTGATTCCCAAAGACCCCAACGACTCGAAGGACGTCATCATGGAAATTCGGGCCGGGGCCGGCGGCGACGAAGCGGCCATCTTCGCCGGCGACCTGCAGCGCATGTACATGCGCTTTGCCGAGCGCATGGGCTGGAAAATGGAACTCGTGGACGCCACCGAAGGCACCTCGGGCGGCTACAAGGAAATTATCCTGGCCGTGAAGGGCGAGGACGTGTACGGCAAGCTCAAGTTTGAAAGCGGCGTGCACCGCGTGCAGCGGGTGCCGGCCACCGAAACCCAGGGCCGGATTCACACCTCGGTGGCTTCCATCGTGGTAATGCCCGAGGCCGAGGAGCTCGACGTCCAGATCGACATGAACGACGTGCGCAAGGACCTGTTTATGTCGTCGGGCCCCGGTGGTCAGTCGGTTAACACGACCTACTCGGCCGTGCGCCTCACCCACTTGCCCACCGGCCTCGTGGCCCAGTGCCAGGACCAGAAGTCGCAGCTCAAGAACTTCGACAAGGCCCTGCAGGTACTCCGCTCCCGCCTTTACGAAATCGAGCTGGCCAAGAAGAACGAAGCCGAAGGTGCCCAGCGCAAGAGCATGATTGGCGGCGGCGACCGGTCCGACAAGATCCGCACCTACAACTACCCCCAGGGCCGGGTGACCGACCACCGCATCGGCTACACGGTCTATAACCTGGCCAGCGTGATGGAAGGCAACATCGACGACTTCGTGGAGCAGCTGCGCATCGCCGAAAGCGCCGAGCGCCTGCAGGAAGGCGTGGCGTAACCGTAACGCACTAAGCTGTACTATAATCCGTTTGTCATCCTGAGCCGCGCGAAGGACCTTACCCTGTTCGAACAAGTCGTTCCACTGGCACAAGGTCCTTCCCGTCGCTCAGGATGCCTTGTTTTTACCTGATCCACATTGCCGCTATGCGCTTTCTGCTACCCTTGCTGCTCGTCTTCTCCTGCCTGCTGACCGTGCTGCCGGGCTGCGAGCCGAAGGAGGACCTGCTGACCACCGACCCCGGCGCCAAACTCGAATTCTCGACCGATACGGTGCTCTTCGACACGGTCTTTACCCAGGTCGGCACCGTCACGAAGCGGCTGTGGGTGTACAACCGCAACAGCCGGGCGGTGAAAGTGGAGCAGATCAGCGTCGCGAATCCGGCCGTGTCGGAGTATTCCATCATCGTCAACGGCGACGGTGGCCCGCTGGCGAATAACGTCGAAATCCGGGGTAAGGACAGTTTGCTGGTACTGGTGCGGGCCAAGCTGGGCCCCGGCGCCCAGGCCGAGGGCAAGCCCTTCCTGATTGCCGACCAGCTCCGGTTCAAAACCAACGGCAACGACCAGCAGGTAGAGCTGGTGGCCTACGGGCAGAACGCCTTTTTCCACCGCGGCGTGCTGGCCTGCAATGAAGTGTGGACCAAAGCCAAGCCCCACGTGCTGCCCGGCTCGGTGCTGGTACCGGCCGGCTGCGTGCTCACCATTGAGGCCGGCGCCCGGGTGTATGCCCACGCCGGGGCGGCCATCGTTGTGAAAGGCACCCTGCGGGTAAACCCCGACTACGCGCCCCGGGGCGAAATCAAGCCCACCGACCCCAACATCGTGCGCTTTTCCGGCGACCGGCTGGAGGCTTTTTACAATGAAATTCCCGGGCAGTGGGCCGGAATTCAGTTCGACTCGGTGAGCAGCCGCAACAACGTGGTGCGCTACGCCGAAATCAAGAATTCGAGCTTTGGCCTGCTCACCTACAATCCCGGCAACCGCCAGCCGCGGCCCCGGGTGACGGTGGAGAATACCATTCTCAGGAACATTTCCGGCTCCCGCCTTTCCTTCGCCAGCGCCCAGGCCTTCGAGGGAGCCGGCGTGCTCAGCATTGCCGGCGAGTACACGCTGACCAACTGCCTGTTTACCAACTGCGGCGAGTACGCCATTTTCGGCCTTTCGGGTGGCACGTTCAACCTGAACTTCTGCACCATTGCCAACTTCACGCCCCAGTTCCGGCGCGAAACCGAGTCGTTGACTTTCTCCAATGAGCCGGTGGCCAAGTGGACCCAACTGCCCATCGTAACGCGCATCAGTATCCGCAACTCCATTATCTGGGGCTCGGTGCCGGAGGAGCTGCTCTTCCAAAACGGCAACGAGTATGCCGACCTTACCATCCAGAACAGCGTGCTGCGTACCCAGCGTTACAAGACGTCGTTTCCGGGCAACCTGATTAACACCGACCCCAAGTTTAAGCGGCCCGCCGGTCAGTTTGCCGATAGGTTCGACTACAACCTCGATACGCTTTCGGCCGCGAGCAATACGGCCCGGCCCTTTGGTGAGGTAGCTACCGACCTGCTGGGCCGCCCCCGCGACCTGAACACGCCCGACCCCGGCGCCTACGAACGCAAAAACCGTTAGCCTGCCCCTATGATCTGGATTCAGAAACGCCTGCGTATGCCCGCCGTGCGCCGCGGCTTCCACCTCATCACCGACGTGCTGGTGGCCGAGCTGCCCGAGCTGGAACGCATCAAAATCGGGACGGTCCACTTCTTTATCCAGCACACCTCGGCCAGCCTGAGCATCAACGAAAACGCCGACCCCACCGTGCGGCACGACTTCGAGCAGTACTTCAACCGGGCCGTGCCCGAAAATGCGCCCTACTTCCTGCACACCCAGGAAGGCCCCGACGACATGCCGGCCCACCTGAAAGCGGCTACGCTGGGCACTTCGGTCACCATCCCGATTACCAACGGCGAACTGGCCCTGGGCACCTGGCAGGGTGTATATCTGGGGGAGCACCGCAAAAATGGCGGCCGCCGCTGGATTGTGGTCACCCTCATGGGCACTGAAGGCTAAGCCCCGGAAATAAATCGGGCGGGCGGCAGGCCAAGCGCTAAGCATTTGCGTAAGAAGCAGCAAAGGCCTTTTCGCGCTATGTTATCTGCTCTGTTGCTTTCGTCGGTCAAACTCGTATCTGCCCTGGCAGTATGCGCCGCCATGAGCACCGGGCCCGACTTCGGCGACGACAGGTCCACCAGCCGCACCCAGGCTGGGCCGCCCACCACGCCCAAGCGCCGCACAGTGGCCCGGGCCGTAACGCCCCGCGCTACCTGCGTTACCACCAACGATACGCTGGCCGGGCAACCCTTCGGCGCCGAGCTGACCACCGATGAGCTGCTGCGGGCCGGGGCCAAGGTCGTGTCGCGGAGGTGTTTGGCCAATGTGCACGAGAAGGGCCAGACCGACACCATTCTAACCTTGCAGCATCAGGGCAACCAGTTCGAATTCTACTGTTTGCCCGAGCAGCGGCTGTTGCGGCGGGCCGTTATTACCAACTTCCGCCCCGGCTACGGCCAGCGCCTGCGCCAGACCCTGGACGCCTCGACCCGGCAAAATGGCGGCTCCTGCGCCAAGGTTCAGATTCGGGACACCGAGCGGGCCAACAACGTGTCGGCCACCTTCACGGAAGGCAAGCCGGCCGTGGCCCGCGTCGAGCCGTATCTGGATTAGTACCCCCGCTAAGGCAATACCGTAACCGTAGCCGAATAGCGCAGCGTGTCGAACATGACCAGCTTCTGCACGCCCCGAACCCGGTACGATTTCAGCAGCCCGTTCTGATAGTTTAGCGCCAATACTTTGCGCGAGAAAAACAGCGGGTTGTCCTGGGTCAGAGTGGCTTCGATGCTACCACCCTGCGTGTCCGTTTCCTCAATCCGCAGCTGGTCCACGATATTCTCAATTCCGGCTTTGCGGCGGTAGAGCTTCGCCGTAGTTACAGTGTCACCGGCCGGGGCGGCCACGGCTTCGTAGGCCCCGCGCAGGGCCGGCTTATTGATGTCGGCCTGGTAGAAAATCTGTAGCTCCTTGCTCCAGTCCACTTTTTCGACCCGGGTAGTTTCCACTTGCCCGTCGCGCAGGGTCACCCGCTTTTCTACGGCCGGCTGGCGCTGGGTGAGCAAAGCGGCCTGGTTGTCCAGAAAGCCCTTCACGTCGAAGTACAGCGGCTTGCGCGCCGGTTGCCCCGCACGGGTAGCTTCCGGCTCCTGACCACAGGCCGTAGTCAGGAGCAGGCAGGCGGCGGCCCAGAGTGCTTTACGCATTCGTGGAAGCGGCAGCGGGTTGGAGCAGCGAGGTGCCGGTCATATCGGCCGGTTGGGGCAGGCCCATCAAGGCCAGCACCGTGGGGGCAATGTCGCCCAGCTTGCCGTCGGCCAGGGTGCCCTCGTAGTCGGCATCGGCCAGAATGCAGGGCACCAGATTGGTAGTGTGGGCCGTGTTGGGGCTGCCGTCGGGGTTTATCATCATGTCGGCGTTGCCGTGGTCGGCAATGATGATACAGGCGTAGTTGCTGTCCAGGGCGGCCGTTACCACGTCCCGGGTGCAGGCGTCCACGGTTTCTACGGCTTTCACGGCGGCCTCAAACACGCCGGTGTGGCCCACCATGTCGGGGTTGGCGAAGTTGAGCACCACGAAGTCGGCCGACTTGGCCTGCAGCTCGGGCACCAGGGCGTCGCGCAGTTCGTAGGCACTCATTTCAGGCTGCAAGTCGTAGGTGGCCACCTTGGGGGAGGCGCGCATCAGCCGGGTTTCCCCGTCGAATTCCACCTCCCGGCCGCCCGAGAAGAAGAACGTGACGTGGGGGTACTTCTCGGTTTCGGCAATGCGGATCTGCTTTTTACCGTTGGCTTCCAATACCGCGCCCAACGTGTTTTCGAGGTTGTCCTTTTCGAAAATCGGGGTGACGCCCACAAACGTGGCGTCGTAGTTGGTCATGGTCAGGTAGTGCAGGTTCAGCCGGTGCATGTTGAAAGCGTGGAAATCCTGCTGGGTCAGCGCCTGCGTGATTTCCCGGCCCCGGTCGGTGCGGAAGTTGAAGCAGATTACCACGTCGCCTTCCTGAATGGTAGCCAGCGGCAGCCCGTCGGCCCCGACTTTCACAATCGGCTTCAAGAACTCATCCGTCACGCCGTCCTTATAGGAGTCCAGCATGCTCTGAATCAGGTTTTGCGACGGGGTGCCCTTGCCGTTCACCAGCAGGTCGTAGGCTACTTTCACCCGTTCCCAGCGGTTGTCGCGGTCCATGGCGTAGTAGCGGCCCACGATGGAGGCAATCTTGGCGCCGGTGCGGGCCGTGCTTTGCTCCAGGTCATTGACGTAGTTGACGCCACCCTTGGGGTCGGTGTCGCGGCCGTCGGTGAAGGCGTGAATAAACACCTTGTGCACGTCGGCATCATGAGCCAGGGTGCACAGGGCCTTCAGGTGCTCGATGTGGGAGTGCACCCCGCCATCCGACAAGAGCCCGATGTAGTGCAGGTTTTTGCCGTTGGTGCGGGCGTATTCGAAGGCTTTTTCCAGCGCCGGCATCGAGCCCAGCTTCCGCTCCCGGATGGATTTGTTGATGCGCACCAGATCCTGGTACACCACCCGGCCGGCCCCGATATTCATGTGGCCGACTTCCGAATTGCCCATCTGCCCGTCGGGCAGGCCCACGGCTTCGCCCGAGGCCTGCAGCTTACTGTGGGGAAAACGTTGAAACAGTGAGTCGACAAACGGAGTATTGGCCTTATCAATAGCCGATACTTCCGTATTCTGCGCCAAACCCCACCCGTCCAAAATCACCAGCAATACCTGTTTATTCATAGGGGCAAAGATAAGGGCACGGGTCGGAACGTGCACATTTTGTTGGTTTGGGTTAACTTAGAGCCGTGGCGACCGGCTGTAGGGACATTTAGATAAACCATGCCTACTTGGCATAGTTTTCGCGAACTGCATGATACATTCCCTACATATAGTATGAAACGCAACATTTTTCAGGTTATTACCGTCGTCTGGTTCTTGTTACTTTCCGTAACGGTACTGGCCCAGGGTGAAGCCTTCACGCCGGTCCGCAATGCCATCCGCAGCGGCTCGTCCCGGGAACTGTCCCAGTACTTTGGGTCGACGGTCGAGCTGAGCTTCGATGGGGACAAGCAAAGCTACAGCTCCACCCAGGCCGAGTTTGTGATGAAAGACTTCTTCGCCAAAAACTCCCCCGCCGGGTTCGACTTTGTCCACTACGGTGGTAGTAACGAAGGAACTCCCTACGCGGTTGGCAAATACGTCAGCAAAACCGGGGCCTACCGGATGTTCGTCAAGATGAAGTCGGCGCAGGGCAGCCTGGTGATTGACACAATTGATTTCACCAAGGAATAAGTCGTTTAGCCCCACCGGTAGCCCTAAGAATTTGAAAAAAAGCTACTTATTCTAACAGAAGCGTTGCCTAAAGGCGGCCAACTGTTTTTCTGGTTTCTGAGGAAGGCCCCGGCGCATGTCGGGGCCTTTTTCTATTTTTGCACCGTGCAAAACCCATCCTACCTGACTCCCGAAGCCCTTACCACCTTTATTCGGACGGCCCTGGCCGAGGATATCGGCGACGGCGACCATTCCTCCCTGGCCTCCATTCCGGCCGAGGCCCGCAACCGGGCCCATCTGCTGGTAAAAGACGCGGGCGTGCTGGCGGGCGTGGAGCTGGCCCACCTGATTTTTCGCGAAGTCGATACCGACCTGCAGGTGGAAGAGCTACTCAGCGACGGGGCCCTGGTGAAGCACGGCGACGTGGCCCTCATCGTGGAAGGCCGCTCCCAGAGCATCCTGACAGCTGAGCGCCTGGTGCTCAACTGCATGCAGCGCATGAGCGCCATTGCCACCAAAACGGCTTACCTGACCAGCCTGCTGGCCGGCACCAAGGCCAAGCTGCTCGACACCCGCAAGACGACGCCTAACTTCCGTATCTGCGAAAAGTGGGCCGTCCTCATCGGCGGCGGCGTAAATCACCGCTACGGACTTTTTGACGGTATTATTCTCAAAGACAACCACGTCGACTACGCCGGCGGCATCCGTGCGGCCATCGAGGCCACCCAGGCCTACCTCACGCGCACGGGCCGGCAGCTGCCCATCGTGGTCGAAACCCGCACCCTGGCCGAGGTGCAGCAAGTGCTTGAAATCGGCGGTGTCGAGCGGATTATGCTCGACAACATGGCCCCGGCCCTGCTGCGCGAAGCCGTAGCGCTTGTTGCCGGCCGCTTCCCCACCGAAGCCTCGGGCGGTATCACCGAGCAAACCATTGCCGACGTCGCCCAGACCGGCGTGGACTTCATCTCCGTCGGCGCCCTGACCCACTCCGTCAAAAGCCTGGATTTGAGCCTGAAAGCATTTTAAATTAATGTGCTAATGTGGTTGAATGTGCTGATGTGCTAATGCGTTATTGCTCATTGGCCGCCACTATATTCATTAGCACATCAGCACATTTCTCACATTAGCACATTACCCCCAAGATGCAACAACCCAATCAACGCGGTGGCTACCGGCAGGCCCAGGGGCCGGCGCCCATGGCCATTCGCACCAAGAAATACCAGCTCGACACCGATACCTACACCCGCATGGCCATGGCCCAGGTGTGGCGCAAGGAGTGGTGGTACGCGCTTATTCCGCTGGCCCTAGGCCTGCTGCCCGCTATTATCTGGCCCTCGTGGTGGTGGCTGCTGGCGGCCGTGCTGCTCACGCTGCTGTTTGTGCTGCTGCGCTCGGCCCAGATTACGGGCGTGGCCCAGATGGAGCAAAGCAAGGCCCTGTTTGAGCGCATGCACTACGAAATCGACAACCGCCAGGTGATTCTGCGCCAGAGCGACACCAAGGGCATGGGCCTGACCTGGGACATGATTGGGCAGGCCCGGCGCGACAACGACGCCTACCTGCTGTGGCTGCAGCCCCCCGCGGCGGCCGATGAACTCAAGGGCTTCAAGGGCTGGATGGCCCGCACTTTCAACGTGCCGATCTTCCTGCACTTCCCGCTGCGCATCTTCAACTCGCCCAACGATATCAAGCTGTTTGACTCGATGCTGCGCCGCAAAAACCTGCTGCCGGCCCAATCTCCGGCCGCTCCCGCGCCGACGAGCCCAACTTCCGCGTAACTTTGACCCGGCCACGCCGGTACAGTACTCTGGTACGAAGCAGGTAAGGCCGCCGGTAAAAGTCCGGTACCGGGCTGGTCATCGGCCCCAACGCTTAGCATTTCAACTCTTTACGAACATGACTAAAAATCTTCTGCTCTCCGCCGTGGCCGTGGCCACCCTGGCCCTGAACGCCTGCAGCAGCGAACCCTCGGACCTGCGTCCGGAAGCCAAAGTATCCGTGGATCAGGTAGCTCCTGGCACCCGCTCGAGCGATAATTTCGACCTGGGCACGGAGCATGAGCCCAACCAGGCCAAGGGCGGCGCCATTGCCGCGCCCATCAGCTCGGACGTAGAGTTTGAGAAGGACCGCCACCCCAACGCCGAAGCGGCCCGCTCGGCCAACGGTGAAGCCGAAGACCGCACCAAGGCCAAGGAAGCCGCTCCGGCTCCCGCCGAAACCCTGCACGACAACGACGAAAAGCCCGCTGAGAAAATGAAGGAGGAGTAGTATCCTCCTCGTTATCAGATGCCTGACCCCATTTGCGGGTGCTCCCAACAGGTTGTTGGTGGCGCCCCAGATGGGGTCAACTTCTTTTATAAGAGCCCAGCGTTCACCGGGCTCAGACGTGGGCGCCAACTTAAAGTCGATGGCTTTTTGTAACATTGTTGCAAAATTGCGCGTCTGCCTGAACTGCCGCCGCGCTTAGCTCCGCCCACCATTCCGCTTACCTCCTTCCTTTCCGAATGCCACAATCCGAAGCCGAATGGTTTAGTACCTGGTTTGATTCGCCTTATTACCACCTGCTCTACCGGGACCGAAACCACACCGAAGCCCGGGTATTCATCGACGAGCTGCTCACCCACCTGCATCCTAAGCCCACGACCCGCCTGCTGGATCTGGCCTGCGGCAAAGGTCGGCACGCTATTTATCTGAGTGAGAAGGGTTATGACGTAACCGGCGTGGATTTGTCGCCGGAAAGTATTGCCCACGCCCAGCAGTACGCCCACGAGCACCTGCACTTTCATGTGCACGATATGCGCGACCCGCTGCCCTACGGTCCGTTCGACTTCATCTTCAACCTGTTTACCAGCTTCGGCTACTTCGCCAACGAAACCGAAAACGTGGTAGCACTCCGCTCGGCGGCGGCGGCCTTGCGGCCCGGGGGCAAGATGGTCATCGACTTCATGAACACCGAGCTGACGGTGCGCGGCCTGGTGGCCCGGGAAGAAAAAACCGTGGACGACATCACCTTTCACCTGCGCCGCCACCTCGACAACGACTTTATCGTCAAGGAAATCAGCTTCGTGGACCGCGACGGGCAGCAGCAGCACTACCAGGAGCGGGTGCGGGCCCTGAGCCAGGAGCGGTTTGAGGAGTACTTCCACATGGCTGGCCTGCGCCTAGCCGAAGTGCTGGGCGACTACCACCTGGGCCCCTACGACGAAAAGACCAGCCCCCGTATGATCTTCGTTTTGAAAAAATAGATTTTAATGTGGTGAATGGGAGAAATGTGCTGATGTGCTAATGCTTGATATACAGACTACTGCTACAAGCAAGGCTCAGTACATTTCCACATCAGCACATTAGCACATTAACGCCTATGTGGTTTGCCGTTTTTCTGTTGTTTCTGACCGTGCTGGGGGCCGGGTGGCTGACTCGGCTCGTGCCAACGGCCCGCACCGTGTGGATGAAGCCGCTGCTGGCGTTTAGCGGCGCCTACCTCTTCACGCTGACCATCATGCACCTGCTGCCGGAGGCCCTGAGCGTGGGTCCGGAGTTTAGTCACCGCATTGGATACTTTGTGCTGGCCGGCTTTTTTGGGCAGCTACTGCTGGAGGTTTTTTCGCAGGGCGTGGAGCACGGGCACGTGCACTACCACACCTCCCACGCCGGACGGGTGCCGTTTCTGCTGTTGTTCTCGCTCGTGCTGCACTCCTTTTTGGAGGGCAGCATCCTGGTGAAGTCGCCGGATGCGGCGGGGGTGGGCCAGAGCTTCTACGCTATTCTGGCCGGTATTGCTCTGCACCACGTTCCGGCCGCATTTGCCCTGATGGCGGCCCTGTTGCTGCGGCTCAACAGCTTTAAACGGGCCTTTCCCTACCTGATCATCTTTGCGCTGGCCGGGCCGGCAGGTGTTGTCGTCAGCAACTACGTGGTGCTGGAAGAGCTGCTGCGGGGTGGTTGGTATGCGGGCTTGCTGGGGTTGGTGGCCGGCAACTTTCTGCACGTCTCCACCACCATCCTGTTTGAAACCAGCCCCGAGCACCACCTCAACCTGCCCAAGCTGGCGGCTACCGTGGCCGGCTGCGCCCTGGCTCTGGCCGTGGATATGGTGTAACGCAAACTGGGCCACCCACTTACAAATCGGCTTCGAGCGTGGGCCCCGAGCCGCGCAGAAACCGTTCGAGCTGGGCGGCCCGGGCCGTTTGCTGGGCCAGAGCCTCCTGCAAGGCCACCAGCCGCCGGCGCATGGCCACGATGATGTCAATGGCTTCCTTGCTCATGCCCAGGTCGTGGTGCAGGCGGGCCAGGCGGGCTAGGTGGTCGGTTTCGCCGTGGATGGCGCCCGGCACGCCGGGGGCATCATCGAGCAGGCCCAGGTCAACAAACTCGCGGACGTCGGCCTCGCTCAGGCCGTATTGGGCCGAGCATTCGAGCAGAGTGATGGTGAGGACATTGGTTTCCATAACGCAGTTAAGCTTCGTTGCGGAGAGTAGCCAGTTGCTGGATTAACGCTTTTTCTTCCTCGGTCAGGTTTTGGGGCAAAGTCAGGGTCAGGCGCAGGTACAGGTCGCCAAACTGCCCGGCCTGCTTGTACACCGGAAAGCCCTTGCCGCGCAGCCGCAGCCGGGTGCCGTTCGGGGTTTCGGGCTTAATCTTGATTTTAACCGGCCCCGAAAACGTGTCCACCACCTGCTCGCCGCCCAGCAGGGCCTTGTAGATGCTCACGGGTACGTCCATGGTCAGGTCGGCGCCGGTGCGGGTATAGCGTGCGTCGGGCTGCAGCCGGATGGTGATGTAGAGCGAGCCGCTGGGCCCACCGTTGCGGCCCGGGGCGCCCTGGTCGCGCAGGCGGATGGTTTGCCCGTCTTCCACGCCGGGCTGAATGTTGATGCGCAGCTTTTTGCCGTTCACGGTCAGCGTGCGGGGCCCGCCCTGATAGGCATCTTCCAGGGTCAGCTCCAGCTCGGCTTGGTAGTCCTGGCCGGCCGCCGGCCGCGGACTGCCGCCGGCCCCGCCGAAGATGGAGCTGAAAAAGTCAGAAAAGTCAGCCCCACCGAACGGGTCATTGCTGCCACCCCCGCCAAAGCCTTCGAAACCGCCGCCGCCCTGGGTGTACTGCGACCAGTCGAAGCCCCCGCCGCCGGGCTGCCCGCCCCGGCCGGCCCCGGCCTGCTGGTAGCGCTGCCAGTCGGCCCCGAGCTGGTCGTACTTGCGGCGTTTTTCCTCGTCGCTGAGCACCTCGTTGGCCTCGTTTACTTCCTTGAACTTACGCTCCGCATTCGGGTCGTTCGGGTTTACGTCGGGGTGATACTGGCGGGCCAGCTTGCGGTAAGCCTTCTTGATTTGGTCAGTGGTAGCGTTTTTTTCGACGCCCAGAATCTTGTAATAGTCTTTGTAGTCCATGATGGATGTGCGGGTGGCAGCTTGGCCGTGCGGGCCGGGCCGAAGGTGCAGTTCGGCGGGGCCCGCACGGCCAAGGTTATTTCTTCAGTGGGTCGTGGCCCCAGTTCATAAGGGAGTAGCGCCAGCGCGAATGTTCTTTGTCGGCGTGCGGGCCCTGGGCCAAGTGGCGGCTAATATAGGCGTGAACCTTGCGCATGTGGGCTTCATCCTCGGCGGTGAGGTCGGCTTTCTTCTTCTGCAGAATCTGGATGATGTGGCGGCCCGACTTGTGGCCGATGCTTTCCCCGTCGCCATCGTTCTGCCCCACCGATTTGGATTCCTCCGTTGTAAGCCACTTTTCCAGCTCCGCCGCCGTCATATTGACTTGCTGCTTGAACTCGGCGTAAATGTTCGGGGTCGTTGGCTGATTGGTCATGTGGTGGAGCTTGACGTAAGGGAATGAGTGGACGAAGGACAAGAGAAGTTGTTTTTAACGCCAGCCGGTAAAAGTTGGTTGTTGCGGGCGGGGCCGGAACTTTCGCCAGGTTTTTGTATTTTACACTACCGCTACCAAGCTCTACCTCTCTCACTTTAATGGCTCACGTATGAAGCTTCGTTTCTCATTTCTGTTGACGCTCGGGCTGGCCGTCGCCGGCTTTGCCGCCCAGGCTCAAACCAAAGTAGCGCCCCGCCGGGCCGTGGCACCCAAGCAAAAAGTTGTGGTGCGGGAAGGCGTGACGCTCAAAGACGGCGTGGTGATGCAGGAAGGCAAAGTGCTGGTAACCCAGCAGGGCCACACCACCCCCCTGGCCGACGCCACGACCCTGACCAACGGCACCAAAATCATGGCCGACGGCACCGTGACCAAGCCCGACGGCAGCACCGTAACCCTGCAGGAGGGCGACATGATGTCGCTCAGCGGCCGGCTGACTACCAAAGCCATGAAGGCCGAGCAGGACAGCCTGATGATGATGGCCAAAAATGGCAAGGGCAAGGCCAAGGTCAAGCGTAAAAACTAGCTTGGCTGGTTTGCTTTCATTCACAAAAAAGCTCCGCGGCAGGCTGCCGCGGAGCTTTTTTGGGGACTAAACCTGGCTGTAGTCCCGGAAGATTTCGTGGACTTCGACCTCGTCGCGGGCTTCCACTATTTCGTTGATGACGAACTGGATTTCGGCTTCGGTCCAGCCCTGGGCTTCGGCCGCTTTGACGAAGGCACTCAGGGATGTAAACCGGTCGGCTTCGGCCGGCTGAAGCCATTTTACTTTTTTGCGGATGCGCATACGGCAGCAGCTGGAGTTAAAGAAAGTGAGAGGAAACGCTTAGCGCCGACCCGCGGCCCGCACCACTTTGAGCTGCACGGGCGCCACTCCGGCGTCGACGATGTCTATTTTACGGGCGGCCTTGCGCGAAAGGTCGATGACGCGGCCCTTGGCGTGCGGTCCCCGGTCGGTTACGGTAACCTTAACCGAGCGGTGGTTGCGCGGGTTCGTGACCTTGACCACCGTACCAAAGGGCAGGGTGTTGTGGGCGGCCGTGAGCTTGTTGGGCCGGTAAGTAGTGCCACTGGCCGTTTTACGTCCGTCGAACTTATCGGCGTAGTACGAGGCCCCACCCGACTGAGTAAAGGCGTTTTTGCTGCCGCCGCAGCTGCTCAGCAGCGCAACAACCAGCAGCAGGGCGGTAGAACCGCGAAATAAGGCTACAGTCATCCAGACTAAGTTAGTGAGGTTTACCGGGCCTGGTCGGCCGGGCGGCTGGAATCCGCAAGGCCAGCAGATTCTCGAAGTTACCCTGAAACACGTTAAAGTCGACCGTACCGCGGATGCCAGGCACGTAGGCTTCGTCGCTGTGCTGCCAGATTATCCACTTGTCGCGGGGCAGCTGGGGGCTTTCCACTTCGTAGTGAGCCAGCCAGAGCGGGTAGTCGTCGAAGTGCCCGGCCAGGTGGCGCTTGTAGAAGCTGTAGTTGGAGTACAGAATTGGCTTCACGCCATAATGCCGCTCCACCAGCCGCAGCCAGGTGCCCACGCCCCGGCGCATCACGGCCACGTCGTGAAACTCGGGAGCTTCCACGTCAAGCACCGGCGGCAGGTCGCCGGCCGCCAGGGGCACGGTGCGCGTGAACAGGTTGGCTTGCTTGGCCCCGTCGTAGTTGGGCTGAAAGTAGTGGTAGGCGCCCCGGTAAATGCCCGCGGCCCGGGCCTGCTTCCAGTTGCGCTGGAAGCGGGCGTCGCGCAGGGTTACCCCCTCACTGGCCTTGATGAAGGCAAAGCGCACGTTGTGCTCGGCTACGGTTTGCCAATCAATTTTACCTTGATAAGACGAAACATCGATGCCGTGCACCGAGTAGCCGGCCAGCATGGGCGTTTTTTCGCGGCCCGTGAGCTGACCGAAGGTAAAGCTGGCGTAAGCGCGGCGGGCGTAGCGGTGAATCTGGCGCTGGTAGCGCAGGTACAGGGCCACGCTCACGATTCCCAGGGCCAGCACGGCCAGGCCCAGATAGCGGCGCCAGGGAGTAGCGCGGCGGCGCGAAACAGGTCGGGAAGATTTATTCATGAGAGTTGCCATGCCAAAGGTAACGAACAACCCGGGCCCAATGATGCCCGGTGGCCGGCAAAAACCTGCTTGCGGAGGGGCTGGGAGCCCCAACCGGCGCAGATGCCCACGCTTTTGAGCACCTTTGCAATTCCTGCCGCTTATCTTCTTCTGTTATGTCCCAGCCCAATCCCCACGATGTTCGCGACGAATCCGGCCACCTTATTCGGGAGCTGCACGGCGTCACACTGGCCCAGATTCTGGAGTACCTAGTGGCCCGCTACGGCTGGCCCGGCCTCGACGAGCGAATCCGCATCAACTGCTTCTCGGTCAATCCGTCCGTTAAGTCCAGCCTGACGTTTTTGCGCCGTACGCCCTGGGCCCGGGCTAAGGTGGAAGATCTGTACGTGCGGGCCCGGACGGCCGAAATCCTGGGCCGGCAGCTACCCTAGCGGGCAACTAAACGGGAGCGGGAGAGTATAGCAGGCAAATTTCCTGGTACAGTTCTTGGCTAGCGTTGGACAAGACAAGGAAATACCTTCACTCTCCCACCCCTTCTACATGAAAAACCGCACGCACAACTTCTTCAGCGCCCTACTTTTTGCCGGCTTAGTCATTGCCGGTAGCTCGGTCCAGGCCCAGAATAAAAAGATTGGCGCCGCCGTCCAGAACGGTAACGGAGCCTACGTGCTGAAAACAGACCGCTCGGTGTGCATGACCAATACGCTGCTGGGCCTTTCTACGCTGCCCAGCACGGGCTGCGTAAATATGACCCAGGAGAAATTCATCGTAACGCCCAGCGGCAACTCATCGGCCATCTGGCGCGGCACGGTGCCCGAGGGCCAGCGGCCCGCCCAACGCGTAGTTTATAACTCAACCTACGTGGAAGTAGCTGAAGGGCCCACCAAGGGCGCGACCTACAACACGGTGGCTACCACCGAGCCCTCGGGCGCCGTTACCCTGACTTTTGACCGTAAGCCCAACGGCAAGAAATAACGGCAGCCGTAGCCAGCCCACGATGCCCAGTCGGCCAGTCGGATATCCGGCTGGCCGACTTGTTTTTGTAGCTTGGGGCTGCAATGGCTGAAATCAACCAAAAGTCCGGGCCCGGGGCGCTGCTGCTCGGGGCCGTGTTGTTCGTCGCGTTTGAAACCGTGGCGTATTACTTGCTGCGCTGGCTCACCTCGGGCCTGGGCATGACCGACCAGTTTCAACCCGAAAACACCATCGTCAGCAATTGGGTCAAGACGGTGGTATTTCTGCTGCTGCACCTGGCCCTGGTGGTGGCGGCCGTGCTGGTGCTCAGCAACCGGCTGCCGCGGCGCTACCGCGGGCAGGTGATGGGCTGGTTTTACCTGTCGCTGCTGCTGGGCTTCGTACTGTTGATTCCGCTGTTTGGCTAACTACCCGCGGGTCCGCCAGGCAATAAAAAAGCCACTGCGGAAGGCAGTGGCCAAGTGGAACAATGGTGTCGGTCGGCCCCGACGGTATGAACGATGCAGCAGGAGCAGATTCCTAGCGCTGCTTGATTTCGATTTCGCGCTTCTGAGCGGCGGCATCCTTGAAGGGAATGCGCACCTGTAGCTCCCCCCCTTTGTGCACGGCGTCGATGCGGCTCAGGTCGAGGTTGGCGGGCAGGTCCAGGGTTTGGGCAAACAGCGGGGCTGCTACCTGGTCCTCGGGCTTATGGCGGTACTCACAGTACACCGTCAGGCGCGTGTTGTCGAGCACGACGTGGAAGTTTTCGGGGCTTACGGCCGGAATGGCTACCCGCACGACCACGCCCTGTTCGCGCTTATCCACGCGCACTACCGCCTGGGCCGTGCCGCCACCCAAGGTGTTGAGCAGGTCGAGCTGGGGGGCGATGTTGCGAATAAACTCTTTGCTAATCAGATTCATGGCTGGTTTCCTTTCTTGGTTGACAGCACAAATACAAATGCTGTACCAACCTGAATCAAGACCCGTGCAGGCCTGCTTACGGTCAAATTGGCGGTTTTAAGCTCCGCCACCCGGTGCATTCCGGCCATTGTGGCTGAATTTCAGGTCGTAAAAAGTCGTTCTTGCAGCTTTTACTACCCGATTGAAGGCCTAACAAGCCAGCAATTAGCCCTGGGCCGGCCGGGTGCGTATAGAGAGCCGAACCGTTACCTCAATCCGCGCATGAAAGATTCTGCCGCCTTTGACTTGTTGACCCTGGCCAGCCGGGCACCCCACCACGTGCACAAGGACGACGCCCAGCGGGAAACCGAGCGAATCCGGCAAGACTTGGTGGAGCTGCAGGACCGGCTTTACGCCGAAAACCGCCGCAGCGTGCTCGTCATTTTGCAGGGCATGGACGCCAGCGGCAAGGACGGACTGATTCGTAAGGTCTTCAGCGGCCTCAACCCGCAGGGCGTGCGGGTGCACTCCTTCAAGGAGCCGACCACCGAGGAGCTGGCCCACGACTTTCTGTGGCGGGTGCATCAGCAGGTGCCGCGCCACGGCATGATTCAGGTCTTCAACCGCTCCCACTACGAGGACGTGCTCATTACCCGGGTCGAGCAACTGATAACCACCGAGGAGGCCCGGCGGCGCTTTACGGCCATCAATGCCTTCGAGAAGCTGCTGCAGCAGGCTGGCACTACGGTGCTTAAGTTTTACCTGCACGTATCGGAAGACGAGCAGCGCGAGCGGCTGCAAGAGCGTATCAACGACCCGGCCAAGCAGTGGAAGTACGAGGCCGGCGACGAAGCCAAAGCCCTGAAATGGCCGCTTTACCGGGCCGTGTACGAAGACGTATTCCGGCACTGCAACCCCGACAGCTGCCCCTGGCACCTAGTGCCCGCCGACCAGAACTGGTACAAAGCATATGTCGTGGCCAAAACCCTGCGCGACGCCCTGCGGGAGCTGGACCCGCAATACCCGGCCAGTAAGCTAGACCGGCCGAAGCAGGTGTAGGCTTCCTGCCCAAAGGCTTACACCGTCCAGAGGTCGTCGGTTTGGGCCAGGATTTCGTTTTGCCACAGCAGCTGCTCTTCCCGGATGGGGTAGGGCGCATCGTGGCGAATGGTCTGGTACACGGCTTCGAACAAGCCCGTGTAGTCACCTTTAGCGGCGGGCAGTACGGTGGTAGTTTTCACGTCGTTGCCGCCAGCAATGGTCAGGGTGCCGGCCTGGTCGGCGGGCTCGAGGCCGTATTCCGGGGCCAGGGGCGAGAGGCCGGCCAGCAGTTGGGCTTCCTGCACGTCGCTGCGGTTTTTGCGGAAGCTGCCCTGGGTGCCGTGCACCACGAAGGCCGGGAGCGGGTCGGCAATGAGCAGCCCCGAAGCCACCGTAACCGTGAAGCCCGAGTACAGCAGCTGAATAGAAAAATAGTCGTCGACCTGGGTGCCGGCGCGGAAGCGGCCGGTGGTTTTGCGCGTTTTCAGGGGCTGGCCAAACAGGCTGAGGGCCTGGTCGAGCAGGTGGGGGCCCAGGTCGTAGACCAGGCCGCTGCCGGGCAGGGGCGTTTCCTTAAAAGGCTTGGGGTTGAGCGTGGTCTTGAACCGGTCGTAGCGAAAGGTAACCTCCACGAGCCGCCCCAGCTGCCCGCCCTCAATGACTTGCTTAACCAACTGAAAGTCACTGTCCCAGCGGCGATTCTGGTAGGCCAGCAGGTGCTTGCCCTGTTGCCGGGCCAGGCCCCACAGCTCCCGCACTTCCTCGGGCGAAGTGGCCACGGGCTTTTCCAGCAGCACGTGTTTGCCGGCCAATAAGGCCTGGCGGGTGAAGTCGGCGTGGGTATTGCTGGGCGTGTTGACAACCACCAGCTCCAGACTGTCGTCGGCCAGCAGGGCCTCCACACTGTCGTAGCTCGTCACGCCGGGGTAGAGCTGCTGGGCTTCCTTACGGCTGCGCTCCGTGACGGCGGCCAGCTCAAAACCGGGATGGGTGGCAACAAACGGGGCGTGGAAAACCTTGCCCGACATACCGTAGGCCAGCAGGCCCGTGCGAATTTGTGTCATATAGATAGATAGTTGAGGCGAACAGCCAGCCGGGCCATGGCCCGACCAGGTACCGCAGCCGAAGTCGTGTTTGGCTGCAGTACGCAAAGTACACGCCTCAGCCGGACTTTGGCGCCGGTTATCCGCCCAACTACTCCTAGAAACCGGCCGTGGCCGCCGGCCCGACCAGTCGGCTTCAGCTTACTTGGCCCGGCGTAAGCTCGTTTACGCCCGGGCAAACCATTTCAGCCAGCTCCAGCCTTTGGAGTGCTGCTTGCTCAACTGAGAACCGGCGGCATCATCGGCGGCGGGCTTGGTGGCGGGCAGCGGCTTTTTACCAGCCGCCTTGCTGGCCGTGCTGCTCTTGGTGGGGCGGCTCGTCGCGGCAGACTTTTTACCGCTCGTGCGGCCCAGCTTGGCCAGCAACGACGGCGCGGCGGGCGTGTGAAACTGCCAGGTGGGGTTGCCATCCAGGGCGTACATGGCCTGCTGCCCGGTGGTGTCGTTCTGAAAATACTCCACCACCCGGGCGTAGTAGGTCTTGTTGGGCGTCAGATTCCGGATGGTCACGGCGCTGTCGGGGCTGGCGGCCACCACGTAGGTTCCCTTGCTCAGGGCCGAGCCGTGGCCGAAAGCGGCGTCGGCGGCGTAGCTGGTGCCATCGTGGGGCAGGGTTTCCACGGGGCTGCCTTCCCGCACCACCACCAGGCGGCGGCTGCCGTTGCCATTGGTCCAGCGCAGACTAGCCGCGGTGGGCTCAGTTACCTTGCTCCGCAGGGCGGCGGCATTCTGAGCGGGAGGGAAAAAGTCCTGAGTAGGCCATTCGGTGGCGCCTTCCACACACTCCCAGCCCAGTTTTTCCAGGTCGTTCCAGAACCGGTTGGGGTTGGCGCGGCTGTTGAGCAGAATGGCCCAGGTGTAGCCGTCGGCCGTTTGGGCCACGCAGCTGGCCGTGCCGTCGAGGCTGCCGGTGTGCCAGTTCACTTTTTTGCTTACCATCCAGCCCTTGCCGTAGTGGCGGTTGTTGTCGGATGGCTCCATCATCTGGGACTGAGTGGCGGGAGTCAGCACGTCGGGCTGGGCCGGGTTGCCGTCGGTGGCCAGCAGGAAGCGCACCAGGTCCCGGGCGGTAAACAGCCAGCCGCCGTGGGCATTCATGGCCTCAATGTTCCAGCTGCCGTAGGCCGCCGGCACTTCTTTGCCGTTGCCGTAGCAGGAAAGTCGGTGGTCCTTGCTGAAGTACTCTGCTTCGCGCTCAGCCTTATTAACCAGCAGGTTACGACCCAGGTGCGCCTCGTGAATCCCGGCCGGGGCCAGGATGTGCTGCTGCACCCAGGCCTCGTAGGGCTGCCGGGTTACCTGCTCCAGAATCTTGCCCAGCACCAGGTAGCCCACGTTGGAATAGGCGTAGCGGGCCCCAGGCTTGAAGTCGAGGCCCTTGCTGAGCAGAAAGCGCACCATGGTGGAGTCGCCCACGGGGTTGGGCACGCTCAGCGCGTCGGCCACGTGCAGCGGGAAGTCGATGGGGTCGGAGGTGTTGTAGCCGTCCACGCCGTTGTTGCGGTTCCAGCCGGCGCTGTGCTCGAGCAGCTGCTGCACGGTGATGTCGTAAATCCGCCCGTCCTGAATGGCACTGCTGTAGTAGGCCGACTGCAAATACCCCTCGGGGCCGAAAGCTTTGTGCTGCAAATCAATCCGGCCTTCTTCCACCAGCTTCATGATGGCCGTGGCCGTCACGGGCTTCGACACGCTGGCCACCCGCAGCAGGTGGGAGGGGCGCATGGGCTCGGTGCGGGCCAGGTCGGCGTAGCCAAAGGCCCGGCAGTACACCAGCTTGCCCTGCCGGCTGATGGCCACCGAAGCCCCCGGAATTTTCCAGCGCTTCATAAACTGCTCAATGGCGGCGTCGCAGTGGGCCAGCTGCGGCGTAGAGGCCCCCGTTTGCGCCAGCGCGGGAAACGCCAGCAGCCCCAGCACTAGGGCCAGTAATTTCTTCACAAATCCAACTTGGCAGGTAAGACGCTAAACCGCCGGTTTGCGGGCCGGCCAGTCTTTCGACTGAACTACAAGTTTATTGGATTATTCTGAAGAAATGGCAAGCCGTTATTTAGAATAAGTTGTAATTTTTGAAGGTAAATAACTGGCTGGTTGCGGCTTGTTGCTTGGGAGTCGGAGTAGCGCAAATAGCCTGCAGCAAGCAGCCACCCGCTAAAATGTAATTATGGCGTTGTGGCGGCCGGCACCTCAACGTCGGCGGAAAGGGAAGCGGAGCGGGGCCCCGGCTGGTAAAATACCTAGATGTAGGTATTGCGCGGGCTCGGCAAACGCAGGAATATTGGGGTACCACCGTTGCCGTGCCGGGGCAGCGTTCTGCCAGCTGCTGCGCTACGGTACAACGGTGTTTTCAGCAGAAAACTCAAGGTATACGGCGCTTCGGCGCCCAGTCCGGGCAAGTAGTGGTTGGGGTCATCTGGGCTCAACCCGCTTGTTTACAGGCGCGGGGCTTTGCCTCGTGCCTGTTTTGCTTTCGGGGCCACGGCTAAATTTTCCCGATGGGGTTACTACTTGCAGCCGGTGGCCGTAGCTTTGCCCGCTTACCCGCCGCCCATGCCCTTGCCGCTCCTGCCCGATTTTCTGACGCTCACCTACCGGCCCGACCTGCACTTGCTCGTGGTGCGCTGGCAGCGCCTGATTTCGGTGGCCGAAATGCAGCAGGGCTACTTGCTCATCCTGGAGCACGCCGCCGCCCACGCCTGCCGCCACTGGCTACTCGACGGCCGCCGCCGCTTCAACACCGACCGAGAAGGGGCCCAGTGGATGCTCAGCTCGTTTTTGCCCCTGCTCCAGCCCCGCCTGCAGCAGCGCACCTACCTGGCCTACCTGCTGGCCCCCGTAACCCTGCGCGACCAGGACGCCGACGCCGCCTTTCCGCCGGCCGCCTACTTCAACGGCCGGCCCTTTCTGGGGGAGCGGTTCGTGGAGGAAGGCGAGGCCATCCGCTGGCTGCAGCAGCAACCTTAGCCCGGTTTTCCTCCTTACTATATCGTCTGAACTCCCTCTTGCCATGAAGCAGCGTCGCGCCAAGCCGGCCGGTCGGCCCACCGTATTTCCCGCCGAAAACCGCTTTGAGCGTTGGGACGCCCGCACCCTGGCCGCTCACCCCGACACTGAGTTTGAGCAGTGCCACTTCATCGGCTGCGACTTTTCCGGGGCCCAGCTCGGGCAGCTGCGGTTTGCCGACTGCCTCTTCGAGCGCTGCAACCTCGCCTCGGCGGCCATGGCGGGGGCCAGCCTGCAGAACGTGGCCTTTGCCGACTGCAAGCTCTCGGGCGTGCAGTTTGCCGCCTGCCGCGACTTTCTCTTCGAAGTACACTTCCAGGGTTGCCAGCTGCACTACGCTTCCTTCTTCGGCAAAAAGCTGCGCAACACCCGCTTTGTGGGCTGCTCCCTGACCGATGCCGACTTCACCAGCGCCGACCTGACCGAGGCGGCCTTTGCGGACTGCACCCTGCGCGGCACCGTGTTTCGCAGCACCCAGCTCACGGGCACCGACTTTACCACCGCCTCCGAGTTCAGCATCGACCCCGACGGCAACACTCTCACCAAGGCCCGTTTCACCCTTACGGGCCTGCTGGGCCTGGTCGATAAGTACGGTATAATCGTAGAGTAGGGGCTGGGGCTGGTCTGCCACCAAAACCCGCGCCCTCCCAATTCAGTTTAGGCTACTTACTCAACCCTGCATACTTATGGCCAGTCTGTTTACGCCGCTCACCATTCGCGGCCTCACGATTAAAAACCGCATCACCGTCTCGCCGATGTGCATGTACAGCAGCCGCGACGGGTTCGTCAACGACTGGCACCTGGTGCACCTGGGCAGCCGGGCCGTGGGCGGGGCGGGCCTCATCATCACCGAGGCCGCGGCCGTGGCGCCCGAGGGCCGCATCACCCCCGACGACCTGGGCATCTGGAGCGACGAGCACCTACCGGGCCTCAAGCGCATCACCAACTTTCTGGCCGAGCACGGGGCCGTGCCCGGGATTCAGTTGGCCCACGCCGGCCGCAAAGCCAGCACCTTCACTTCCTGGAAAGGCAACGGCGTAGTGCCCGAAGCCGAAGGCGGCTGGCAAACCGTGGCGCCCAGCGCCGTGCCGTTTCACGCCGGGCAGCCCGAGCCCCTGGCCCTCGACCAGGCCGGCATTGATAAGGTTATTGCCGACTACCGGGCCGCCACGCTGCGGGCCCTGGCGGCGGGCTTTCAGGTGGTGGAAATCCACGCGGCCCACGGCTATTTGCTCCACGAGTTCCTTTCGCCCCTGAGCAACGCCCGCACCGACAGCTACGGCGGCTCGTTTGAGAACCGCTGCCGCCTGCTGCTGCAAATCGTGGACGTGACCCGCGCCGAGTGGCCGGCCGAGTACCCGCTGTTCGTGCGCATCTCGGCCACCGACTGGACCGAGGGTGGCTGGACCGCCGAGGATTCCGTGGCCCTGGCCCGCCTGCTCAAGGAGCACGGCGTGGATTTGATTGACTGCTCGACCGGCGGCAACGTGCCTACCGCCCCAATTCCGGTGGGCCCGGGCTACCAGGTGGAGTTTGCCGAGCGGGTCCGAAAAGAGGCCGACATCCTGACCGGGGCCGTGGGCATCATCACCTCCGCCCAGCAGGCCGAGAGTATCATTGCCAGCGGGCAGGCCGACCTGGTGCTGCTGGCCCGCGAGATGCTGCGCGACCCCAACTTCCCGCTGCACGCCGCCCAGGAGCTAGGTGTGGATGTGGAGTGGCCCGTGCAGTACGCCCGCGCCAAGCGCCACAAGTAAGGGCGTGGTCCGCCCCCGCCGGGTCGCGCCCCACGAGTACCCCAGCCGCCCACCCGGGTAGCCAAAAAGAGGGCCGGAGTTGCTAATTCAGCGACTCCGGCCCTCTTTTTGGCCACTCAAGTCGCCGAATCGGCAACCCGAGTGGCCAAGCTGGTTACTGGGGTCCTTTTTCTGGCAACTCGGGTAGCCTCGGGGGTATTCGGTAGGGGCCGGCGAAGCTAGTCGGCGAGCTGGCCCTGCTCGCGGAGCCAGTCGAAAATCAGCTGGTCGACGGCCGATACGCGGGGGCGGTCCTGGTAGGTGAGCCAGGCGAGTTCCGCAATTTCGGCGGCGGGCTGCAGCGTACCGCTATAGTCGGCGGCGTAGCAGAGCATGCGTACCAAGACTCCCTCGGCGTGGCCGTGGGCCTGGGCTTCGAAGGTGCCCAGGTAGCGCAGACTCTCCGGCGTGAGCGTCACGGTCAGCTCCTCCCGGATTTCCCGAATCAGGGTCTGGGCGTCGGTTTCGCCAGCTTCGCGCTTGCCACCGGGAAAGTAGTAACGGTCTTTGCCCCGGCTGCGGGTGCTCAGCACCAGGCCCTGGTGCAGGTGCAGCCAAGCTACTTTGTCGATAATCTGCATGGGGATTGGTCGTAATCAGGCGGATACTATATTTAAGGAGCCGTCGGCAAAGATAATCGGGGCCATGCAGCCCCGAGCTTGCGGCGCTGTCTTTGGCGCGACGCGCGCCAGCAGTCGGTTTTTGGGGTTTCTCCCCCGATTACGACCGCCGGAGCTGCTCGTACCGGAACCAAGCCGGCTCCTGGGTTGTCGCTCGGGGGTAGCGGCCTTTTTTCTGCCTTCCCATACATCTGCATAATGACCAACAAAAACCAACTTTTACTCGCTCTGGGTGCTCTGGGCACCGCCGCCGGCCTTACCCTGGCGGGCTGCGCCGCCAGCACTCCGGCTGCCACGGCCACCACCCCGGCTGCCGATGCTACGGCTACGGCTACGGCCACGGCCTCGACCACGACCACCGCGGCGCCCGGCTCCCTGCCCTCCGTACCCGGTGTGGGCCTGGATGTGTCCAACATCGATAAGTCGGTGTCGCCCTGCGACAACTTCTTCCAGTACGCCTCCGGGACCTGGCTTAAGAACAACCCGGTGCCCGCCGCCGAGTCGCGCTGGAGCTCCTGGAACCAGCTCATCAACCAGAACGAGACCGTCATGCGGCAGATTCTGAACGATGCCGCCGCCAACCGCACCGCGCCCAAGGGCTCGAACCTGCAGAAGGTGGGCGACTACTACGCCACGGCCATGGACTCGGTGGGCATTGATACAGCCGGCCTGAAGTATCTGAAGCCCGAGCTGGACCGCATTGCCGCCATCAAGGACCTGAAAGGCCTGCAGACGGCCCTGAGCCGCCAGCAGATGCTGCAAACCCGCTCGGTGCTGGGCCTGGGCGTACGCCAGGACCGCAAGAAAAGCACGGAGTACGCCGTCTATATGTCGCAGGGCGGCCTGACACTGCCCGACAAGGACTACTACCTCAAGGACGATGCGCGCTCCAAGCAGATCCGCACGGCCTACCTGACCTACCTGACCAACATGTTCCGGCAGCTCGGCGACAACGAAGCCACCGCCGCCAAGAACGCCAACACCGTGATGCGCCTGGAAACGCGGCTGGCCAAAGCCAGCAAGGACCGCGTGGCCCTGCGCGACCCCTACGCCAACTACAACAAGATGACGGTGGCTGAGGCCAACCAGCAATTTCCCAACCTGGGCGTAACCAGCCTGCTGCAGCAAGTGGGCCTGGGCTCGGCCAAGGAAGTTATTGTGGGGCAGCCCGAATTCCTGAAGGAAGCCAGCACGGCCCTCAAGCAAGAGCCGCTGAATGACTGGAAAACCTACCTGCGCTGGCACGTGACGAACTCGGCCGCATCGGCTCTGCCCACGGCTTTCGTGGATGAGTCGTTCCGCTTCAACCAGGTGCTGACCGGCGCCAAGGTGCAGCAGCCCCGCTGGAAGCGTATGCTGCGCGCCACCGACGGCGCCCTGGGCGAAGCCTTCGGCCAGCTCTACGTGGACAAGGCCTTTGCGCCCGAAACCAAGCAGAAGGCCCTGGAAATGGTCGGCAACATCAAGTCGGCCATGGCCGAGCACATCCAAGGTTTGGAGTGGATGAGCGCCGCCACCAAGACCGAAGCCCTGAAGAAGCTGAACGCCTTCACCGTCAAAATCGGCTACCCCGACAAGTGGAAAGACTACTCGGCCCTGAATATGTCGCGCGAGTCGTACCTGCAGAACGTAATGGCCGCCCGCATATGGGAGTATAAGGACAACGTGAGCAAGTACGGCAAGCCGATTGACCGCGGCGAGTGGGGCATGACCCCGCCCACGGTGAATGCCTACTACAACCCGTCGATGAACGAAATCGTGTTTCCGGCCGGTATCATGCAGCCCCCGTTCTTCGACCCCAAAGCCGACGACGCCGTCAACTACGGTGGCATGGGCGCCGTAATCGGCCACGAAATCACCCACGGTTTCGACGACCAGGGCCGGCAGTCGGATGCTGAAGGCAACCTGCGCGACTGGTGGACCAAGGAAGACGCCGACAACTTCACCAAGCGCGCCGACATGGTGGGCGGGCAGTATTCGGCCTTCTCTCCCCTGGATTCGGTGTTCGTGAACGGCAAGCTCACGATGGGCGAAAACCTGGCCGACTTCGGCGGCTTGGCCCTGGCCTACTCGGCCCTGGAAAAGCAACTGGAGAAAAAGTACGGCGCCAACGCCCGCCCCAACTACGACGGCTTCACGCCCGAGCAGCGCTTCTTCCTGAGCTGGGCCCAGGTGTGGCGCACCAACGCCCGCCCCGAATACCTGCGTCAGCAGGTGCTCACCGACCCGCACTCCCCGGCCCAGTACCGCACCAACGGCCCCCTGCAGAACATGACCCAGTTCTACGAGGCCTTCGGCTGCAAGGAAGGCAAGATGGTCCGCGCCGAAAACCAGCGCGCCAAGATTTGGTAACTGTGAAGTGGTGAACTAGTGAACTGGTGAGTTGTCGTTCTAGTTGCGCCGCTCTGCGCTAGCCGAACAAAAAACTCACCACTTCACCTAGAAAGGCGTTTCGGATTATCCGAAACGCCTTTTTTGCGTTTCAGGGCCCGCCGCCAGCCAACCTCACTCACCGCGCCGGCCGTAGAACGGGCTGCACCAACGCAGTACCCGCCATGCCCTTGCACCCTCAGCTCGACCAGAAGCTCAGCAAGCTCTACGAGCCCTCTACCCGCATCGACGACGTATTTAAAGGGCACGACATCACCTTCGTGACCAACGACCAGGGTGAGCCGGTGATGCTCTTTATCGGCCGACGCAAACCCAACGGCGCCATTGCCGGCGAGCGGTACGTGCGCACTATCAAGCGGCAGCCCGGTACCCAGCAGGTCTTGTCGAGCCACTGGGATTTGAAGGGCAAAACCCAGGGTTAGAACGGAAAGCTACAGGCTAACTAGACCAGAAGCAGCTGAATAGCAGCGAAGAGACTATAGGGAATTCCTATATTCAGCCCCAGCTTCTTCGCCATCTATTCTTCTATCCGAATGTCAATTGCTTCTTCTCAACTCCGCCTGCGGGCCTGGTTTCTGGTCGTATTCCTTATGTGGGCCACCGCCAACCCGGCTCCCGCCCAGCAAAAAGCAGCCGGCCTGGCCAACGGCACGCCCACTATTACCACCACCGATGGCGTGCAGCTCTACACCAAAGTGGCCGGCAAGGGTCTGCCCTGCGTGTTCGTGCACGGCGGCCCCGGCTCGGGCAGCTACGCCATTGAGGCCCTGGCGGGCAAAACGCTGGAGCAGAACTTCCAGATGATTTACCTCGACCAGCGCGGCAGTGGCCGCTCGGCCTCCGACCCCGCGAAAAACTACGCCATTGAGCGGCTGGTGCAGGACCTGGAAGAGGTGCGCCAGCAGCTTCACCTCGACAAGTGGGTGGTGATGTCGCACTCCTTCGGCGGCATCATTGCCACGGCCTACGCCAGCAAATACCCCGAGCGGGTGCAGGGCCTGGTGTTGGTCAACAGCATCCTGAACCTGCCCGCTTCCATGGAAAGCACCGCCGCCAACGGCTATAAGCTGCTGCCCGAAGCCAGCCGCCCGCCCCTGGACCCGGCCGCGCCCCTGCCCCAGCGCTTCGGCATGGTGATGGGCCTGCTGGGGCAGCAAGGGCTGATGAACCGGTTTATGTACGCCAACGACTCGACGCCGGCCCGCCTGAGCCGCGTGATGAAGGGCGTGCCCGCCAACCGTGACTTTGCCACCACGCTATTTCAGGGTCCCGCCATCCAGGGCTACGTGCAGGATCTGACGCCGGCTACGGCCGCGCTGAAAATGCCGGTGCTGGTTGTCTCGGGCCAGGACGACTACATGGTGGGCCCCGAGCATTACAAGTCGTTTCAGTTTCCCAACCAGCAGGTTGTCGTAGTACCCGGCCGCCATTATGCCCTTATTGAAAGTCCCACCGAGTTCAACCAGGCCCTGGTGAGCTTCCGCAAAAAGCTGCCCCGCAAAGCCTAAGCAAGCTGCCCGGCCGGAATCTGCGTAAGTTGCGGCCCAAACCCACCCAATGAGCGCCGACCTGACTTCCGACCTGCTGGACCTGACCTACCGCGCCGACCTGGACATTCTGGTGGGCCGCTGGGGCTACCAGCCTGCCGTAGAGCAGCTGCCCGCCGTGTATGAGCAGCTTCGAAAGCAGGGCCAGGAGTCGGGCTGCCGCTTCTGGCTGCAGGATATCCGCCGCCGTAGCTTCAACGACCCGGTTACGACGCAGTGGCTGCTCACCAAGTTTTTTCCCGCTATGGGCCGGCAGCTGGGGGCTCAGCTCTGCGTGGCGTACCTGGCCAGCCCCACCCTGAAGGAGGCTATTATGGCCGGGCCGAGTTTCCGTACTCCCGAGTTTTACGACCAGCAGCCCTTCGTCGTGGCCTTTTTCGGCGACGAGGGCGAGGCCATCAGTTGGCTGCACGAGCGGCAGCGCCGCCAGGCCTTGGGCTAACCCTGCTGCTGGCAAGCCTGCCCGAGCGCGGCCACTACCCGCTGCAGCTGCTGCCGGGTGGCCGCATCGGTTACCTCGCCGGTGGCGCTTAGTTTGGTGCGCACCCCCGGTATGAGCAGGCTGGCTTCTTCCACAATCTGTGTATTCAGCGCCGTGAGGGTCAGCTGCAGGGCAGCGTGGGCTTTGTCGCCGCCCAGGAAACTGGGCGAGGCACTCATGATGGCCACCGGTTTATTAGTCAGCAGGGTCGTGGAAACCGTCCAGTCCAGGGCATTTTTAAAGGCGCCGGGCATCCCGTAGGCGTACTCCGGCGTGCAAAATAAAATACCGTCGGCGGCGGCCAACCTCTGTCGTAGCGTGGTTACGGCCCTGGGCAGCGGCTCCGCGTCCAGCTCGGGGCTGAAGTGGGGTAAGTCGGCCAAGCCTTCGTAGAAGCCAAACCGGACGCTGGCTGGGGCCAGGGCCGCCGCGGCGCGCAGCAGCTGGCCGGTGGTAGAGGCGGGGCGCAGGCTGCCGCCAAAAGCGAGAAGGTGCATCGAAGAGCAGTAAAGACAAGGAACGAAGTAATGGGAATCAGAGAAGGCAATCTGCTTAAAAAGCCAATGGGCAGCCCGCGCGAAACGAGCTGCCCATTGGCGCGGCAGAAGCCAGCCGCGGCTACTGGATAAAGTGCGGCCGAATCAGGTTTTCGAAGGTGAAGATTTCGTCCCACTTGGCCTGACTCAGCAAGCCCCGCTCAGTTACAGCCACGTCGTACACCGATTTGCCGGTGCGTAGGGCTTCCTTGGCAATTTCGGCCGAGGTTTCGTAGCCCAGCACGGGGTTGAGCTGGGTCACGATGCCGACGCTGTTGCGCACGAGCTGCTCGGCGTGGGCCACGTTGGCCGTAATACCCACCACGCACTTGTCGCGCAGGGTCCGGCAAGCGTTGGTCATGTACGAAATGGAGGTAAACAGGGCGAAGGAGATGACCGGCTCCATCACGTTGAGCTGCAGCTGCCCGGCCTCGGCGGCCATGGTCACCGTCAGGTCGGCCCCGATGACGTAGAAGGCTGTCTGGTTGACTACCTCGGGCACCACGGGGTTCACCTTGCCGGGCATAATGCTGGAGCCCGGCTGCAGGGGCGGCAGGTTGATTTCGTTGAAGCCCGTGCGCGGCCCCGACGAGAGCAGGCGCAAATCATTGCAGATCTTGGAGAGCTTCACGGCCGTGCGCTTCAGTACGCCCGAGAGCTGCACGTAAGCGCCCGTGTCGTAGGTAGCCTCAATCAGGTCGCCGGCTAGGCTCAGGTCGAGGCCGGTGATGGTGCGCAGGTGCTCGGTAACCAGCTCGGCGTAGCCGTCGGGGGCATTCACCCGGGTGCCGATGGCCGTGGCGCCCATGTTAATTTCACTGATGAGGCGGCGCGAGTCCTCAATGCGCAGCAACTCCTCGCGCAGGTTGGTAGCAAAGGCCCGAAACTCGTCGCCCATGCTCATCGGCACGGCGTCCTGGAGCTGGGTGCGGCCCATTTTGAGCACGTTCCGAAACTCCTCACCCTTGGCAGCAAAGGCATCGGCCAGGTTGCCCAGGGTTTGGGCGTAGCCGATCAGCTTGTTGCTCAGGGCAATGCGGAAAGCCGTAGGGTAGGCGTCGTTGGTGCTCTGGGAGCAGTTGACGTGGTTATTGGGGTGGCAGAACTCGTACTGGCCCTTGCGGTGGCCCATCAGCTCCAGGGCCACGTTGGCAATAACCTCGTTGGCGTTCATGTTGACCGAGGTACCGGCCCCACCCTGAATCATATCGGTCAGGAACTGGTCGTCGTACTGGCCGGCGGCTACTTTGTCGCAGGCCGTGGCAATGCAGTCGGCAATGGCGGGGTCGAGCACGCCCAGGTCCCGGTTGGCCAAGGCCGCAGCTTTCTTCACGTAGGCCAACGACTGCACGAACAGGGGCTCAGTGCGCAGCGGAATACCGGTGATGTTGAAGTTTTCGAGGGCCCGCAGGGTCTGGATGCCGTAGTACGCGTCGTTGGGAATGCTCCGCTCGCCAAGGAAGTCGTGTTCAAGCCGGGAATTTGTCATGGGAAATGCGTTCAGGGGGTAGGCTCCTTCTACGGGAACGGAGGAGCTTGGGCGGGAAATGTAGGTCAACTGGTAATAACAGCGGAAGCCAGAAAATGGCTGCCGGCAACGACGGCCGTTACCGGGCCGCAAAGTTCAGCATTTTTGGTGGGCAGGGGCCCAAGTAGCTCGTCTTTAGCTCACCAGTACCGCGCCCTTTTGCTCCCGGTAGGCCGAGGGCGTCAGGCCGGTGAGGCGGCGGAAGGTGCGGTTGAAGTGGGACAGGTTGTTGAACCCGCTGGCGTAGCTGACTTCCGTAATGGGCAAATCCTGCAGCAGCAGCAGCCGGGCGTGACTAATGCGGTATTCCTGCAGAAAGTTGGTGAGCGTCTGGCTGGTCATCTTCTTGAAGTAGCGGCAAAACGCGGGCACCGACAGGTTAGCCACGTCGGCCAGATCCTGCACCGTAATGGGCTCGGCAAAGTGCTCCTGAATGTACTGGTAGATGCGGCCCAGGCGCTTTTGCTCTTTCACCTGCACGCCCGAGCCGCCCATATCGGCGTGCAGCTCGGTCACGTCGGCAGCATCGGCCAGGGTGTAGAGCACCTGTAGCAGCGTAAGCAGGCGAATGGGGGCCGGCTGCTCCATCATCCGGCGCAGGGCATCACCCACGGCCGCGCGGGTATCAGGCCCAAATGAGAGGCCCTGCACCGAGCGCACGAAAAGCTGCTGCACGGCCGCCAGCTCGGGCCGCTGCAGGAAAGTCTCGCCCAGGAAGTCGGCCCGCAGCTGCACCACCACCTGCTCGAAGGGGCCGTGCTGCTCGTGGCTGAAGCTCAGGTGGGGCAGGTTGGGGCCCATAAAGAGCAGCTCGCCGCCCTCGTAGCGCGACACGTGCTGCCCGATGTGGCGCCGGCCGCTGCCCTGTGGAATGTAGAGCAGCTCGTATTCGGGGTGGTAATGCCACAGGATTCCCCCTTCCTCGGCTTCCGTGTAATGCAGCAGCCGGAAGGAGCTGCCGGCCGAGGGCTGGATTGGTTCGAACTCGAGCTTCATACTTTGTTAACCCAGAAATGCTTTGCGGAATCGTTTTCGGGACAAATTTAGGTAAAATAGTATTACAAGTGGCTAACCTGTGGGTAGTCAGAGCGTTATACAGGGCCTACCTTTGCCCTCGTAATCTGCCAAGTTATGCCGCGTATGCTGACTCCCCGCCCGGAGGCGCCGGTTTCCCCGAACCGTGCCCGCTGGGCGGTAACCCTGGTTTTCTTTCTGCACGGCTTGCTCTTCGCCAACTGGGCCGCCCGTCTGCCCGAGCTCGAGCATCACTACGGCATCGAGCACCGGGAGCTGGGCCAGGTGTTGTTTTGTAATGCCCTGGGCGCCTGGGGCGCTATGCCGCTGGCCAGTTGGCTGCTGCCCCGCTTCGGCAGCCGCCGCCTGACGACCATCGGGGCCCTGCTGTTTTGCGCCTTTATTCCCGGCCTGGCGTTGCTCGATAGGGTAGACCATCTGATGGCCCTGTTTCTGGCCTTGGGGGCGGCTACTGGCTTGCTTGATGTAGCCATGAACTCCCAGGCTATCCAGGTGGAGCAGCGGTACCCGCGGCCCATTATGTCGTCGTTTCACGCGGCCTTTAGCCTCGGCGGCATGCTGGGCGCCGGCGCCGGGGCGCTGGGTGCTCATCTGCACTGGTCCTATGCAACGCACCTGCTAAGCTTTTCCGCCGTCAGTCTGCTGCTGGTCGGCGCCGCGGCCACCCAGCTGCTGCCCGTTGAGCAAGCAGTTTCTGAAACTAATGAGGCTGCCGCTACGCCGGCCGGTTTCCGCTGGCCCAGCCGGCTGGTAGTAGGGCTGGGCATCGTCGCCTTTTGCTGCATGCTGGGCGAAGGTGCCATGGCCGACTGGAGCACGATTTACTTGGTCCAGGACACCCACGCCAGTGCCGCCCTGGCCCCGCTCGGGTACGCAGCCTTTTCCCTGGCCATGGCCACGGGCCGTGTGCTGGGTGATGCGGCGGCCTTGCGCTTCGGGGCCCAGCGGCTGGTGGTGGCCGGCGGTTTGCTGGCCTTGGTTGGTCTGCTGGGCCTGCTGCTGGTGCCACTCCCGGCCGTGGGCATCGGTGGGCTGGCGCTGATTGGGCTGGGCCTGTCCACGGTTATTCCCACGGTATTCAGCGCCACCGGCCAGCAGTCTGATATGGCGCCGGCCGCGGCGCTGGGCCTGGTTTCGACCATCGGCTACGGGGGCTTTCTGCTGGGGCCGCCGGTTATCGGCTGGCTGGCCGATGCCCTGACGTTGCGCTGGGCCCTGGGTATTGTGGCCACGCTGTTCGTGGTGCTGGTAGGAGTGGGGCTCACTCTGCGCCTGACTTCCCGCGTCCGCGCCGCGCACTTGGAACCCGTGCTGGTTGGCTAAAGTGCCGCTGACCCGCACGGTAGTATCACCCTAACGTCTTCTCCTCATGAAAACTGATAACACATCTACCGGCCAACCCAGGAGCCTGACTTCGCGCCAAACGCACGAGCTCAAAACCTGGCCCGCCTGCTTTGCCGCCGTCGAGTCGGGCGCCAAACCCTTCGACGTGCGCGAAAACGACCGAAACTACCAGGTCGGCGACGTGCTGCTGCTGCGCGAGTACGAGCCCGAAACCGAGCAGTACAGTGGCCGCACCCTGCTCCGCTCGGTCAGCTACGTGCTGCTGGGCGGTTCCTTCGGCCTGGAAGCCGGCTGGTGCGTGGTGGGCTTCGGGGCGCTGCCGCCGCTGCCGCCGGGCATCAACGACACCAAGCTTTGGTAGCGTCCCCGTTTTTTTCGCTGCGGCCCAGGCTGCGGCGGTTTTAGTCACTTAACTCACTCGCCATGCATTTTCTCCCCGTCTGGTACCTTTCCCCCGCCGATTCGTTGCGCGCCCTGCGGCAGGCCAAGCTCTTCTGCCTGCGCACCATCCCGTATTTGCTGAAAAACAAAAAAGCCTGGTCGTACTAAACCAGGCTTTTTACTTCTCTTAAGTACCCGGAGCCGCTTAGGCTTTGGTTTCCTGCAGCAAGTCGCTGCGCAATGACGATTCCCGAATCAGCAGGTTGGGCTGCAGCACCACTTGCCGGGGCGCCACCTTGGTCGGGCCTTCGTTAATCAGCTCCAGCAGCATCTTTACGGCCGTGCGGCCCATTTCCTCGCAGCGCTGGTCTACCGAGGTCAGCATGGGTTCGGTTAGCGAATCGAATAGCTCGTTGCTAAAGCCGGCCAGGGCCACATCCTGCGGAATGCGTAAGCCGCGGCGTTTAATAATTTGCATGGCGCCCACCAAAGCCAGGTCGTTGCACGAAAACACGGCGTCGAGCTGCGGAGCCTGGTTGAGCAAGCACTCCATGCCCTGCCGCCCATCCTGAATGCGCAGGTCGCTGAAATTAACCAGGGCCGGATCTACTGGCAGCCCGTTGTGACGTAGCGCATCGGCGTAGCCCTGGTAGCGGTTACGGCAGATATTCAGGTGCTGGGGCCCGCCCAGGTGGGCAATTTGCCGGCAGCCCTGCTCAATGAGGTGGCACACGGCCTCGTAGCCGCCCTGGTAGTCGTTGAGCACTACGGCACTCACGTCTTGGCTTTCCACTACCCGGTCAAAAAACACCATAGGAATGCCCCGGCGCCGGATTTCTTCCAGATATCCAAAATCGTGGGTCGAGAGCGACAAGGACAGCAGAATACCGTCTACCTGGGCGTTGAGCAAGGTTTCGACGTTCTTTTGCTCCTGGGCCGCGTCTTCATTCGACTGGCAGATCATCACGTTGAAGCCCGCCTGGGTGGCAATGGTTTCGATGCCTTTCACGACGAGGGCGAAAAACTGCCCGTCGATGTGGGGTACCACTACGCCCAGCGTGTTGCTGCGGCCCTTGCGCAGGGCGGCGGCCAGCTGGTTGGGCTGGTAGTTCAACTGGCGGGCCAGCTCCCAGACGCGCTTTTTCGTCGCGTCGCTGATGCGACTATGGTCACTCAGCGCCCGTGATACCGTCGAAACGGATAGGTTGAGCTGAGCAGCTAAATCGGATATGGAAGCGCGATGAGTAGACACAAGAGCAGGGGAATAAGCGGCAAGTTCGCACAAATCAACCAACCGGCCGACCTAAATCATCGGCCGGCCCTTCAAGAACCGCCGAAATCAACCAGTAGTTCAGGCGCCAAAACGGGCTGTAAAATTTACTGTCGGCTAATTGCTGCTCGGGTGGGAGTGGGGCGGGGCGGCAAGATGAATATATGTGCACAATTGCGCAAACGTTTGCACAATTGTTTTCAACTTCCTACATTCGAGCCGTTAAAAATACTGGTTGGCAGACTAGGCCCGGGAGGCCCTTTCAGCCAGGAGTTTATTACCAGCCGCACTCGTCCGTACTAGTCCATGGGTCGTCATCGTCACTCTCTGAGCCTGTCCCGCAAACAGCAGGCTTACCTCGCCGATTTTATCAACTCTGATATCCTCTCCAAGCAGCAGCGCAACCGCGCCCAGGTGCTGCAGCACTGGATTGCCGACCTGTCGGTGCAGGAGTCGGGGGAGCTGCTGGGTCTGAGCATCGACCGGGTGTACAGCATGCGCCGGGCATTTTCCCAGCAGGGCTTCAAGGACTATCTGCACGCCGTGCCGCGTTGCGGGGCGCCCAATAAGCTTACGCCTAAGCTCGAAACTCTGCTGCGTCGCCTCACCCAGCAGGCCGAGGCCAAAGGCAAGCGTCTAACCCTGTCTCTGCTTGCCAAGCGCGTTGTGGAGCTCGGCTACGCCGACCGGATCTGCACCGTCACCGTGCAGCGGGCTCTCAAGCAGGTGAAAGCCGCCCAACTCACCACTACTGACCAGCCGGCCTACGCCCTCGTGCAAAGCTCCCGCCTCAACGCAGAGCAGGCCGCCTAGTCTGTTATAGTATCTCCTTTAGAAGCCAGCCCGAGCCTTGTCTCGGGCTGGCTTTTTGTTTGGGCTCCAAGCACGGGGTACGATGGGGGAGGGGAGCCGCGTTTATTGGCAAAGCCGAAAACTAGCCCAGCTGGCTGCGCTTTGCGTACAGCAGTACTTATTGGCCTTCTGATGCGTCAACTGCTGCTCTCCACTCTCTGCTGGCTTCTGCTACAACCCTGCGTAGCTCAAGTGCGGCCTGCTACTCCCCGCCAGCTTTTTCCGGGCTTGTTTGAAGCCGTCCAACTGAGCCACGTATTCACCGATGGCAAAACCTTCGTCGATGCCACGCCTCTGCAGCCGCCCGCCACGATTCTGGCGGCCTGGAATGCGGAAAAGCAACGCCCCGGCTTCGACCTGCGGCAATTCATCCAAGCACACTTTCAGCTCCCTTCAACTACTGCCGCCGAGTACCGCAGCACGGTGAGCCGGGGCCTGCACCACCACCTCGACACGCTCTGGACCGTGCTGCAGCGTCCGGCCACGGGCACTGTACCGGCGTATTCCTCCCTGCTGCCCCTGCCCAAGCCATATCTGGTACCCGGCGGGCGTTTTCGGGAGGTCTACTACTGGGATTCGTATTTCACCATGCTCGGCCTACGTGAAGCCCACCGCCTCGACCTAGTGCGCAGTATGGTTGATAATTTTGCCTTCCTGATCAAGCAATACGGCTTCGTGCCCAACGGCAACCGTACCTACTACTTGACCCGCTCTCAACCACCCTTTTTCTCTCTCATGGTGGAGCTGCTAGCCCAGGAGCAGGGCGACACCGTATTGTCGCGCTACCAGCCGCAACTGCTGCAGGAATATGCTTACTGGATGCAGGGAGCTGATTCTCTGGCACGCGGCCACGCCATTCGGCGCGTAGTTCGTTTACCCGGCGGCGAGTTGCTTAATCGATATTGGGACTCCAGCGCTGAGCCCCGTGAAGAGTCCTATGCCGAAGACGTAGCCGCCGCCCAAGCCAGCCACCGGCCCGCTCCGGAAGTCTACCAGGATATTCGGGCCGCTGCCGCTTCTGGCTGGGACTTTAGCACCCGCTGGTTTGGCCCTGCTGGCACTCTGTCCAGCATCCGTACCACCGCCCTGGTGCCCGTCGACCTGAACTGTCTGCTCTCGGCACTTGAGCAAAGTATAGCGCGTAGCTATGCCGTGCAGCACAATAAGTCACAAGCTCAGGCTTGGCAGAAAAAGGCAAAGCTGCGTCGTAAAGCCATCTTGCGATACTGCTGGAATCCACAAAAAGCCTGGTTCACCGACTTCGACTGGCAAAATAACCAACCCGCTGCAGTTATGACTCTAGCCGGAGTATACCCTTTAACGTTTGGAATTGCTACCACCCGACAGGCCCAACTCGTAGCCGAGAGCTTGCAGAAAAGCTTTCTGCAAAACGGGGGACTTCAAACTTCGCTTAGCCAGAGTGGGCAGCAGTGGGACTCGCCTAACGCCTGGGCGCCACTGCAGTATCTAGCTATTACAGGGCTCAACCGTTACCATCACGTTGCGCTTGCCGATACTATCAGTACGCGTTGGGTAAGACTCAACACCAGAGTATTTCAACAAACCGGAAAGCTGCTGGAAAAATATAATGTAATCAACCTCACTCTGCCAGCCGGTGGCGGTGAGTATCCTTTGCAGGATGGCTTCGGCTGGACTAATGGAGTGCTACTTGACCTGCTCAATCGACCAGCTAGTAAAACCCAGTAGCGGGCGCAAATTAGTTAGTTCACTAACCAATGCATTTCCACTCACGGCAGCGTAGCAGTTCGCTTCCCGGCCGAGTACCATGCGTCGGAGTACCGTTTGGGTCAGCGGCATTACCCGGCCTGCTCCCGGGCCGAAGCGCTGCCACCCCGGCGGGGCCGGTAGCGGGCGCCCGGAGCTCCACGGCCGGGGCGGGGGGGTGAAACGCAAAACACCCCCTCGCAGCCCGAAGTCGCGAGGGGGTGTTGGCAAAAAAGGTTGGCGGCGACCGACTCTCCCACCGGTGAAGGTAGTAC